>NZ_JALNPM010000011.1:0-176061 GCF_024520875.1 Pantoea sp. Ft-CA_14 | reverse complement strand
CGAAGGTACCGCGTGAGCGGCGCGAGGACGGCCCGGCAGCAGCAGAGGTGCTCAGGCCCGCACTGCGGCTCGCTCGCCCGGAAAAAAAGCTGCCACGTTTGACCGTGACAGCCTTTACAAATCTAATCTTAACTGACCAGCATTGGAGCCCCGGCTCCGCTTTTTTTTACTTTAAATCCCCTGCCTGTGATGGCTGCATTATCTCTCCCTCACCGCAGCACTCATAAAAATGTCGACGTTTACTGCTATTACTGCTCGGCGAAACCGAGCATATAGCGCGGTATAAGCTGCTTTTAACGAACTATATGAATCGTTACACTGGTTAACATTCTGTCTCTGCTCAGGAAGATGAACGTTGAACAAGCCGCGCAAATTAAAAAATCTGCTAAAAAGTTTTATTGAAAGTGATGCCAGCAATGGCGTGATGTTGATCGTGGCGGCGGTCGCGGCGATGATCCTCGCCAATACGGCCGCTACCGCCCAGGGTTACCAGGCGTTGCTGAATGAACCGGTACAAATCCGCTTCGGGGCGCTGGATATCAGCAAAAATTTGCTGTTGTGGATCAACGATGCGCTGATGGCACTTTTCTTTCTGGTTATTGGCCTGGAAGTTAAGCGTGAGTTGATGGTCGGCGAACTTGCCAGCCGTGACAAGGCTATCTTCCCGGTCATCGCGGCAATAGGCGGCATGGCGTTACCCGCCCTGATCTTCCTGCTTTTCAACCATGGTGATGAGATTGCACGTAACGGCTGGGCCATTCCCACCGCAACCGATATCGCTTTTGCGCTGGGTGTGCTGGCCCTTCTGGGCAGCCGTGTTCCCGTTGCGCTGAAAGTCTTTTTGATGGCACTGGCGATTATTGATGACCTGGGTGCCATTGTGATTATCGCTCTGTTCTATACCAGTGACCTCTCAGTGCTCTCCCTGTGCGTGGCTGCTGGCGCCATTGTCGTGCTGGCACTCCTGAACCGCTTTAACGTCCGTAGAATCTCAGTCTACATACTGGTGGGTATCATACTCTGGACCGCCGTGCTGAAGTCGGGCGTCCACGCAACCCTGGCTGGCGTCATTGTGGGCTTTTTCGTGCCTCTGGAGAAGAAAGAGGGGCACTCTCCAGCGGAACATCTGGCGCATGGTCTGATGCCGTGGGTGAACTGGATGATTCTGCCGCTGTTTGCCTTTGCTAATGCTGGTATCTCACTTGCTGGCATTACGCTGAGTGATGTCCTCTCGCCTGAACCGTCAGGTATCATCTTCGGCCTGTTAATCGGTAAGCCATTAGGCATTACGCTCTTCTGCTGGCTGGCGGTAAAACTGCGGCTGGCAGTATTACCCAACGGCACAACCATACGCGATATTATGGCGATTGGTGTGCTGTGCGGAATTGGCTTCACTATGTCAATTTTTATCAGTTCGCTGGCCTTTGATGCCGCGCATGAACAGCTGGTGACCTTTTCTAAACTGGGCATACTGACCGGCTCTCTGCTTTCAGCCGTCATCGGCTATACGCTGCTGCGAATTAAACTGCGTTAATGGGGAGGAGGCGAAAGCCTCCTTTTTGCTATGAATCAGCTCAATTTCAATCATCTCTACTACTTCTGGCACGCCTGCCGTGCGGGATCAATTACGGCGGCAGCAGAGGCACTCTCCCTGACGCCACAGACCATTACCGGGCAGATTAAGGCACTGGAGGAGCGCCTGCAGGGCAAGCTGTTCCGGCGTCAGGGACGGGGCCTGGTACCGACGGAGCTGGGGCAGCTGGTTTTTCGCTATGCTGACCGCATGTTTATGCTGAGTCAGGAGATGCTGGATATTGTGAATTACCGCAAAGAGTCCCATCTGCTGCTGGATGTTGGCGTGGCAGATGCGCTCTCAAAGCAGCTGGTCAGCAAGGTGCTGGAGACGGCGGTGGTCGCAGAAGAGAAAATTCATCTGCGCTGTTTTGAATCGACCCACGAAATGCTGCTGGAGCAGCTCAGTCAGCACAAGCTGGATATGATTATCTCTGACTGCTCCATCGACCCCACCCAACAGGAAGGGCTGTTTTCGGTGAAGCTGGGGGAATGCCCGATCAGCTTCTGGTCAACCCAGCCGCTCAGCGATCTCTCTTTTCCGGCCTGCCTGGAGACGCGTCCCTTGCTGATTCCGGGGCGCCGCTCCATGCTGGGGCGCAAAATCCTCAACTGGATCAGCACCCAGGGGCTGCAGGTGGAGATTCTGGGTGAGTTTGATGATGCGGCACTGATGACGGCGTTTGGTGCGCGACAGAATGCGATTTTTGTCGCGCCTTTGCTGGAGATGGGTCAACGTGAGGAAATATATGAAGTCGGGCGGCTCGACGCGGTATCAGAGGAGTATCACATACTCTTCGCGGAGCGGATGATTCAGCATCCGGCGGTGCAGCGACTCTGTCACGCAGACTTCAGCGAACTCTTTCCCCGCCAGGGTACAGACGAAAAAAAACCGGCGTAAGCGCCGGCTTTTTTAACAAAGCGATTAACAACAGGCGATTAAGCCAGTTTGTTGATCTGTGCAGTCAGGTTAGACTTATAACGTGCAGCTTTGTTCTTGTGGATCAGACCTTTAGCAGCCTGACGGTCCACGAGTGGTTGCATTTCATTGAATGCGTTCTGCGCAGCAGCTTTGTCGCCTGAAGCGATCGCCGCGTATACTTTCTTAACGAAGGTACGCATCATAGAGCGGCGGCTAGCGTTATGCTTACGGCGTTTCTCAGATGTTACGGCGCGTTTCTTAGCTGATTTGATATTAGCCAAGGTACAACTCCCAAATGTGTTCTATAGAGACAAATCAAAGGCCGAGGACTATGCCCTTCTAACCTGATTTTGTCAATGGATTTGTGCAAATAAGCGTCGCCCTGAGAGCGGCACTCGGTTACGTATTTGATGGCGCAGGATTCTACCAGCTTCCCCTCGCTGAATACAGTATTTCGCGACAAAATTCTTAACATGCGCTTCTGCAACAGGAAATGCAGCGCCTAAAGCATGAAAGGCGTGCTGACGGGTTAACCTGAGTCGCTTTCAAGGGTATAATCCGCCGATTTCCACCGGTTTGGGCCAGCCATGAAGTTTATCCGCGGTATTCATAATCTTAACGAGCAGCATCGCGGCTGCGTTCTGACCATTGGTAATTTCGATGGCGTGCACCGTGGGCATCAGGCGCTGATGTCGCGGCTGTGTGAAGAGGGACGTAAGCGTAATCTGCCGGTGGTGGTCATGGTTTTTGAGCCACAGCCGCTGGAGCTGTTTGCCGGTGACAAAGCGCCGGCTCGTCTGACGCGTTTGCGTGAAAAACTGCGATACATGGCGGAAGCCGGCGTCGATAAAGTGTTGTGCGTGCGGTTCGACCGTCGCTTTGCGGCCTTATCCGCCCAGCGTTTTATCAGTGACCTGTTAGTCGAAAAGCTGGACGTAAAGTACCTTGCGGTAGGCGATGATTTCCGCTTCGGCGCTGGTCGCCAGGGTGATTTCCTGTTATTACAGAAAGCCGGTGCGGAGTACGGCTTTGAGGTCGTCAGTACCGAAACCTTCTGTGATGGCGGTAAGCGAATCAGCAGTACTGCCGTGCGTCAGGCGCTGGCCGTGGATGATTTAGCGCTGGCGCAGTCGCTGCTTGGTCACCCTTTCACTATTTCCGGCCGCGTTGTGCACGGTGATGCACTGGGACGCACGCTGGGTTTCCCCACGGCGAACCTCCCTTTACGCCGCAGCGTCTCGCCGGTGAAAGGGGTTTATGCGGTGGAGGTACGGGGTCTGACGCCCGAGCCACTGCCAGGTGTCGCCAATATCGGCACCCGTCCGACCGTAAAAGGTTTACGCCAGCAGCTTGAAGTTCACCTGCTCGACATCAATATGGATCTCTATGGTCGTCACATTGATGTGGTGCTGAAACAGAAAATACGAAACGAGCAGCGCTTTGCCTCACTGGAGGCGTTGAAAGAACAAATTGCGAACGATGTGGTAACGGCCCGGCAGTTCTTTGGGCTGCTTTAACCTGAGCGAAAAACGGAATCGAGAATCTGATGAGTGACTATAAATCTACCCTGAATTTGCCGGAAACGGGATTCCCGATGCGTGGCGATCTGGCCAAACGCGAACCGGGAATGTTGCAACGCTGGTATGCCGACAACCTGTACGGCATCATCCGCGAAGCCAAAAAAGGGAAAAAAACCTTTATCCTGCATGATGGCCCTCCGTATGCGAACGGCAGCATTCATATTGGTCACTCCGTTAACAAGATTCTGAAAGACATTATCGTTAAGTCGAAAGGCATGGCGGGTTATGACTCGCCGTATGTGCCGGGCTGGGACTGTCACGGTCTGCCAATCGAACACAAAGTTGAGCAGATGATCGGCAAGCCAGGCGAGAAAGTCACCGCTGCTGAATTCCGCGAAGCGTGCCGCAAATACGCCGCGGAACAGGTTGAAGGCCAGAAGGCGGACTTTATCCGTCTGGGCGTGCTGGGCGACTGGGATCGTCCTTACCTGACCATGGATTTCGGTACCGAAGCCAACATCATTCGTGCGCTGAGTAAAATCATCGGCAACGGCCACCTGCACAAAGGCGCGAAGCCCGTGCACTGGTGCCTGGATTGCCGTTCTGCCTTAGCAGAAGCGGAAGTGGAGTATTACGACAAAACGTCACCGTCGATTGATGTGATGTTCAACGCCATTGATGCCGACGCGGTGCGTCAGGCGTTTGGTGTGGCACAGGTTAATGGTCCGATTTCACTGGTGATCTGGACGACGACACCGTGGACGCTGCCGGCTAACCGCGCCATCTCGTTAAACGCGGAATTTGAGTATCAGCTGCTGCAGATCGACGGTCGCGCGCTGATCCTGGCAAAAGATCTGGTCGAGAGCGTGATGAAGCGCGCGGGCGTCAGCGAATGGCAGGTACTGGGCGAATGCAAAGGCGCGGCGCTGGAGCTACAGAAATTCCAGCATCCGTTCCTGGCGCTTGAGTCGCTGGTGGTGCTGGGCGATCACGTCACCCTGGAAGCGGGTACCGGTGCAGTCCACACGGCACCTGGCCACGGTCCGGATGACTATGTTATCGGTCAGAAATATGGCATCGAAACCGCCAATCCGGTCGGACCGGATGGCCGCTATCTGCCAGGCACCTATCCGACGCTGGATGGGGTCAACGTCTTTAAAGCCAACGACATGATCGTTGAGCTGCTGAAAGAGAAGGGCGCGCTGCTGCACGTTGAGAAACTGCTGCACAGCTACCCGCACTGCTGGCGCCATAAAACGCCGATCATCTTCCGCGCCACGCCGCAATGGTTCATCAGCATGGATCAGAAAGGATTGCGTGCGCAGTCGCTGAAGGAGATCAAAGGCGTGCAGTGGATCCCGGACTGGGGCCAGGCGCGTATCGAATCGATGGTGGCGAACCGTCCTGACTGGTGTATCTCTCGTCAGCGTACCTGGGGCGTACCGATGGCGCTGTTCGTTCATAAAGAGAGCGAAGAGCTGCACCCGGACACGCTGGCGCTGATGGAAAAAGTGGCGCAACGCGTTGAGCAGGAGGGGATTCAGGCCTGGTGGGATCTCGATCCGCGCGAACTGATGGGCGACGATGCCGATCATTACGTAAAAGTGCCGGATACGCTGGATGTCTGGTTTGACTCCGGTTCAACCAGCTATTCCGTGGTTGATGCGCGTCCGGAATTTGGCGGACATGCGCCTGACCTTTATCTGGAAGGGTCCGATCAGCATCGCGGCTGGTTTATGTCCTCGCTGATGATCTCCACGGCGATGAAGGGCAAAGCGCCTTATCGTCAGGTACTGACGCACGGTTTCACCGTGGATGGTCAGGGCCGCAAGATGTCGAAATCGATCGGTAACACGGTTGCGCCGCAGGATGTGATGAACAAACTGGGCGCCGATATTCTGCGCCTGTGGGTGGCATCAACCGATTACTCGGGCGAAATGGCGGTCTCCGATGAGATCCTTAAACGTTCTGCCGATGCCTATCGCCGCATCCGTAACACCGCGCGTTTCCTGCTGGCTAACCTCAGCGGCTTTAACCCGGCGACCGATCTGGTGAAACCGGAAGAGATGGTGGTGGTGGATCGCTGGGCCGTTGGTCGCGCTCAGGCGGCACAGGCCGATATCGTTGCCTCTTACGAGAACTACGATTTCCACGAAGTGATCCAGCGTCTGATGCAGTTCTGCTCAATTGAGATGGGCAGCTTCTATCTCGACATCATCAAGGATCGTCAGTACACCGCGAAAGGCGATGGCCTTGCGCGTCGCAGCTGCCAGACCGCACTGTGGCATATCGTCGAAGCGCTGGTACGCTGGATGGCACCGATCATGTCCTTTACGGCGGATGAGATCTGGGGCTACCTGCCGGGCGAACGTGCGCAGTATGTCTTCACCGAAGAGTGGTATCAGGGGCTGTTTGGCCTGGCTGAAGATGAAGCGCTGAATGACGCCTACTGGGCTGAGCTGCTGAAAGTGCGTGGCGAAGTGAACAAGGTGATCGAGCAGGCGCGTGCGGATAAACGTATCGGTGGCGCACTGGAAGCAACGGTTACGCTCTATGCCGATCCGGAGCTGGCGGCTAAACTGCAGGCGCTGGGTAATGAGCTGCGCTTTGTGCTGCTGACCTCTGGCGCACAGGTGGCTGATTACGCCCTGGCGAACGACGAAGCGCAGCAGAGTGAGCTGCTGAAAGGTCTGAAAATCGCGCTGCACAAGGCGGAAGGCGAGAAATGTCAGCGCTGCTGGCATTACACTACCGACGTCGGACAGAATCCTGAGCATGCTGAGGTCTGTGGTCGTTGTTACACTAACGTAGCCGGTGACGGCGAACAGCGTGAATTTGCCTGATGCGTAAACCTATTTTATCAACCGGATTGCGCTGGCTGTGGCTGGTGCTGGTGGTGATTGTTGTCGACTTCGCCAGTAAGCAGTGGGTGATGAACAACATGATGCTGCATGAAACCCAGCCACTGATGCCCTACCTGAACCTGTTCTACGCGCACAACTACGGCGCGGCGTTCAGTTTCCTGGCGGACAAAGGCGGCTGGCAGCGCTGGTTCTTTGCCGGTATTGCGCTGGCTATCGTGATCTCACTGGTCGTGATGATGTATCGTAATCATGCCAGTCAGAAGATCGCTAACATCGCGTATGCCCTGATCATCGGCGGCGCGATAGGCAATCTGTTTGATCGCTCATACCATGGCTTTGTGGTCGATTTTATCGATTTCTATGTCGGTAACTGGCACTTCGCTACATTTAATATCGCTGACTGCGGCATCTGTATCGGTGCTGCATTGGTGGTGCTGGAGGGCTTTTTCAGCCCGAACGGCAAACAGGCTAAACAGAAAGGGTAAGTGATGACTGAGTCCGTACAGCGCGAAAGCGCGGTGTTGGTGCATTTTACGCTGAAGCTGGAAGATGGCTCGACGGCGGAATCGACCCGTGCAAACGGCAAGCCCGCGCTGTTCCGTCTCGGTGATGGCAGCCTCTCTGCGGCACTTGAGCAGGCACTGCTGGGGCTGAAAGCGGGTGAAACTAAACAGTTTACCCTGGAACCGGACGACGCCTTTGGCGGCGTCAGCCCTGACCTGATCCAGTATTTCTCGCGTCGGGACTTTATCGATGCGGGTGAGCCGGAAGTGGGAGCCATCATGCTGTTCAGCGGCATGGGCGGCAGTGAAATGCCTGGCGTGATCCGTGAAATCTCTGGTGACTCTATCACTGTGGATTTCAACCATCCGCTGGCAGGTCGTCGTATTCAGTTTGATGTAGAGGTGCTGGAAATCGATCCCGCACTGGAGGCCAACGATGCAAATCCTGTTAGCTAATCCGCGCGGCTTCTGCGCTGGCGTTGATCGTGCCATCAGTATTGTTGAGCGCGCGCTGGAGATGTATGGCGCGCCAATCTATGTCCGTCACGAAGTGGTGCATAACCGTTACGTGGTAAACAGCCTGCGTGAGCGCGGTGCCATCTTCATTGAAGAGATCAGTGAAGTGCCGGATAACGCGATTCTGATCTTCTCCGCGCACGGTGTTTCTCAGGCGGTGCGTGCCGAAGCCAAAGCGCGCAATCTGACTATGCTGTTTGACGCTACCTGTCCGCTGGTGACTAAGGTGCATATGGAAGTGGCTCGCGCCAGCCGTAAAGGCGTTGAGGCAATACTGATTGGTCATGCGGGTCATCCGGAAGTTGAAGGCACCATGGGGCAGTACAACAACCCTAATGGCGGCATGTATCTGGTGGAGTCACCGGAAGATGTCTTCAGACTGACAGTGAAAGACGAAAACAATCTGAGCTTCATGACGCAGACCACGCTCTCTGTGGACGACACCTCTGACATCATTGATGCTCTGCGCCAGCGCTTCCCGGCGATTATCGGGCCGCGTAAAGATGATATCTGCTACGCCACCACCAACCGTCAGGAAGCGGTTCGTACTCTGGCTAAAGATGCGGAAGTGGTGCTGGTGGTGGGGTCGAAGAACTCCTCTAACTCTAACCGTCTGGCTGAGCTGGCTCAGCGTGCCGGTAAGCTGGCGAAGCTGATCGACTCTGCGGATGATATTCAGGAAGAGTGGGTAAAAGGCGTGGCCTGCATCGGCGTCACCGCAGGCGCGTCAGCGCCCGATATTCTGGTGCAGCAGGTGATCCAGCGGCTGCGTGAACTGGGCGGCGAAGCGGCAATTGAGCTGATTGGCCGTGAAGAGAATATTGTCTTCGAAGTGCCCAAAGAGCTGCGTGTCGAAGTGCGTAACGTGCAGTAACTCTGCGATATTACTGATAAAAAGGCCGACTCTGTTCGGCCTTTTTTGTTTTTTGAATCTGACAAAAAAAGTCGTTATTTGCTGCGGTGATTGCTTTTACTGATAATCACGGGCGGCTCGCATAAAATTCTTATTATCACGGATTAATAGTGGCGTGACTGTTAACTCATCGTTAACCTGATGACGCTTTGGATGCATAGTTTTGTTTTAGGAATGAATAAATATGAACACAATCCGCATTGCTATTGTGGGCGCGCCGGGCCGTATGGGCCGTAATCTGATTCAGGCGACGCAGCAGGCAGAAGGCGCAGAACTGGGTGCGGCACTGGCTCGCCCAGGCTCATCGCTGACCGGCAGCGACGCTGGTGAATTAGCGGGCATCGGAAAAAATGGCATCATCATCGCTGACGATTTACGCGCGGTGATTAACGATTTTGATGTGCTGGTCGACTTCACCCGCCCGGAAGGCACGCTGGAGTATATGGCGATCTGCCGTGAGCAGGGCAAAGCGATGGTGATCGGCACCACCGGTTTTGATGAAGCAGGCAAAGCGGCCATTCGGGCCGCGGCAGAAGATATCCCCATTGTGTTCGCCGCTAACTTCAGCGTGGGGGTTAACCTGGTGCTGAAGCTACTGGAGAAGGCTGCCAAAGTGATGGGGGAGTACGCGGATATTGAGATCGTTGAAGCGCACCACCGCCATAAAGTGGATGCGCCCTCCGGAACCGCGCTGGCGATGGGTGAGGCGATTGCCGATGCGATGCAGTGGAAACTGGACGAGCATGCGGTCTATACACGTGAGGGCCACACCGGCGAACGCCAGCCGCAGAGCATCGGTTTTGCGACAGTACGCGCGGGTGACATCGTCGGTGAGCATACTGCGATGTTTGCAGATATCGGCGAGCGCGTAGAGATAACCCACAAGGCTTCAAGCCGTATGACCTTTGCAAATGGCGCGGTTAAGTCCGCTTTATGGTTGAAAGATAAGAAATCTGGCCTGTTTGACATGCGGGATGTGCTGGATTTGTCGATGTTGTAAGTGTTGTGAACCATCGTGATGTGGTTGTTTCAATCGATAATCGCTTGATTGAAAAGGGGCAATGTTTTCATTGCCCTTAGTTTTATCTAAAATATGCCTTCCCGATATAAAAGTTATCTCTGACTCCTGTTTTTGCCTGTTTTCTTCATTTATTTGCTCTGTTGGAAGCTATTTTTGACCATTTGGTCAAAAATAAAGGCCGCGCTGCATCTGTTTTGCTTTTATGCTGCCTGGCAAACGATTATTCCGCCGAGTTTTCCTCTCTTTTTGCTGCTTATGCCCGTTATTTTCCTCAGAAGGCAGATAAGGGTGAAAAAATCCCGCCGCAGGGTAGACAATGGCCAGGGCGATCATTAGAATGCGCGCAATTTGCCAAAAATCGACAATTCAGGCGGTTTTTGCATTGATTCAGGCGGCTATTTTGAATTAATATGCAGATATTGTGACTGTTTATTCCCTGGAGGATGTTTTGATTAAGTCAGCGCTCTTGGTTCTGGAAGACGGAACCCAATTCCACGGTCGGGCCATCGGGGCAACAGGGTCGGCAGTGGGAGAAGTCGTTTTCAATACCTCAATGACCGGTTATCAAGAAATCCTCACTGATCCTTCCTATTCCCGCCAAATCGTTACTCTCACTTATCCCCATATCGGTAATGTCGGAACCAATACCGCCGACGAAGAATCCAGCCAGATTCATGCGCAGGGCCTGGTTATCCGTGACCTGCCGCTGATTGCCAGCAACTTCCGTAGTGAAGAAGGCTTATCCGCCTACCTGCAGCGCAACAACATCGTGGCGATTGCCGATATCGATACCCGCAAGCTGACGCGCTTGCTGCGTGAGAAAGGTGCACAAAACGGCTGCATCATTGCGGGCGATAATCCGGATGCCGCGCTGGCGCTGCAAAAAGCTCAGGCGTTCCCGGGACTGAAAGGGATGGATTTGGCGAAAGAGGTCTGCACCACTGAGACCTACAGCTGGCAGCAGGGCAGCTGGACGCTGGAGGGAGGGCTGCCAGAGCAGGCCGACGCTGAATCACTGCCTTACCATGTGGTGGCTTACGATTACGGTGCCAAGCGCAACATTCTGCGGATGCTGGTCGATCGCGGCTGTCGTCTGACCGTCGTTCCGGCACAGACGCCTGCCGAAGAAGTACTGAAGCTTAATCCGGATGGCATCTTCCTCTCTAACGGTCCTGGCGACCCGGAGCCGTGCGACTACGCCATCAGCGCGATTCAGGCCTTCCTGAAAACAGAGATCCCGGTGTTCGGAATCTGTCTGGGTCATCAGCTGCTGGCGCTGGCCAGCGGGGCTAAGACCGTGAAGATGAAACTGGGCCACCACGGCGGCAACCACCCGGTGAAAGATCTCGATAACAATCGCGTGATGATCACCGCGCAGAACCACGGTTTTGCGGTTGATGAGAACAATCTTCCCGCTAACCTGCGTGTAACTCACATTTCGTTGTTCGATAAAACCGTGCAGGGCATTCACCGCACTGACAAGCCCGCATTCAGCTTCCAGGGACACCCGGAAGCGAGCCCGGGCCCAGGCGATGCTGCGCCGCTGTTTGACCACTTTATTGAATTGATTGACGCATTCCGTCTGCAAGCGAAGTAATCAGGAGCTAATTCATGCCAAAACGTACAGACCTAAAATCCATCCTGATTCTTGGTGCCGGTCCGATTGTGATCGGCCAGGCCTGCGAATTTGACTATTCCGGTGCGCAGGCGTGTAAAGCGCTGCGTGAAGAGGGTTACCGCGTCATTCTGGTGAACTCCAACCCGGCGACGATCATGACCGACCCGGAAATGGCTGATGCGACTTACATTGAGCCGATTCACTGGGAAGTAGTGCGCAAAATCATCGAAAAAGAGCGCCCGGACGCGGTACTGCCGACCATGGGCGGTCAGACAGCGCTGAACTGTGCGCTGGAGCTGGAACGTCATGGCGTGCTGGAAGAGTTTGGCGTCACCATGATCGGCGCAACGGCTGATGCGATCGACAAAGCAGAAGATCGTCGTCGTTTCGACGTGGCGATGAAAAGCATCGGTCTGGATACCGCGCGCTCCGGCATTGCGCACACCATGGAAGAAGCGCTGGCCGTGGCTGAAGATGTCGGTTTCCCCTGCATTATCCGTCCCTCATTTACTATGGGCGGAACCGGTGGCGGCATCGCCTACAACCGCGAAGAGTTTGAAGAGATTTGCGAACGCGGTCTCGACCTCTCACCGACCAATGAGCTGCTGATTGATGAGTCGCTGATTGGCTGGAAAGAGTATGAGATGGAAGTGGTGCGCGATAAAAACGACAACTGCATCATCGTCTGCTCAATTGAAAACTTCGATGCGATGGGGATCCACACCGGTGACTCCATCACGGTGGCACCTGCCCAGACGCTGACCGACAAAGAGTATCAGATCATGCGTAACGCCTCGCTGGCGGTACTGCGTGAGATCGGTGTTGAAACCGGTGGCTCCAACGTGCAGTTCTCGGTTAACCCGAAAGATGGCCGCCTGATTGTCATTGAGATGAACCCGCGCGTGTCACGCTCCTCGGCGCTGGCCTCCAAAGCGACCGGTTTCCCGATTGCTAAAGTGGCGGCCAAACTGGCGGTCGGCTATACCCTCGACGAGCTGATGAATGATATCACCGGCGGTTTAACGCCAGCCTCGTTCGAGCCTTCCATCGACTACGTTGTCACCAAGATCCCGCGTTTCAACTTCGAAAAATTTGCCGGTGCCAACGATCGCCTGACCACGCAGATGAAGTCGGTCGGGGAAGTGATGGCAATTGGTCGTACTTTCCAGGAATCCATGCAGAAAGCGCTGCGCGGCCTGGAAGTAGGCGCTAACGGCTTCGACCCGAAAGTCCACCTCGACGACCCGGAAGCATTAACCCGCATCCGCCGTGAGCTGAAAGATGCCGGTTCAGACCGCATCTGGTACATCGCGGACGCCTTCCGTGCCGGCATGTCAGTGGATGGCGTGTTCAACCTGACCAATATTGACCGCTGGTTCCTGGTGCAGATCGAAGAGCTGGTGCGGCTGGAAGAGCAGGTTGCCCGTGAAGGGGTTAATAGCCTGGATGAGACGTTCCTGCGCGCCCTGAAGCGTAAAGGCTTTGCTGATGCACGGCTGGCGACACTGGCGGGCGTGGCGGAGAGCGAAATCCGCAAGCTGCGTCAGCAGTTTAACCTGCACCCGGTTTATAAGCGCGTGGATACCTGCGCCGCAGAGTTCGCGACAGACACCGCCTATATGTACTCCACCTATGAGGAGGAGTGCGAAGCCAATCCAAGTCCGGATCGCGAAAAAATCATGATTCTGGGCGGTGGGCCAAACCGTATCGGTCAGGGTATCGAATTCGACTATTGCTGCGTTCACGCCGCCCTGGCGCTGCGTGAAGATGGTTACCAGACCATTATGGTCAACTGTAACCCGGAAACAGTCTCGACCGATTACGACACCTCTGATCGCCTCTACTTCGAGCCGGTCACGCTGGAAGATGTGCTGGAGATTGTGCGCATTGAGCAGCCAAAAGGTGTGATTGTGCAGTATGGCGGTCAGACTCCGCTGAAACTGGCGCGTGCGCTGGAAGCCGCAGGCGTACCGGTCATCGGCACCAGCCCGGATTCCATCGACCGTGCTGAAGACCGTGAACGTTTCCAGCAGGCGGTTGATCGCCTGAACCTGAAGCAACCCGCCAACGCCACGGTGGCGACACTGGAGCAGGCGGTTGAGAAAGCCGCGGGTCTGGGTTATCCGCTGGTGGTGCGTCCTTCTTATGTGCTGGGTGGCCGTGCCATGGAGATCGTCTACGACGAGATCGACCTCAAGCGCTACTTCCAGACGGCGGTCTCGGTTTCCAACGATGCACCGGTGCTGCTGGATCGCTTCCTGGATGATGCGGTCGAAGTGGATGTTGATGCGATTTGCGACGGTGAGCGGGTGCTGATTGGCGGCATCATGGAACACATCGAGCAGGCTGGCGTCCACTCCGGTGACTCCGCCTGTTCACTGCCGGCCTACACCCTGAGTCAGGAGATTCAGAATGTGATGCGCCAGCAGGTTGAGAAGCTGGCGTTTGAGCTGAACGTTCGTGGCCTGATGAACGTCCAGTTCGCGGTGAAAGACAACGAAGTCTACCTGATCGAAGTTAACCCTCGCGCGGCGCGTACCGTGCCGTTCGTCTCTAAAGCGACCGGTGTCCCGCTGGCGAAAGTTGCCGCGCGCGTGATGGCAGGCAAAACGCTGGCAGAGCAGGGCGTCACTGAAGAGGTGATTCCGCCTTACTACTCTGTCAAAGAAGTGGTGCTGCCGTTTAACAAGTTCCAGGGCGTTGACCCGATTCTGGGGCCAGAAATGCGCTCTACCGGTGAAGTCATGGGCGTGGGCCGCACCTTCGCTGAGGCGTTTTCTAAAGCGATGCTGGGCGCACAGAGCAACATGAAGAAGTCGGGCCGTGCGCTGCTGTCGGTGCGTGAAGGCGACAAGAAACGTATTGTCGACCTGGCCGCTAAGCTGCAGAAGTTTGGTTTCGAACTGGATGCGACTCACGGCACGGCGGTTGTGCTGGGCGAAGCGGGCATCAATCCGCGCCTGGTGAACAAGGTGCACGAAGGGCGTCCGCACATTCAGGACCGTCTGAAGAACGGCGAGTATAGCTACATCGTTAATACCACGGCGGGTCGTCAGGCGATTGAAGATTCGAAACTGATTCGCCGCAGTGCTCTGCAGTATAAAGTGCACTACGACACCACGCTGAACGGCGGCTTCGCCACCGCGATGGCGCTGAATGCTGACCCGACGGAACAGGTTATCTCCGTTCAGGAGATGCATGCCCAGATCAAGGCGATGTAAGTCGATGTAATGTGAAAAACGGCTCCTGCGGGAGCCGTTTTTTTTTGACCATCTTATTGGCGATAATCCGAAAACAGGGTCCATAAAAAGCAAAGAGTTTGCGTTAAAGTGACTGATTTGGCTTAATTTTTTAGCTATAGGTGCGAATAAGGCCGGTTCGCACAAATTTATAATATAAACACTTCCTGTGCGGATTTTTCGTCAGTACTATGCCTGCCGCTCATCACTGGAGCGTATCAGGACATAAATAAAAAATGAAAATGCGTACTTTTTCTCTGAGTGCAGTGGCTGCACTGATGGCAATTCTTCCTTTCGCCAGCCAGGCGGAAATTACCCTGTTAAAACAGGATCCGCAGGCAGGCGATCCGCTTAGCCGTCTTAACTTTACTTTTGGCGGCAGCATTCGTGCTCAGTTCAATCATCAGACCGGCGTGGATGACAAATCCTACAAGCGCGACGGTTTTGACGGCGGCACCCGTTTCCGTTTCGGCGCTGACTACTACCTGTTTGATGACGTCAGCTGGATCAGCTACTACGAGCTGGGCGTTAACGTCCCGGCGGTCTTCAGCTGGGATCGTCACTATGCGGACGGTGCCAATAACACCACGCGTCGTCAGCTCTACACCGGTCTGAAAAGCAAAACCTGGGGCCAGCTTACCTTTGGTCAGCAGAACAGCGTCTATTACGATACCGTGGGCGCCAAGACCGATATCTGGGATTACGACATGGTCGGCCAGGCTCCGGGTAACGGGATCAATGGCGACTACGACGGATCTTACCGCTCACGCAAACAGCTGAAGTATAAAAACAGCTTCGGCGATGCGGATCTTTACGCCTCTTATCTGTTCGAAGATAACGAGTATCTGCCAGGCAACGGCCTGCGCTATAAGCGCAAAGGCGGCGGCTCGCTGGGTGTGGACTACCACATCACGGACGATCTGAGCTGGGGCACGGCGTGGAACTACACCCGCGCGGCGATGCGTAACCCGAACAACGGCGACAGCCGCGATTACGATCAGAACATTTACGGCACCGCGCTGAGCTGGACCCCAGGTAACTGGACGTTGTCAGCCGGCGGTGGCTGGTATGAGAACTTCATGACCACCAAACGCAAAGATGTGCATGACTACTTTGCCGGCGACGCGTGGGGCATTGAATATTTCGCCGGTTACAAGATTCCGGTGGGGCAGTATGGTCTGAAAGCGGTACAGCCGTATGTCATGGGCGATCGCATTGAGTATGCGACAGGCCGTGATTATCAGCGCATCGACAACGGTCTGGGTGTGGTGCTGTTCCTCGACTACGGTTTCCGTGTCGATTACGAACATGTGTTTACCTCCAGCACCGATAACCTGGGTGATATGAATCTGGTGCGTCTGCGCTACGACTTCTGATAACCCTGACGGCTCCTCCGGGAGCCGTTTTCTTTTGCGCACGACTTTTGTGCCAGCCTGAGGCCGATCGCTGGCGAGCTGCGGCAAACTGACGCGATTAGGCGGTGAAAAACGCTGCGCAGGCCGTGAAAAACGACGTCATGAAAAGCTTTACGCAATTAGACCTTTCCCCCTATCGACGAAAGTTTCACCTTTACGTATCATGGCGCCAATTTTTTTCAGTGAGTGGTTAACATGATTAGTCTTATCGCGGCATTAGCAGCAGATCGCATTATTGGAATGGAGAACGCCATGCCGTGGGACCTGCCTGCAGATCTGGCGTGGTTCAAGCGCCATACGCTGAAGAAACCGGTGATTATGGGCCGACTGACCTTTGAATCTATTGGCCGTCCGTTACCTGGCCGACTGAATATCGTGGTCAGCAGCCAGCCGGGCACCACCCAAGGCGTTACCTGGGTCACTTCGCTGGATGAGGCGTTACAGGCAGCCGGTGACGCTGAAGAGATCATGGTGATTGGCGGTGGCCGCGTCTATGAGCAGATGCTGAAGCGTGCCGATCGTCTCTATCTGACGCACATTGATGCGGAAGTCGAAGGTGATACGCAGTTTCCGGATTACGAGCCGGATGAGTGGCAGTCAACGTTCAGCGAATTCCACGACGCTGACGAGCAAAATTCCCACAGCTACTGCTTTGAGATCCTTGACCGTCGTCGCTAATCCCACCCCTGCCGGGCTGTAACCTGGCTGTCATCTTTATTCATTAGCATTGCTTCTTTTCTGGGATCGACACAAAGGAAGCAATCACTAATGAAAATCGAACTCTCCGCATTAAGCACTGACCGCCTGCCTGATCCACTGCGTCGTAAATTCCTTGCCGGTTCCGGTGCTATCGGCCTGACCGGCTTTCTCAGCGGCGGCCTGACGCTCTCGGGCAGTGCACTGGCGCAGGAGAAGCCTGCGGGCAGCCCACTGCTGGGCTTTCAGGCGATTGCCGCGTCCACGGCCGATGAGATTGTGGTAGCCCCTGGCTATCGCGCCGACGTGTTGATCTCCTGGGGTGATCCGCTGGTGAATGGCGCAGCCGCGTTTGATCCGCAGGGCAACAACAGCGCCGAAGACCAGGAAAAGCAGTTCGGTGACAACAACGACGGTATGAGCTTCTTCGCGATTAATGACCATCGCGGCGTGATGGCGATTAACAATGAATATGTGAATGAGCCGACGCTGTTCGCCCACGGCGGCAGTAAAGCGACCAGCCTGGAAGATGTCAAAAAGTCGCAGGCGGCGCACGGTATCTCCATCGTTGAAGTCAAACGGGGTGAGGACAATCGCTGGCAGGTGGTACGTCCTTCTGACTATAACCGCCGCATTACCGCCAATACCCCGATGCGCTTCTCCGGTCCGGCAGCGGGGGATAAAGCGCTGCAGACTGCCGCCGATCCGCAGGGAATGCATGTCCTGGGCACCTTTGGTAACTGCGCCAACGGCAAAACGCCGTGGGGCACCTATCTCACCTGTGAAGAGAACTACGACACCTACTTTGGCACCCATCAGGCGGACTTTACGCCGACCCCACAGCAGAAGCGCTATACCCTGAATGCCGCTGAGCCGGAGCGCAACTGGGCCGACTTTGATCCCCGCTTCGATATCGCTAAGAATCCCAACGAATTCAACCGTCACGGCTGGATTGTCGAAATCGATCCTTTCGATCCTCACTCCGTGCCGGTAAAGCGGACCGCGCTGGGCCGCTTCAAGCACGAGAATGCCGCCGTGACGGTCGCGAAAACCGGCCAGCTGGTGGTTTATATGGGCGACGACGAGCGCGGCGAATATATCTATAAATTTGTCTCAGATGACAAGGTCACTCCGGATGATGCTAAAGCCAATCACGGACTGCTTGATAAGGGCACGCTCTATGTGGCGCAGTTCAACGGCGATGCGCAGGGCACACCGCTTAAAGGCACCGGGCGCTGGCTGGCGCTGAAGTGGGGCGAAAATGGACTCACCGCTGAAAAGGGATTCAATAGCCAGGCAGATGTTTTGATCAATGCGCGTGCCGCGGCAGATGTGGTCAACGCAACGCGAATGGACCGGCCGGAGTGGATTGCGGTTAACCCGCATGACGGCCGTGCCTACTGCACTCTGACCAACAACAACAAGCGCGGAAATGAAGGCATGCCGGTCAATGCAGCGAATCCGCGGCCAAAAAATATCTACGGTCAGATTATTCGCTGGGATGAGAAGGGCGATGCTACCGCGCAGACGTTTGAGTGGGATATCTATGCGCTGTGTGGCAACCCGATAGCACATCCTGAGGGGATCTATCGCGGCACACCGAACATCACCGCTGAGAATACCTTTAACAGTCCGGATGGGCTGGGGTTTGATGCGCAGGGGCGGTTATGGATCCTGACCGATGGCAAATACAGCAACAAAGAGGATTATCAGGGGCAGGGGAATAATCAGATGCTGGTGGGTGATCCTGATAGTGGCGAGATCCGCCGGTTTATGGTCGGTCCAAAATCGTGCGAGCTGACCGGTATTACCTTCACGCCCGATTACAAAACGCTGTTCGTGAATGTGCAGCATCCCGGCGAAGAGGGTGACTCGCACTTCCCAGACAACAGTCCGCGTCCGCGGTCGTCGGTGATTATGATCACCCGTGAAGATGGCGGAATTATCGGCGCATAAAACAGGATGCTGGCCTGATGGCCAGCATCGCCGTTATAGCGTGGGCGGTGCCAGACTGTCGCTGGAGGCCAGGGCTTTTTCGCGATTAGAAGGTTGCACCACATAGCGTTGTGTCTCCCAGTGCAGCAGGGTCAGCGTTCCGCCCCAGCAGCAGCCGGTATCCAGCCCGATAATGCCCTCTGGCGTGCCTTTGCCTTCCAGCGAGGCCCAGTGACCAAAGACGATGGTGTAGTCACGTGCGACCGGCCCCTCAATGTTAAACCAGGGTTTCAGCGGCGGAAGCGCCGATTCCGGGGCATCTTTGCAGATCATGTCCAGCTGGCCGTTGGGGAAGCAGTAGCGCATGCGGGTGAGGGCGTTGGTGCTGAAGCGCAGACGCGCCAGGCCGGTCAGATCCTCACTCCAGTTGTTCGGCATGTCGCCATACATGGCATCCAGGAACAGCGGATAACTGTCGCTGGCGAGAACCGCTTCGACTTCACGCGCGCACTTTTTCGCGGTCTCAATATCCCATTGCGGCGTGATACCGGCGTGTCCCATCACCAGCTTTTTCTCTTCATCAACCTGTAACAGCGGCTGACGACGCAGCCAGTTGATCAGCTCATCCGCATCATCCGCTTCCAGCAACGGGGTCAGGCGATCTTTAGGCTTGTTACGGCTGATGCCGGCGTAGACCGCCAGCAGATGCAAATCGTGATTGCCCAGCACCAGACGCACCGCATCGCCCAGCGATTTTACGTAGCGTAATACTTCCAGTGAGCCAGGACCGCGCGCCACTAAGTCGCCGGTCAGCCACAGGGTATCCTGCTCAGGATTGAAGTCGACCTGTTGCAGCAATGCACGTAATTCATCGTAGCAACCGTGAACGTCGCCAATCAGGTATGTGCTCATAACGTTTTATCCATCAGGAAGGTGCCCGACTTAACGGGCAAAAAGCGTGTGAATCAATGAATGTGGGTCTGAATGGCGAGGCGGAACACCGGGATCTCTACGTGAAAGGTGTCGCCCTGTTCGTCGACCATCACATAGTGCCCCTGCATGGTGCCCATCGGTGTTTCGATCACGGCACCGCTGGTGTACTGAAATTCATTGCCTGGCGCGATAAGCGGCTGTTCACCGACCACGCCTTCACCCTGAACTTCCGTTTCGCGGCCGTTACCGTTGGTAATCAACCAGTAGCGTCCCAGCAGTTGCACTGAGGAACGGCCCAGATTGCGTATCGTAATGGTATAGGCGAAGACGTAGCGATCATCATCCGGTGAGGATTGTGAGGCGACGTACTGGCTTTGCACATGGACGGAGACGCGGGCCGTTTCACTCATGACTTACTCCTGCGATTTTCCCTGATGATTCGCCAGCCAGTTCGCCAGCTGACAATATTGCGCCACCGAGACGTTCTCGGCACGCAGGGTTGGATCTATGGATAACTCTTCCAGCGCACCGGCGGCCACCATGTGGCTCAGGCTGTTGCGCAGCGTTTTACGACGCTGGCCGAACGCTTCAGTGGTAATACGGCTCAGGATACGCACATCGCTGACCGGATACGGCGGCTCGGCATACGGCACCAGACGCACCACGGCAGAGTCCACTTTCGGTGGTGGCGTGAAAGAGTGCGGAGGCACTTCCAGCACCGGAATGATCTGGCAGTAGTACTGCGCCATCACCGTCAGACGACCATAAGTCTTGTTACCCGGACCGGCAACCAGACGATTAACCACCTCTTTCTGCAGCATGAAGTGCATATCTTTGATCGAACCAGTATAGCTGAAAAGGTGGAACATCAGCGGGGTCGAAATATTGTACGGCAGGTTACCAAATACCCGCAGCGGCTGGCCTCTCTCCTGCGCCAGCGCGGCGAAGTCGAATGTCATGGCATCCTGCTGGAAGATAGTCAGTTTCGGGCCAAGGAACGGATGCGTTTCCAGACGCGCAGCGAGATCGCGGTCCAGCTCTATCACCGTTAATTTATCGAGGCGTTCGCCTACTGGCTCGGTTAAGGCACCCAGGCCTGGGCCGATCTCCACCAGCGCTTCGTCGCGCTGAGGATGGATGGCAGAGACAATGCTGTCGATAATGTACTGATCGTTCAGGAAGTTCTGCCCGAAACGTTTACGGGCGTAGTGCCCCTGATGGACGCGATTATTCATTACTGCTCTTGATCATAGTGATGGCGAGGTTAAGCGCCGTGATGAAGCTGCCCGGCTCAGCCTGACCCAGGCCAGCGAGTTCAAGCGCGGTGCCGTGGTCAACTGAAGTCCGGATAAAGGGCAGGCCCAGGGTGATATTTACCGCCCGGCCAAACCCCTGAAATTTGAGTACCGGCAGGCCCTGGTCGTGATACATCGCCAGCACCGCATCGGCGTATTGCAGATATTTGGGCTGGAAAAGGGTATCCGCAGGCAGCGGGCCGGTCAGATTAATGCCCTGCTGACGCAGTTCATTGAGTGCCGGCGTGATGGTCTCGATCTCTTCCCGACCCATGTGACCACTTTCGCCGGCATGAGGGTTAAGACCACAGACGTAAATATGCGGCTCGGCAATCGCAAACTTCTGCTGCAGATCACGATGCAGAATCGTAATCACTTCATGCAGACATTCACGGGTTACCGCAGCGGGCACATCTTTCAGCGGCAGATGGGTGGTGGCCAGTGCGACTCGTAGCTCTTCTGTCGCCAGCATCATGACCACCCGATGGCCGCCTGCGCGATCGGCGAAGAATTCGGTATGGCCGGTAAAGGCGATGCCGGCATCGTTAATCACGCCTTTATGCACCGGGCCGGTAATCAGGGCAGCGAATTCACCGTCGAGACAACCGTCGCAGGCGCGCGTCAGCGTGGCCAGCACATAGTCGCTGTTGGCGACGCAAAGCTCGCCGGGTGTGACCGGCGCTGCCGTTTCAATTGGCAGGATAGTCAGTGTACCCGCCTGCTGTGGCTCGGCTGCCACACCAGGCTGGTAGGGCCGCAGGGTCAGCGGCAGACCGAGTTGCGCCGCACGCTGCTGCAACAGGGCAGGCGAGGCGCAGACCACCAGTTCAACCGGCCACGACTGCTGGGCCAGCTGAACGGTAAGATCGGGACCAATCCCGGCAGGTTCGCCGGGCGTGATCACCACACGGGCATTACTGCGCATTGCCATCCAGAATCTTCACGTAGGCACTGGCACGTTGTTCCTGCATCCAGGTCTGCGCTTCTTCCGCGAACTTACGGTTAAACAGCATACGGTAAGCACGCTCTTTCTGGGCCGCATCGGTTTTATCCACCTGACGGATATCCAGCAACTGAATCAGATGCCAGCCGAAAGAGGAGTGAACCGGCTGGCTGGTCTGGCCTTTCTGCAGGCGCAGCAGCGCGTCACGGAACGCCGGGTCAAAGACTTCCGGAGAGGTCCAGCCGAGGTCGCCGCCCTGGTTCGCCGAACCCGGATCGTCAGAATACTGTTTAGCCGCCGCCGCAAAGGTGGTTTTGCCACTGCGGATATCGTTAGCAATCTGCTCCAGCTGTGCGCGTGCCTGATCGTCTGTCAGGATCGGCGATGGCTTCAGCAGAATGTGACGCGAATGGACTTCGGTGACCGAGACATTTTTGCTCTCGCCACGCAGGTCGTTCACTTTCAGGATGTGGAAGCCCACACCAGAGCGCACCGGCCCGACGATATCGCCTTTTTTGGCGCTTGAGAGTGCCTGAGCAAACAGGGTCGGTAACTCTTCGATTTTACCCCAGCCCATGTTGCCGCCTTTCAGCGCCTGGGAGTCGGCAGAGTAGGTCACGGCCATCTTGCCAAAGTCAGCGCCATTTTTCAGTTCGCCAACCAGCTGTTTCGCCAGCGTTTCCTGCTCATCGACCTGCTGTTGCGTCGGGTTTTCCGGCAGCGGCAGCAGAATATGACTGACGTTCAGTTCAGTACCCTGGCTGTTCTGAGAGCCGATCTGGGTAGCAAGCGTATCCACTTCCTGCGGCAGAATCGTGACACGACGACGCACTTCGTTGTTGCGCACTTCGGCGATAGTCATCTCTTTGCGGATCTGAGAACGATACACGCTGTAGTTCATGCCGTCATAAGCCAGACGGCTACGCAGCTGATCAAGGCTCATCTTGTTCTGCGCAGCGATGTTCTGAATAGCCTGGTCCAGCTGCTCGTCGCTGATCTGAATTCCCGCTTTATCACCCATCTGCAGAATGATGTTGTCCATGATCTGACGTTCCAGAATCTGATGGCGCAACGTTTTATCATCCGGCAACTGCTGACCAGCCTGCTGGGCCTGAGATTTAACGGTGCTCATCATGCCATCCACGTCACTCTCAAGAACCACGCCGTTATTGACCACGGCTGCAACTTTATCAACGACTTGTGGTGCTGCGAACGCGGTGTTGGCACTGATTGCCACACCAAGAATCAGCATTCTCCAGTTCTTCATACTTTATCCATTGTTGGTTCCGCACTGCGGGATTGCCTGTCAAACATCACAACATCAGAAAGCAGGCTGGTAAGGGATAATGCCCTGACGCAGCATATCGTTGGTGCCTAAGCCATAGTTCGGACTCAGACCACGCAGCTCAATGTTGAATGAGATTTGGTTGTCATACTTACTGTCGTTGTTTTCCCAACCGTTAATTTTGCGTTCATAACCGACCCGGATAGCGTAACAGCATGAGCTGTATTGCAGGCCAACCAGTTGTGAAGCCGGACGCGTGTTGCGGGTATCGTAGTAGTAAGCGCCTACCACAGACCATGCATCGGCAATCGGCCAGCTGGCCGTGGTACCTACCTGTGAAATCCCATTTTTGTAGATAGGATTTGTGACCAGGCTGCTATCGTTCAGCGCGGTCGCAACATACTCCGGGCTGCTGTAACGGTAGCTCAGCTGCACCATGCGGTCGGCATCACGACGGTATTCCAGTACGGTATTGCCCTGGGAGACGTTGTCGAGTTTGGTGTCATATTGCAGCCCACCACGGACGCCCCAGCGATCGCTGATTTTCCAGTATGTATCGCCAGCCCAGATCAGGCTGCCGGTATCATCTTCTTTACTGGTTTGATTCACACCAGTACGAGAAGGGGTAAACGAGTAGATTTGACCTACAGAAACGTTAAAACGTTCAACCAGATCGTTATCATAAATACGCGAGGTGACGCCGGTAGCCACTTCATTGGCGGAAGCGATGCGATCCAGGCCGCTATAAGTACGATCGCGGAACAGACCGGTGTAGTCGGTTTGCAGCAACGTTGAGTCGTACGGATAGATATTGCTCTGATTACGATACGGGATATAAAGGTACTGCACGCGCGGTTCCAGCGTCTGGGTGTAACCCACCGCCGAGTTCATATCGCGGTCAAACACCAGACGGCCATCAACTTTAAATTGCGGCAGGGTGCGGTTGACAGACTCATCCAGATCGCCACTTTTGCCGTTATTGTTCGCAAAGTTATTGTTGTAATAATCAACGTTAGTTTGCTGGTAATGGGTCGCCAGGAACTTCGCTTCGGTATCCAGGCTGGCCCAGCCGTTTGACAGCGGCAGGTTCAGCGTTGGCTCAACATGTAAACGGGTCGCTTCGGGATAGCGGCTGCTGACGTTGGTGAACTTCACCGCCTGGGCATAAACCCGGCCATCAAACGGGCCGATATCGTTCTGATAGAGATTGACGTCCAGCTGCGGCATGGCGCGGTAGACGTTATTGCTGGTGGTATCGCCGAACACCTGGAAATCTTTGGTGGAGAGCGTGGCGTCCCAGTTGGTGTCCGCATAGCCGATGCTGAATTTCTGCGTGGCGTAGTTGTCGGTCGAGCTGTAGTACTTCGAGTCGAGATCGTTGAAGTAGTACTTATCACTGACCTTGGTATAGTCCGCGCTGAAACGCCAGTTCTGGTCATAGACACCGGCATGACGCCAGTAGAACAGCCAGCGATCGGAGCTGTCATTTTCGGCAATGCCGCGCACCGCTTTGTCGTTATCGTACTGTTTGTCCGAGCCGAGGTAGTCGAATTCAACCAGACCTGCACCCAGCGTGGTCAGATAACGGAATTCGTTCTGGAACTGCATGCCGCGCTTACTCATGTAGTGCGGCGTGATGGTCGCATCGGCCTGCGGCGCGATGTTCCAGTAATAGGGCAGCATGAACTCAAAGCCGTTGTTGCTGCCATATTTTGCATTCGGGATCAGGAAACCGGAGCGGCGACGATCGCCAATCGGTAACTGCAGATAGGGGCTGTAGAACACCGGAACGGATCCGATCTTAAAGCGGGCGTTCCAGATCTCCGCCACTTCCTCTTCGCGATCCTGGATGACCTCTGAACCCACCACGCTCCAGCTGTTGGAGCCGGGCAGACAGGAGGTAAAGGTACCGTTTTCCAGAATGGTGTAGCGGTTATCGCCGCGCAGCTTCATCTGATCTGCGACGCCGCGTCCCTGACGATCTACCATCTGGTACTGACCATTCCAGACGTTGGTATCTTTGCTGTTGAGGTTTGACCAGGCTTTCGGACCTTTCAGGATGACCTGATTGTCATCGTAGTGCACATTACCCAGCGCATCGACGGTACGTACGGGCGCGGTCTGGCCTTCCTGCTGACGCTGATGAAGCTGGACTTCATCCGCCTGCATACGGCTGTTGCCCTGCTCAATATTCACATTACCGGTGAATACCGCATCGTTGGGATAGTTCCCTTTGGCGGCGTCGGAGTGAATGGTGACGGGCATCTGATTCGTATCGCCATTCACCAGCGGGCGGTTATAACTCGGCACGCCTAACATACACTGCGACATCAAATCGTCGGCAAAGGCTTGCTGGCTAATGGCTGCGCCGATCAGTGTGGCCAGCAGGGTAGGTATATGTTTTTTCATACGCGGTATCGAGAATTCCATGAAAACTGGCATCATGCCGACAATCGGGTCAGAGACTAACTTACTGCCCGGCGTTGCGCCAGTGTTAATCCTGGTCAGTCAGCGTTGCCGTTAGGCGCTGAGATAAATGACAGGTATGATAATGCAATTTTCAGCCGCAAGCATGGCGAATTGAGGAGTTTATGCGCTACTGGGGAAAAGTTGTGGGTCTGGCGGTGGGATTACTTTCCGGCGCAGGCTTTTGGGGTATTGTGATCGGTTTGATCATTGGCCATATGATTGACAAAGTACGCGGCGCGCAAGGCAAGGCTTACTTCTCAAATAATCAGACCCGACAGACGCTGTTTTTCAGCACCACCTTTCAGGTGATGGGCCATCTGACCAAGTCAAAAGGGCGCGTCACGGAAGCAGATATTCAGATTGCTTCGCTGTTAATGGAGCGGATGCAGCTGCACGGTGACTCTCGCTCGGCTGCCCAGCGCGCGTTCCGCGAAGGCAAGCAGGCGGATTATCCGTTACGCAGCAAACTGCGTGAACTGCGCAGCGCCTGTTTTGGCCGGTTTGATCTGATTCGGATGTTCCTGGAGATCCAGATTCAGGCCGCCTTTGCCGACGGTTCACTGCATCCTAATGAGCGACAGGTGCTCTATGTGATTGCCGAAGAGCTGGGCATTTCACGCGGTCAGTTCGATCAGTTCCTGCGCATGATGGAAGGTGGCCAGCAGTTTGGCGGTGGTCAGCGCAGTTCAGGCGGTTTTCAGCAGGCGCAGCGCGGGCCAACGCTGGAAGATGCCTGTAGCGTGCTGGGTGTGAAGAGCAGCGACGACGCCACCACCATCAAACGCGCCTACCGCAAACTCATGAGCGAACATCATCCTGACAAGCTGGTAGCGAAAGGGTTGCCGCCAGAGATGATGGAGATGGCGAAGCAGAAAGCCCAGGAAATCCAGGCGGCATACGATCTGATTCGCAAAGAGAAAGGCTTTAAGTAAACACCATGTTCCGTGGCCGCTTCTGCAACAGAGGAGGCCACGGTGACTGACTGGCGAGCAGTAAACCTTAAAAATCGGCGGGCTGACGAAATGTCATGGCATTACCAAATGCCGGATGGGTAATGGTCAGTGACTCCGCATGCAGCAGTAAACGGGGCGCCATCGCTTTGGCCTCCGGATGCGCATAGAAGTTATCCCCCAGAATCGGATGGCCCAGCGCCAGCATATGCACCCGCAGCTGGTGTGAGCGGCCGGTAATCGGTTTCAGCGAAACACGCGCACTGTTATCCGCACGATATTCCAGCACCTGATATTCCGTCTGCGCGGCTTTGCCGGTTTCGAAGCAGACCATCTGCTTCGGACGATTTGGCCAGTCGCAAATTAGCGGCAGATCAACCAATCCCTCTTCCTTCGCCGGATGACCCCAGATGCAGGCCACGTAAGTCTTGGAAGGCTCCCGCTCACGGAATTGTCGTTTCAGCTCGCGCTCAGCAGCCTTAGTCAGCGCCACGACCATTACGCCGCTGGTCGCCATATCCAGTCGGTGGACAGATTCGGCCTGCGGGAAATCACGCTGAACCCGCGTCATCACGCTATCTTTATGTTCGTCCAGCCGACCGGGTACCGAGAGCAGACCGCTGGGTTTGTTCACCACCATGATGTGCGCATCCTGATAAAGGATGTGCAGCCAGGGTTCACGCGGTGGATTGTAAGGTTCCATGGGGCTTTCCAAAAATAAGGGGCCATGCGGCCCCTGAGCTTACTGGTGTGTCACCACAATCAGGCGCAGTGCGTCGAGACGCCAGTTGGCCTGATCGAGACTTTCCAGCACCTGTTCACGGTTGCTTTCCAGCGCCTCGACTTCATCGTCACGGATGTTCGGGTTGACCGCTTTCAGCGCGTTGAGACGGGAGAGTTCTGCGCCCAGCTTCTCGTTCGCTTCGGCACGCGCTGCATCAATCACCGCACGCGCTTCGCTGACCACGCTCTCTTCGCCCTGGGTCAGAATCGCATGCACATCCTGCTGCACCGCATTCACCAGTTTACTGGCGGTATGACGGTTAACCGCATTCAGCTGACGGTTAAAGCTTTCGAACTCCACTTTGTCCGCCAGGTTAGTGCCTTTGGTATCCATCAGCAGACGGATTGGCGTTGGCGGCAGGAACCGGGTCAGCTGCAGATGCTTCGGTGCCTGTGCTTCAACCACATAGATCAGCTCGACCAGCAGCGTCCCCACCGGCAGCGCCTTGTTCTTCAGCAGTGACAGTGCGCTGCTGCCGGTATCGCCCGACAGAATCAGATCCAGACCGTTGCGGATCAGCGGATGTTCCCAGGTAATGAACTGGGTATCTTCGCGCGACAGCGCCTGATCGCGGTTGAAGGTGATGGTGCAGCCATCTTCCGGCAGGCCAGGGAAATCGGGCACCAGCATGTGGTCGGAAGGGGTCAGCACGATCAGGTTATCGCTGCGATCTTCCTGATTGATACCAACGATATCAAACAGGTTGAGCGCGAAGTTCACCAGGCCTGTGTCGTTATCCTGCTCGCTGATGGCATTGGCCAGTAGCTGAGCCGATTCGCCGCCGTTGGAGTTCAGCTCCAGCAGGCGATCGCGACCCTGTTCCAGCTGCAGTTTCAGCGCGTCATGCTGTTTACGGCAGTCGGTGATAAACGCATCAAAACCTTCGCTGTTTTCCGGCGCGGCCAGATAGCCGATCAGTTGCGAATGGACGCTGTCATAGATTGTCCGGCCGGTCGGGCAGGTATGTTCAAACGCGTCCAGCCCTTCGTGATACCAGCGCAGCAGCACCGCCTGTGCGGTCTGCTCCAGCCACGGCACCAGAATCTGGATGTCGTGCGCCTGGCCAATACGATCCAGACGACCGATACGCTGCTCCAGCAGGTCCGGGTTAAACGGCAGGTCGAACATCACCAGACGGCTGGCAAACTGGAAGTTACGGCCTTCAGAACCGATCTCGGAGCACAACAGCACCTGCGCGCCATTCTCTTCTGAGGCGAACCAGGCGGCAGCACGGTCACGTTCAATGATCGACAGACCTTCGTGGAACACCGCTGCACGGATACCTTCGCGTTCACGCAGTACCTGCTCCAGCTGCAGCGCGGTGGCCGCTTTGGCGCAGATCACCAGCACTTTCTCTTTGCGGTTGGTGGTGAGATAGCCCATCAGCCATTCCACGCGCGGATCGAAGTTCCACCAGGTGCCGCTGTCGCCTTCAAATTCCTGATAAATCTGCTCCGGATAGAGCAGGTCACGCGCCCGCTCTTCTACACTTTTGCGCGCGCCCATAATGCCGGAGACTTTAATCGCCGTCTGATACTGCGCAGGCAGCGGCAGGCGGATCTGGTGCAGTTCGCGTTTCGGGAAGCCTTTAACCCCGTTACGGGTGTTACGGAACAGCACGCGGCTGGTGCCGTGGCGGTCCATCAGCATGGAGATCAGCTCCTGACGCGCCTCCAGCTTGCCGTCACGGTCGCTGTTGGCGACCTGGAGCAGTGGCTCAATATCCTGCTCGCCGACCAGATCGTTGATCCGGTTCATCTCCTCCTGGGAGATCGCTTTATCGGCCAGCAGCGCGGTGACGGCATCGGCAATCGGACGGAAATGCTGCTGCTCTTCAACAAAGGCGGCAAAGTCATGGAAACGATTAGGGTCGAGCAGACGCAGACGGGCGAAGTGACTCTCCATGCCCAACTGCTCCGGCGTTGCGGTCAGCAGCAGAACCCCGGCGGTTTTCTCAGCCAGCTGTTCGATAACCTGATATTCACGGCTGGGCTCGCCTTCTGACCAGGCCAGATGGTGCGCTTCATCGACCACCAGCAGATCCCATTCGGCATCGGCCAGCATCTCAAGACGCTGCTTGTTACGGCGCACGAAGTCCAGTGAGCAGATAATCAGCTGCTCCGTCTCAAATGGGTTATCGCTGTCGTGCTGCGCTTCGGTATAGCGATCGTCATCAAACAGCGCAAAGCGCAGGTTGAAGCGGCGCAGCATCTCGACCAGCCACTGATGCTGTAAAGTTTCAGGCACCACGATCAGGACGCGATCGGCGCGGCCAGCCAGCAGCTGCTGCTGGATGATCATCCCGGCTTCAATGGTTTTACCCAGGCCAACTTCATCGGCCAGCAGGACGCGCGGCGCATGGCGACGGCCGACATCGTGGGCGATATGCAGCTGGTGAGGGATCAGGTTGGTGCGCATGCCGCGTAAGCCGCTGATTGGCAGACGATATTGCTCACTCTGGTATTTACGGGCGCGGAAGCGCAGGGCAAAACGATCCATCCGGTCGAGCTGGCCGGCAAACAGGCGATCCTGCGGCTTGCTGAACACCAGCTTGCTGTCGAGCATGACTTCGCGCAGCATCACTTCGCTCTCTTCGGTATCCAGACGGGTACCGATATAGGTCATCAGGTCATTTTCGTTGCGTACTTCATCGACGCGCATCTGCCAGCCTTCGTGGCTGGTGATGGTATCACCCGGATTAAAGATGACGCGGGTAACCGGCGAATCGTTGCGGGCGTAGAGGCGGTTTTCCCCCGTGGCCGGAAACAGCAGGGTGATCATGCGGGTATCGATCGCCACCACGGTGCCCAGTCCCAGTTCACTTTCCGTATCACTAATCCAGCGCTGACCTAATGTAAAAACCATATATTTTTTGCTCGAATTTTAACGTTTTTAGAGGTGTTCCCAAAGCTCAGGCAATAGCGTTACCGCCAGACAACAAGGCCTGGAGCGTACTTAAGAGCGGTGAGTTTCAGGAAGGGCGCTATGGTACTGGATGGCAGGACGTTCGTCACCTGTCAAAAAAGCCCCAGCTGTCCGGTAATAAGTGTAGCAAAGTCCCCCTCGACAAAAGGCAGAATCCCCTCTGCAACCGGCTGAAGTTGCTTCGTCACGTAGTGGTCATAGTCCAGCGGCGTGCTGCGCGCCTCCAGTGGCTCGGGGCCTGCGGTGGCGATGACATAACGGATCCGGCCACCATTCTGGTACTGCAAGGGCCGGTTTAATTTACGATTGTGCTCATCGGCCAGCCTGGCGGCGCGCACGTGCGGGGGCACGTTTCGTTCATATTCTTTCAGCGGACGCCGCAGCCGCTTTTTGTAGATCAGCTGATCGTCGAGTTCACCCGCCAGCAGCTGCGCCACGGTTGTACGGATATAATCCTGCCACGGCTGACGGTGGAAGATACGGTGGTAGAGTTGCTGCTGGAATGCTTTTGCCAGCGGCGTCCAGTCTGTTCGCACCGACTCCAGCCCCTTAAAGACCATGCGCTCACCGGCGGCGTCACGAATCAGTCCGGCGTAGCGTTTCTTGCTGCCCTGTTCCGCGCCGCGAATGGTGGGCATCAGAAAACGGCAGAAGTGATTTTCATACTCCAGTTCCAGTGTGCTGGTCAGCCCCTGCGTCTGCTGCAGATGGTCGCGCCACCAGGCGTTCACTTTCTGCACCAGCTGCTGACCAATCGCGGCGGCATCTTCTTCACTGTGCGCCGACTTCAGCCAGACAAAGGTGGAGTCGGTGTCGCCATAGATGACGTCGTAGCCTTCCGCCTCAATCAGCGTTCGGGTCTGCTGCATGATGGCGTGACCGCGCAGCGTAATAGAGGAGGCGAGCCGCGGATCAAAGAAGCGGCAGGCGCTGGTGCCCAGCACGCCGTAGAAGGCGTTCATGATGATTTTCAGCGCCTGGGACAGCGGCTGATTATTCTGCTTTTTCGCCGCTTCGCGACCCAGCCAGATCTGTTCAACTATCGCAGGCAGGCAGTGGGTATGCCGCGAAAAACGCGCTTCACGGAAACCTTCAATCGAATCGGCATCATCAGGATGGGCCAGCCCTTCCACCAGACCCACCGGGTCAATCAGGAAGGTGCGGATAATCGACGGGTAGAGGCTTTTGTAATCCAGCACCAGCACTGAGTCATACAGGCCGGGGCGCGAATCCATCACATAACCGCCAGGACTGGCTTCCGGGGCTACATCACCCATGTTCGGGGCGACAAACCCGGCGCGATGCATCCGCGGAATATAGAGATGACCAAAGGCCGCTACCGAACCGCCGTGGCGATCCACCGCCAGTCCATTGACCGCCGCGCGTTCCAGCAGAAACGGCATAATCGCCGTTTTGTGAAAAATGCGCGTCACCAGTTCGCAGTCTTTCAGGTTGTAGCGCGCCAGCGCCGGTTTATCGTTGGCAAAACGCCAGTTGATCTCCTCCATACGCTGCCAGGGATTATCAATCGCTTTTCCTTCTCCCAGCAGTTGCTGCGACACCGACTCCAGGCTGAATGAGGGGAAATCCCAGAACGCCGATTTCAGCGCGTCAATGCCATCGATAATCAACCGGCCACTGGCCTGAGCGAAAAATACGCCGGGTTTGAAGCCATGTTCACGCCACTCCAGCGCGGCCTGCTGGCGTCCCAGACGCAGCGGAATGCCGTAACGATCGGCATGCTTTTGCAATACCCGCAGGTCAAACTGCACGACGTTCCAGCCAATTAAGACATCCGGATCATGCTCTGCAAACCACTGGTTCAGCGCTTCAAGTAACTGCGGCCGGCTGTCGAGATAGATCAGCTCGAAATCCAGCGTGCTGGCATCACCGTTGGCCGGGCCGAGCATAAAGACCTGGCGCTGACCGCATCCCTCCAGCCCGATGCAGTAAAGCTCGCCATGCTGTGTGGTTTCAATGTCCAGCGAGACCCATTTCAGCGGCGGGCGATAGTCGGGATGGGGTTTGAGCCGTGCATTGACCACGCTGTCACCGCGCTGCTCGCCGTCAAACCAGACCGGCGCGGTAATAAAACGCTCCATCAGGTAGCGCTCCGGCGGACGGATATCGGCTTCATAGACCGGAATACCCTCTTCGCGCAGCCGTTTTTCAATGCGCTGTAGCTGGCGGTTCTGCTGGCAGTAGAGGCCAAAAACCGGGCGACGCCGAAAATCTTTCAGCGCCAGCGACTGAATCCGAAACTGACGTTCATCTTTCAGTAATTCGCTGACCTGCGCCTGAAATTCCTCAGGAATAAACGCGACGGACTCCTGCACCGGCAGCACCACGCGCTGCGCGCCCGCATCGGTCGCGAGCCAGAGGATAATTTCGGTGCCATGCGGGCTGTCGCGCCAGTGGCGGGTGAGCAGAAAACCTGCACGGGGCATATTCAGATGTTCTCCGGACTCAGCATTTCAGGATGAGAAAACCGCTTCAGTATAACATGGATATTTATACAGTTCCCGCCACCCGCTTTTGTCAACATTGTCCTACAATTCTTGCCTTGACGCTGTGTGGCTGGCTCAGGACAATCCAGCCTTCTGCTTTTACTTAGGATGATTATGGAAGCCTGGATTCAACAACTGATTACGCAGTCCCTGGAGTGGGCGCTGTTTGCCGTTGCGCTGGTGACGTTTCTGGAGTCGCTGGCGCTGGTCGGGCTGTTGCTGCCAGGTACGGTGATGATGGCCAGTCTGGGCGCGCTGGTCGGCAGTGGCGAACTTGGCCTTTATCCGGCCTGGGCGGCGGGCTTTGCGGGCTGCCTGATTGGTGACTGGGTTTCCTACGGCATCGGCTGGAAATTTCAGGGGCCGCTGCACCGCTGGAAGTATCTGCAAAAGTATAAAGGCCTGCTGGATAAAACCGAGCACGCCCTGCATCAGCACAGCATGTTTACGATTCTGGTCGGACGCTTTGTTGGCCCCACGCGTCCGCTGATCCCGCTGGCGGCCGGTATGCTGGAGCTGCCGGTGCGTAAATTCCTGCCGCCGAACATTATCGGCTGCATTCTCTGGCCGCCGCTCTATCTGCTGCCCGGTATTCTGGCGGGTGTGGCGATCGATGTGCCCAAAGCCGCGCAGGGCGGCAGCTTTAAATGGCTGTTACTCGGCGCAGCACTGCTGATCTGGCTGGGTGTGTGGTTATGCTGGCGCTGGTGGCGCAGCGGCAAGAGTCGCGACTGGGCATCGGCCTGGCTGCCGCCTGAGCGCCTGCGCTGGGCAGGGCCGCTGGGGCTGGTGATTGCCGTCGCGGCTTTCGTCGGTATTCAGTTCCATCCGATGATGCCCATTTTCCGTCATCTGCTGTGGCAGGTTTTCTTCGCCTGAATCGCTTAACGACGCGGGATGCCGAGCACGTCGGCCTCCCGCGTGTCGCCCGACAGTAACTGCCGGGTCTCGCCATCCCAGTAAACCCGGCCATCCACAATCACCACGCTGCGCGGCGCAATCTGCTGGGCATCTTCCAGACTGTGCGACACCATCAGCAGCGTGATGCTGCGCGCGTCACACACCGAACGCACCAGTTGCAGCATCTCTCCACGTAGCGCGGGATCCAGCGCAGAAAAAGGCTCATCCAGCAGCAGCACCGGCCGGTCACGCAGCAGACAGCGTGCCAGCGCCACGCGCTGTCGCTGTCCACCGGACAGCTCGCCCGGCAGCCGCGTCAGCAGATCGCCTAATCCCACCTGATCGGCCAGCGCTGCAAGCTGCTGGCGCTGCCCGGCGCTCAGCTTCAGTCCGGGGTGCAATCCCAGCGCCATGTTCTGCTGCACGCTGAGGTGCGGAAACAGGTTGTTCTCCTGAAACAGCATCGAAACCGGCCGTCTGGCCGGCACGCTGTGGGTGTGCTCCTGGCCGTCAATCATCAGGGTGCCCTGTTTCACCGGCAGGAAACCGGCAATCAGGCTCAGCAGGGTGCTTTTACCGGCCCCGCTGGGGCCGAGGATCGCGATGCGCTCGCCGCGGGTGGCGTTGAGACTAAAGCGCATCGGCAGATGCTGATAAAGGTACGTGAGGTTATTCAGTGTCAGCATGGCGGCCTGGTAATTTTTCCATCAGGGTGAACAGCAACAAACAGAGCAGCAGCAGCAGCAGCGCGGTCACTGCACCGTCAGCACCGCGATAGGCACCGATCTGTTGATAAAGGTAGAACGGCAGGGTGCGGAAATCGGCAGTACCAAACAGCGCCACCACGCCAAAATCACCGATCGACAGCACGCAGGCAAAGGCCAGCGCCTGGGCCAGCGGACGTTTCAGCGCCCGCAGTTCAATCAGCCGCAGCCGGTTCCAGCCGTGGATATCCAGCGAATCACAGAGTCTGCCGTAACGCTCCGCGACGTCACGCATCGGGTTCTCCAGCACTTTCAGCGCATAGGGAATGGCGATCAGCGCATTGGTGAAGATCACCAGCCCGTCCGCCGACGCCGGCAGACCAATGGTGGCGTTAAACAGCAGGAAAAAGCCGGTGGCGAGCACGATGCCTGGCATCGCCAGAATCAGCATGCCGCTGGTGTCAATAAGGGTTGCCGCCGCCGGGCGCTGACGCAGGCGCAGCTCGCGACTGCTCCACAGCAGCATCATGGTCAGCACCACACAGAGCAGACCGGCGCCGGTGGCGATGCGCAGTGAGGTAAACGTCGCCTGCCAGAGAGCAGGCTGCGCCAGCGCGCCGCGCAGTCCGCCGTGCAGACCATCGATGATGACCGCCGCCAGCGGGGGCAGCAGCAGGATCAGCGCCAGCAGGATCAGCAGCGCATCAACCAGCTGCGCCCCGCGCGAATCCTGCGGATCGCGCCAGCCGTTCAGCTGGCTGGTTCCGGCGGGAATGGCCTTGCTGAAGCGCTGGCTGAGCAGCACCAGCGTCACGCAGCAGCCAAGCTGGATCAGCGCCAGCAGTGCAGCGCGTCCCGGATCGTAGTCATAACTCAGCGCCTGGAAAATCGCCAGCTCGATGGTCGTCGCCTGCGGGCCGCCGCCCAGCGAGAGCACGGTGGCAAAGCTGGCGAAACAGAGCATGAAGATCAGCGCGCCGGTCGGCAGCAGCTGACGCCGCAGCCATGGCCACTCCAGCAGACGAAAATGGTGCCAGCCGCGCAGGTCGAGCTGTGCCGCCAGCTGACGCTGTTCCGCCGGAATGCTCTCCAGCGCCTGCAGCATCAGGCGGGTCGCCAGCGGCAGGTTAAAGAAGACGTGCGCCAGCAAAATGCCCGACAGACCGTAGGGAGAGAAGTGGTAATCAATCCCTGCCAGCTGGCACAGCTGCGCCAGCCAGCCGACACGACCATAGACGGTGAGCAGACCAAATACCGCCACCAGCACCGGCAGCACCAGGGTCATGGCGCACAGACGCAGCAGCAGCTGACGGCCAGGGAAACGGCGTCGATAGAGCGCGCGCGCCAGCGGTATCGCCGGCAGCAGCGACAACAGCGCGGAGAGCAGCGCCTGACCAAAAGAGAAGGCGATAACGTGATGCAGGTAATCATCCTGCAGCACGCTGCGCCAGTCATTCTCTGGCGCGGCGCTCCAGAGTGCACCGAAGGCCAGCAGCGCCACGCTGATTAACAGCAGCGTGGCGAGCGAACCGGGGATAAGCCAGCGCGGCATCAGCGGCTGACGGCGCGTTGCCACTGGCTGATCCAGCCTGAACGCTGGCTGGCAACCTCTTCCGGCGAGAACTGCAGAGCGGTGGCGGGCACAGTGAGTGCGCTAAAACCGGCAGGCAGTGGCGTGTCGATTACCGGGTACATCCAGTTACCAGTGGGAATCGTGCGCTGGAAGTCGGGTGACACCATAAACTTCATAAACTGCTGTGCCAGCGCCGGCTGCTTGCTGCTGGCTAACTGCGCGGCAACTTCAACCTGCAGATAGTGGCCCTCTGCAAACGGGGCGGCGGCATAGTTCTCTTTTTTCTCTTCGATGATGTGGTAAGCCGGTGAGGTGGTGTAGCTCAGCACCAGATCGCCTTCGCCCTTGAGGAACAGGCCATAGGCTTCACTCCAGCCTTTGGTCACCGTCACGGTTTTCTGCGCCAGCTTTTGCCACGCCTGCGGTGCCTGATCGCCATAGACTTTCTGCATCCACAACAGCAGGCCTAAGCCGGGGGTGCTGGTTCGGGGATCTTCGTAGATCACCCGCCACTTCTCCGGGCTGTCGACCAGCTCTTTCAGGCTTTTTGGCGGATTCTTCAGCCGGGTTTTGTCATAGACAAACGCGAAGTAGCCATAATCAAACGGCACGAAGGTGGTGTTGTGCCAGCCGCCGGGCAGTTTTAATGTCGATGAATCGACCTGACTTTCGGCAAACAGACCGGTTTTCTGCGCCGCCTGTACCAGATTGTTATCCAGCCCCAGTACCAGATCGGCTTTGCTGTTTTTTCCTTCCATGCGCACGCGGTTCAGCAGCGACACGCCATCTTCCAGTGTGACGAATTTCAGCTCGCAGTTGCACTGCGCCTCGAAGGCTTTTTTAACCGCCGGGCCAGGGCCCCAGTCAGCGGAGAAGGAGTCGTAGGTGTAGACCGTGAGAACCGGCTTAGCCGCCAGAACGGGGGCGGAGAGTAACAGCAGCACCGGCAGAACTTTGTTTAACACTTTGCGCTCCTTCAGGAGAATAGGGGATGAGTCGCAAAGGATCTGAGCACAGAGGCCTCCCAAATCCCTACGTCGGTATTAACCGAATCAGGTTCGACGGGTATCTCTCAGCTGCTTGCTGGTGGCAGGCGGCACCCCGTTGAGAACGTCACATTCTAGTCATTTCAGCGCCGGGGCGAAAGCCTCACAGCGCGGGTGGCGCGAACCAGGCGGATTTAAAATCAAACCAGCCCAGCGTATTCATCCGAACGCCGCGCATGCTGCGCTGACCTTCAAGCAGCAGCCAGTGGTGAAACAGCGGATGAAGACCCGCTTCTTCGACTAACTGTTTACTCCATTCGGCCAGCGGCAGCGTTTTCTCGCGCCAGCGGGCCGCATCGCTGTGCCAGTCGATCGGCAGACAGTGATGCAGCAACGGGATCTCATAAAGCTGCGCAAACAGAGAATAATTCAGCGGCAGGGTAAAGTTCACGCTGCCAAGCCAGATATCACTTTCCGCTTCGCCCTGATACCAGCTTTCGTAGCTGATCTCGCGGGTCTCCAGCGTGACGCCATGCTCTGCCAGCAGCGGACGCAGCGCGTTAGCGATGCCTTCATGCTCCACGTGCTGGCTGTACCAGGTCAGCGTCAGGTGCGTTAAGCCGGGCGGTTTTTCCACTGGCGTCAGGTCGCGCCGGTGATGCCAGCGCGGCAGCAGGCCATACGCCGGAAACCAGTAGCGCTGGTAGCCGACACCGGCGTGATTGAGCAGGGCGATAGGATTAAACAGGTAGCTGACCCATCGCCGGACCACCTCGTTGCGTCCCTGCTCTGAACGCTGGTCGAACAGCAGATAGTAGCAGCCCTCTTCAAGACGGCTCTCCTCCTGAATCTCATCGGCTCCGTCGCCCTGCAGGCGGACACCGGCATAGACCAGCTCATCGCTGATGTCGGGCAGTACCCAGATAGAGACATCATCAATCAGGGCGCGAAAACCAAAATAGTCATCAAACGCTTCGATCTTCAGCTGACTCTCCTGATTGCGGATCACCCGGTAAGGACCGGTGCCAACCGGCTGGCGGGCAAAATCGTGCAGCGTCGGCCATTCGCGCGGCAGGATCATCGCACTGACGCTGCCCAGCAGCCAGGGTAATCCCTCGTCGGGCTGGCTTAAGCGGATATCCAGCGTCCAGGGCGCGGGCGAGTCGATCTGCTCGATATGGGAAAAGAGCGGATGAGGGCGCTGACGCTCAAGCGTGGCCAGCACATCCTCCATCTCCAGTTCTCTGCCGTGATGAAAGCGAATCGCCGGACGCAGAAAGAAGCGCCAGTGAAGCGGGGAAGTCTGCTGCCAGTGGTGCGCAATATCGGGCTCTATTTCCCCGTTTTCCTCATTTATCCGCGTCAGGCCGTTGAAAATCTGTCGCGCAATGTGGGTTTCGGAGCGCCGCAGCGGCGAACCGGGCAGCAGATTGAGCAGCGGACGATAGTAGAGCACCCGCAGGATATGCTTGCCCTGACGGAAACTGCGGCCCAGATGCGCGGCGATCATCTGCCGTACCTGATTTTTATCGCCCACCAGCTGGACCAGCTGATCGATGCGATCCTGCTCCAGCAAATCCTCGGCACGTTGCTGCTGCAGGGCCAGTCCGGTATAGCAGAAGGTAAGCTGTGAACGCTTGCCGCGCCCGGCTTCCGCCTGCCAGATCAGCCAGCCCGCGGCCTGCATCCGGTTGAGCAGATTGCGCATATGGCGGCGCGAGCAGTGTAGCAGGTCAGCCAGTTCGCTAAGGGTAATCTCCTGCGTTTGCCCCTGACAGCTCTGCCACAGGCGAATGAACTGCTGCTTCAGACGTGATGAGGACATAAAAGAGGAACTCCCGATGAAAAGCGCTCTGTTTTTCTTGCCCTATTTTAAGAGCAAACTTTACGTTATGGGAAGAGCGGGAGGCATTCAGTTCTGAATGGCGTTCGACCCTGACTTCGCTGTTCAGCGGAGTGCTTTTCTGAGTAGGGTGCATTTACACCGCCAGCAGATGATCTCTGCTGGCTTTTTTCATGTTGCGCGGTATCGTCTACCCTTCTTTTCTCCCCTCTGTTTGTTCTGTAAGGGATTTCGGTATGAAATCGCTGTTAACGCGGCAGCGCCGCATCAATCCGGTTTACCTCGCTTTTATGGTCGCCTCGTTCATGCTGGGCATCGCGGGCGCACTGCAGGCGCCGACGCTCAGCCTGTTTCTGACGCGCGAGGTGCAGGCGCGGCCCTTCTGGGTCGGACTGTTTTTCACCATCAATGCGGTGGCCGGTATCGTGGTGAGCATGCTGGTGGCAAAGCGCTCTGACAGCGTCGGCGATCGTCGTCATATCATTCTCTTCTGCTGCCTGATGGCGCTGGTCAATGCGCTGCTGTTTGCTTTTACCCGCCACTATCTGACCTTGCTGACGCTGGGCGTGCTGCTGTCGGCGCTGGCCAGCGTCTCAATGCCTCAGCTGTTTGCGCTGGCGCGGGAATATGCCGATCAGTCGGCGCGTGAAGCGGTGATGTTCAGTTCGGTGATGCGTGCACAGCTGTCGCTGGCGTGGGTGATTGGGCCGCCGCTCTCCTTCGCGCTGGCACTGAATTACGGCTTTGTGACGCTATTTATGGTGGCCGCCGCGCTGTTTCTGATCTGTATCCTGCTGGTCTGGTTCACCGTGCCGTCGGTGCCACGTTCGCAGCCCCTTATGCAAAGCGGCGGGCTGCCGCTAAGTGGCTGGCGCGATCGGGATGTGCGTTTACTGTTCCTGGCCTCAGTCGCGATGTGGACCTGCAACACTATGTATATCATCGATATGCCGCTCTATATCAGCACCACGCTGGGCCTGCCCGAGAAGCTGGCCGGTCTGTTAATGGGGACGGCTGCGGGGCTGGAGATCCCGGTGATGCTGCTGGCCGGACATTACGCGCGGCGTATCGGCAAGCGCCGGTTAATGCTGATCGCGGTGGCGGCTGGCGTACTGTTTTATCTGGGGCTGGTGCTATTCAATTCCCGCACGTCGCTGATGGTGTTGCAGCTGTTTAACGCGGTGTTTGTCGGGATTATTGCTGGCATAGGGATGCTGTGGTTTCAGGATCTGATGCCAGGACGGCCTGGTGCGGCGACCACCATGTTCACCAACTCGATCTCGACCGGCATGATTCTGGCTGGCGTTATTCAGGGCACGCTCAGTGAGCGACTGGGACATGAGGCAGTTTACTGGCTGGCATTCGGGCTGGCTATTGTGGCGCTGGTGATGTCGGCACGGGTGCGCGACGTATAAAGAAGAAGGGCGACCCGATGTCGTAATGCCAGTCAGTTAAGCGACAGGTGATAACGCAGTCTGGTGCCGCTCAGGGGCTGGCGGTCCTCGCGCCGCTGCGCGGTTCCTTCACTTCATTCTTCTGCCTGACGGACCGCCGGGGATGGCACATCCTGTGCCGCCCCGCCTTTCGCCCGCGTCCTGCGGGCTCTCCTGGCAGACTCATTCTGTTCAGCGCTGCGGATTGCCTGCCCCTGCCCGGCCCCGGCCTGCTCTGAAACTTCAGTGTGTATTGTTAAGAAGGGCACGAGAGTGGAGGCTCAAAGCCGAAGGTACCGCGTGAGCGGCGCGAGGACGGCCCGGCAGCAGCAAGAGGTGCGCTGGCCCGCACTGCGGCTCGCTCGCCCGGAAAAAAAGCTGCCACGTTTGACCGTGACAGCCTTTACAAATGTAATCTTAACTGATCAGCATTACGACCCGATGTCGCCCTGATTTTACTCAATTAGCGCAGGAAGGCGGGCTGATTCTGCTCATACTGCGAAATGGAGGCTTCGTGCTGCAGCGTCAGACCGATGCTGTCCAGGCCGTTAATCATGCAGTGGCGGCGGAAGCTGTCGAGCTCGAACGAATAGACTTTATCGCCAGCGGTGACCGTCTGCGCTTCCAGGTCTACCGTAAAGCTGATGCCGGGCTGGTCCGCAACCAGTCTGAACAGCTCATCCACTTCCTCTTCGCTTAACTTCACCGGCAGCAGCTGGTTGTTGAAGCTGTTGCCATAAAAGATATCCGCGAAGCTCGGCGCAATCACCACGTGAAAACCAAAATCGGTCAGCGCCCAGGGCGCATGCTCACGTGAAGAGCCGCAGCCAAAGTTTTCACGCGCCAGCAGGATGCTGGTGCCTTTGAACTCAGGCTTGTTCAGCACAAAGCCGGGCGTTGGCACGGTGCCCGCGTCATCTTCAAAGCGCCAGTCGTGGAACAGATGCTGTCCAAAACCGGTGCGGGTGACCTTCTGCAAAAACTGCTTGGGAATGATTGCGTCCGTATCGACGTTCGCGGCATCCAGCGGCGCAACAATGCCGGTGTGCTGAGTAAATTTATTCGCCATGACTTAAGCTCCTGTCGTCAGTTCACGGATGTCGGCAAAGTGGCCGGTTACGGCAGCCGCCGCGGCCATCGCCGGGCTGACCAGATGAGTACGTCCACCACGGCCCTGACGGCCTTCAAAATTACGGTTGCTGGTTGACGCGCAACGCTCGCCCGGATTCAGGCGGTCATTGTTCATCGCCAGACACATAGAGCAGCCTGGCAGACGCCATTCAAAGCCCGCTTCCAGGAAGATTTTGTCCAGACCTTCCGCTTCGGCCTGCGCTTTCACCGGGCCTGAACCCGGCACCACCATGGCGACCACGCCAGGCGCCACTTTACGGCCTTTGGCGATGGCGGCGGCGGCACGCAGATCTTCGATGCGTGAGTTGGTGCAGGAGCCGATAAACACTTTATCAATCGCCACATCGGTCAGTTTGATGCCTGGCTGCAGGTTCATGTAGGCCAGGGCTTTTTCGGCTGAGGCGCGCTCAACCGGATCGGCGAACGAGGCCGGATTCGGGATCACCTGATCAACGGCAATGACCTGACCCGGATTGGTGCCCCAGGTGACCTGCGGTGCAATCTCTTCAGCATGCAGCGTTACCACCGCATCATATTTCGCGCCTTCGTCAGACTTCAGAGTGCGCCAGTAATCAACGGCCTGCTCCCATTTCTCACCCTGCGGCGAGAACTGACGACCTTTCAGATAGTTGAAGGTGGTCTCATCCGGTGCCACCAGGCCCGCTTTCGCACCCATCTCAATCGCCATGTTGCACAGGGTCATACGACCTTCCATGCTCAGCGCCTGAATCGCCGGACCGCAGAATTCGACCACATAGCCGGTTCCGCCTGCGCTGCCGGTTTTGCCGATGATCGCCAGCACGATATCTTTAGCCGTAATGCCGGTTGACGCCTGGCCCAGTACTTCAATCTTCATGGTTTTTGCCCGACCCTGTTTCAGGGTCTGGGTAGCAAACACATGTTCAACTTCAGAGGTGCCGATACCAAAGGCCAGCGAGCCAAACGCACCGTGCGTGGCGGTGTGCGAGTCGCCGCACACAATCGTCATGCCCGGCAGCGTCATGCCCTGCTCAGGACCGATAACGTGGACGATGCCCTGGAACGGATGATTCAGGTCATACAGCTGTACGCCAAACTCAGCGCAGTTCTTCATAAGCTCCTGCATCTGAATACGCGCCATCTCTCCCGACGCATTGATATCTTTGGTCTGCGTAGAAACGTTGTGATCCATGGTGGCAAAGGTTTTGCCCGGCTGACGAACTTTACGTCCGTGCGCGCGCAGACCATCAAAGGCCTGGGGCGAGGTCACCTCATGGATCAGATGGCGATCAATGTAGAGTAACGGCGTTTCTTCTGGCGTTTCGTGGACGACATGTGCATCAAATAACTTCTGGTATAAGGTTTTCATTTTTTTATTTTTCCTCGGCGATAAAGCGGGCAATGATGCCGCCCATCTCATCTGTGCTGACCGCTGGGCCATCACCGGCTAAATCTTTGGTGCGATAGCCCTGTTCCAGCGCACGGCTGATGGCGCGTTCGATACTGTCGGCAGCCTCATCGGCATTCAGGCTGTAACGCAGCAGCAGCGACAGCGACAGGATCTGGGCGACCGGGTTGGCAATATTCTGACCGGCGATATCCGGCGCCGAGCCACCCGCGGGTTCGAACAGGCCAAAGCCCGCTTCATTCAGGCTGGCGGAAGGCAGCATCCCCATTGAGCCGGTGATCATGGCGCACTCATCAGAGAGAATGTCACCGAACAGGTTGGAGCAGAGCAGCACGTCAAACTGCGACGGGTCTTTGATCAACTGCATAGTGGCGTTGTCGATATAGATGTGGCTCAGCTGCACGTCCGGGTACTCTTTGGCCACTTCGTTGACGATTTCACGCCACATCACGGAGGTCTGCAGCACGTTGGCTTTATCAACCGAGGTGACTTTGTTACGGCGTTTGCGCGCCGATTCAAACGCGATGCGGGCGATGCGCTCAATTTCGAAACGGTGATAAACCTCGGTATCAAATGCACGCTCTTCCGGGCCGCTGCCTTCACGTCCTTTCGGCTGACCAAAGTAGATGCCGCCGGTCAGTTCACGCACGCACAGAATGTCGAAGCCTTTGGCAGCAATGTCGGCGCGCAGCGGGCAAAACGCCTCCAGTCCGCTGTAGAGTGCAGCCGGACGCAGGTTACTGAACAGCTTAAAATGTTTGCGCAGCGGCAGCAGCGCACCGCGCTCCGGCTGTGATGCCGGCGGTAAGTGCTCCCACTTCGGGCCGCCAACGGAACCAAACAGAATCGCGTCGGCCTGCTCGCAGCCTGCAACCGTTGCGGGTGGCAGGGGTTCACCATGCTGATCGATAGCAATGCCGCCGACCGCATACTCCTGGGTGGTGATCTGGATATCAAAGCGCTGACGAATGGCATCCAGCACTTTCATAGCCTGCGCCATCACTTCCGGGCCGATACCATCACCGGGTAAAACTGCGATATGAGATGAGCTGGACATGGTTATACGGTTTCCTTCTGATCTTTAAATTTGCGCTGCAATTCTTGTTCAACCTGACGGGCACGCCAGATATTGTTCAGAGCGTTGACCATCGCTTTGGCGGAGGACTCCACAATATCGGTCGCCAGACCAATGCCGTGGAACTTGCGGCCGTTGTAGCTCACGACGATATCGACCTGACCCAGCGCATTCTCGCCGTGGCCTTTCGCGGTCAGCTTGTAGTTAACCAGCTCAGCGTCGAACTGGGTGATACGGTTAATCGCCTGGTAGACCGCGTCAACCGGGCCATTACCGGTGGCTGCATCCGATTTAGCGACATCGCCGCAGCCCAGATTGACAGAGGCGGTGGCGGTGATGCTGGAACCGGTCTGGACGTTAAATTCGTGCAGCTGGAAATGTTCCGGCTCTTCATTCTGCTTGTTGATGAAGGCCAGCGCTTCCAGGTCGTAATCGAAAACCTGACCTTTTTTATCGGCCAGTTTCAGGAAGGCGTCATACAGCGTATCCAGATTGTAATCCTGCTCGGCATAGCCCATCTCTTCCATACGATGTTTTACCGCCGCGCGGCCAGAACGTGAGGTCAGGTTCAGCTGGATTTTGTGTAAGCCGATCGATTCCGGCGTCAGGATTTCATAGTTCTCGCGGTTCTTCAGCACGCCATCCTGATGAATACCCGAGGAGTGAGCGAAGGCGTTAGAGCCGACCACTGCCTTGTTCGCCGGGATCGGCATGTTGCAGATCTGGCTGACCATCTGGCTGGTACGGTAGATTTCCTGATGATTGATATTGGTATGCACGTTCATGATCTGCTGGCGGGTTTTAATCGCCATGATCACCTCTTCCAGCGCACAGTTACCGGCACGTTCACCCAGGCCATTCATCGTTCCTTCAACCTGACGCGCGCCCGCCTGTACGGCAGCCAGGGCGTTGCCGGTTGCCATACCCAGGTCATCGTGGGTGTGAACAGAGATAATCGCTTTATCGATGTTAGGAACACGATTCATCAGCTCGCCGATGATGTGGGCATACTCGCCTGGCAGGGTGTAGCCAACGGTATCCGGGATGTTGATGGTGGTGGCACCGGCGTTAATCGTGGCTTCTACCATCCGGCACAGGTCATCAATCGGGGTACGGCCGCCATCTTCGCAGGAGAACTCAACGTCGCTGGTATAATTACGCGCACGTTTCACCATATGCACCGCACGCTCAATCACTTCCGGCAGCGTGCTGCGCAGTTTGGTGGCGATGTGCATCGGTGAGGTAGCGATAAAGGTATGAATACGGAAGGCTTCGGCAACGCGCAGTGATTCGTACGCCGCATCAATATCTTTTTCCACACAGCGTGCCAGACCGCAAACCCGACTGTTTTTAATGGTGCGCGCAATGGTCTGCACAGACTCAAAGTCGCCCGGTGAGGAGACCGGGAAACCGACTTCCATCACATCCACGCCCATGCGCTCCAGCGCTAAAGCAATCTGCAATTTTTCTTTCACACTCAGGCTGGCCTGTAATGCCTGCTCACCGTCGCGCAGAGTGGTATCGAAAATAATGACTTGCTGGCTCATCGTAATCATCCTTATGCTTTTTCTGGCCTGGCAACGAGCATAAAAAAACCCGCGACAGGCGCGGGTTTTTAACTTTCAGCAGGTTTGAATCAGTGTTTGATTCCGCCCACAAGTCTACCGCGCAAGCTGAGTGCGTTTAGTAGTAGACCGAGAAGGCGAACAGAACGAAACATGGATTCAAACCTTATAAAATGTTGTGCTGTACATATTGGTACTGGAATCACTCAGGGATGTCAACCTTCAATGCAGGGGTATTCTTAGTGGTGCCAGAGGAAGATATTCTGTTATTTAACGGTCAGGCAGCGTAATGAACAGCGCCGTAGTGGCTGCGGAGGCAATCGACCCGGGAATGAGCACTGATTCTGCGGGTGTTTGATTTTATTGTGTTGAAAATCAAAGGCTTTATCGGAAGGGTGCCTCACGAGGATACAGGATATATCACCTGCTCTTTAGCATAATCGAATGCGCTTCAACGATTTACTGGTTAATTACGCCAGAAAAGAAAAGTGTCAGGCGATTGTGGGCCAGGGCAGTCGGGTAATAAGTTTTCGTTATTTCTTAGATCACGCTGAAAATAATTTCTTAATCAGCATTTTCCTCTGCGGTTCTGCCGCGTAATTAGTTTAATCCGCGCAGCCAATTCTTATCGGGCAGAGCCTTTACGCCCCTGCCTTTTAATTTACGTGGGTTTGCGGTTTGCCTGCCCGGTTAACTGCGGTTATGGTAATCGACCTACTCTCAGAAAAATAAACTCAACAGATTTCTCTGTAACCGGACAGCGGCAGTTGTTTCCGCTGTCATGCATAAACATAAGATTTTGATTGGCAAAGCAGGCACCGGGGCTTTGTGGTACGCGTTAACGGGCGTATTAACAGAGCCGGGTCCGCAAGCCTGGAGGCAGAAGATGGAGATGTTGTCAGGAGCCGAAATGGTCGTCCGTTCGTTAATCGATCAGGGCGTTAAGCAGGTATTCGGTTATCCGGGTGGCGCAGTGTTGGATATCTATGATGCGCTGCAAACCGTCGGGGGTATCGATCACATTCTGGTGCGTCATGAGCAGGGTGCGGTGCACATGGCTGACGGCCTGGCGCGCGCCACCGGTGAAGTCGGCGTGGTGCTCGTCACCTCCGGACCCGGCGCAACTAATGCGATTACCGGTATCGCCACCGCCTATATGGACTCGATTCCGCTGGTGATCCTCTCGGGTCAGGTTCCCTCGTCGCTGATTGGCTATGACGCCTTTCAGGAGTGCGACATGGTCGGCATCTCTCGTCCGGTAGTGAAGCACAGCTTCCTGGTGAAAAGTACCGAAGAGATCCCAACCGTGTTGAAAAAGGCGTTCTGGCTGGCTTCCACCGGACGTCCGGGGCCGGTGGTGATCGATCTGCCGAAAGATATTCTGAATCCGGCCAACAAGTTACCTTATCACTGGCCGGATACGGTGAGCATGCGCTCCTACAATCCGACTATTCAGGGCCATAAAGGTCAGATTAAGCGTGCGCTGACCACGTTGCTGGCCGCGAAGAAGCCGGTGATCTACGCCGGTGGTGGTGCCATTACCGCAGGCTGCGAAGCGGAACTGTTAAAGCTGGCCGAAAGCCTGAACATTCCGGTGACGACCTCGCTGATGGGCCTGGGCGCGTTCCCTGGCACTCATCGTCAGTGCGTTGGCATGCTCGGTATGCACGGCACGTACGAAGCCAACATGACCATGCACAACACCGACCTGATTTTTGGTATCGGTGTGCGCTTTGATGACCGCACCACCAACAACCTGGCGAAGTATTGTCCCAACGCCACGGTGATGCATATCGATATCGACCCGACCTCTATCTCTAAGACGGTGGCGGCGGATATCCCGATTGTCGGTGATGCGAAGCAGGTACTGCAGCAGATGCTGGAGTTACTGGCGCAAAGCGAAAGCCAGCGCGCTGAGAGCCTGCACGACTGGTGGCAGGAGATTGAGGGCTGGCGCAGTCGTCACTGCCTGGAATTTGATCGCACCAGCGACAAAATCAAGCCGCAGGCGGTGATTGAAACCATCAGCCGTCTGACCAAAGGCGATGCGTATGTGACATCGGATGTGGGCCAGCACCAGATGTTTGCTGCGCTCTATTATCCTTTCGATAAACCGCGCCGCTGGATCAACTCCGGCGGTCTGGGCACCATGGGCTTTGGCCTGCCCGCTGCGCTGGGTGTGAAGATGGCGCTGCCGGATGAAACAGTCATCTGCGTAACGGGCGATGGCAGTATCCAGATGAACATTCAGGAGCTTTCCACCGCGCTGCAGTACGATCTGCCGGTGCTGGTGCTGAACCTGAATAACCGGGTGCTGGGCATGGTGAAGCAGTGGCAGGATATGATCTACTCCGGTCGTCACTCCCAGTCTTATATGGAGTCACTGCCTGACTTCGTGCGTCTGGCGGAAGCCTACGGCCACGTCGGGATCGCGATTGAGCACCCGGCTGAGCTGGAAGAGAAGCTGGCGCTGGCGCTGGAAACCCTGGCGAAGGGACGTCTGGTATTTGTGGATGTCACCGTTGACGGTAGCGAGCATGTTTACCCGATGCAGATTCGCGGTGGCAGCATGGATGAGATGTGGTTGAGCAAAACGGAGAGGACATAATTATGCGTCGTATTTTATCAGTTCTGCTGGAGAACGAATCCGGCGCATTATCCCGTGTCGTCGGCCTGTTCTCGCAGCGCGGCTATAACATTGAGAGCCTGACCGTGGCGCCAACGGATGATCCTACGCTGTCGCGGATGACCATTCAGACGGTGGGCGATCAGAAGGTGCTGGAGCAGATTGAAAAGCAGCTGCACAAGCTGGTAGATGTGCTGCGCGTTACCGAGCTGGGGCAGGGCGCCTATGTTGAGCGCGAAATCATGCTGGTGAAGATTCAGGCGAGCGGCTACGGACGTGAAGAGGTGAAGCGTAACGCCGAGATCTTCCGCGGTCAGATCATCGACGTGACGCCGACGCTGTACACGGTTCAGCTGGCAGGCACCAGTGACAAACTGGACGCCTTCCTGAGTACCGTCCGCGATGTTGCCGAAATTGTTGAAGTGGCACGCTCCGGTATCGTCGGCGTTTCACGCGGCGATCGTATCATGCGTTAATCACGCAGCGTCATCATCAATCCTCACCTAACCCGGCGAAATGCCGGGTTTTTTTATTTTTTATGCGCCAGGCGAGTTACATTCAGAAAAGCGGTTGCTCCGCGCACTTTTCTGCTGTTAGATGATAGCCATGAGTTATCCATAGCTTAACTGCGGCTATTTCTGCCGTAAAAGCGGATTTGATGGTGGGGTTATCGTGAAACTGGATGAAATTGCGCGTTTGGCAGGCGTGTCGCGCACCACGGCCAGTTATGTGATCAATGGCAAAGCGCGGCAGTATCGTGTCAGCGACAAAACCGTTGAGAAAGTCATGGCGGTGGTACGTGAGCATAATTATCACCCCAATGCGGTGGCTGCCGGGCTGCGCGCCGGGCGTACGCGCTCAATTGGGTTAGTGATCCCCGATCTGGAAAATACCAGTTATACCCGTATTGCGAACTATCTTGAGCGGCAGGCCCGTCAGCGCGGCTATCAGCTGCTGATCGCCTGTTCTGAAGATCAGCCCGATAACGAGATGCGCTGCATTGAGCATCTGTTACAGCGGCAGGTCGATGCGATCATCGTCTCTACCTCGTTACCGCCAGAGCATCCCTTTTATCAGCGCTGGATCAACGATCCCCTGCCGATTATTGCGTTAGATCGCGCGCTGGATCGTGAACATTTCACCAGCGTAGTGGGTGCCGATCAGGACGATGCCCATATGCTGGCGGCTGAACTGCGTCAGCTTGAGGTCAAAAATGTGCTGTTCCTCGGTGCGTTACCCGAGCTGTCGGTAAGTTTCCTGCGCGAGCTGGGTTTCCGCGATGCATGGAAAGACGATCCCCGGCCGATTGACTATATCTACTGCAATAGCTTCGAACGCACAGCCGCCGCGGCACTGTTTGAACAATACCTTGAAGATCACCCGATGCCGGAGGCGCTTTTTACCACCTCATTTGGCTTGCTGCAGGGTGTGATGGATGTGACGCTGAAACGAGACGGACGGCTTCCGACCGAGCTGGCCATCGCCACCTTTGGCGACCACGAATTACTGGACTTTCTTGAGTGTCCGGTGCTGGCGGTAGGTCAGCGTCATCGTGACGTGGCAGAGCGCGTGCTGGAATTAGTTTTAGCCTCGCTGGATGAACCCAGAAAACCAAAACCCGGGTTAACCCGCATTCGCCGTAATTTATACCGTCGCGGACAATTAAGCCGAAAAGTTAAATGAGTCACGGGCAGTATTACGCTGCCCGCCCATTTTATTTAACGATTTAACTGATTAAATAAACAGGTCGACGTAAAAAAGCGTAAATTCTGCTCATCAAATCTAACAAAGCAGAAAGGGTTATTTTTATTATCTGCTTACAACTTCAACAAACTTACTTTCCCGTCTGGCCTGAAGCCGCTGGGCTTCCTTTCGGAAATCCCCTAAAATGCCGCCGCTGTCTCAGAAACCACGATTAATATTTAGCCCTTTACATTGTTTCATTTTTAGTCGTTTTTTCCCGGGTCGTTTTTTTTATTCAGGTATTCATCGGCTTAATTTTTACTTTCCCCTTTTATTCGTTTATATCGTCGCCAGAGATTAATTCTTCACTCTGTAAAGAGTGATATTCACCTGCCGCTCCGGCTTGACAAGGATTTCATGGGATCCTTAAACTCGTTTCGTGGTAAAAAGTGGGATAAAGTGGCGTAAACGGGTGATGAGGAGAAGAGACTGGCATGTTCCGCGGAGCAACGTTAGTCAATCTCGACAGCAAAGGGCGGCTCGCCGTACCTACGCGATATCGCGATTTGCTGATTGGGGAGTCTCAGGGGCAGATGGTCTGTACCATCGACCTCCACCAGCCATGCCTGTTGCTTTATACCCTGCCCGAATGGGAAATCATTGAAAAAAAGCTGGCACGCCTTTCCAGTATGAATCCACTTGAGCGCCGCGTGCAGCGTTTGCTGCTGGGGCATGCCAGTGAATGTCAGATGGATAATGCAGGCCGCCTGCTGCTGGCGAATACGCTTCGGCAGCACGCAAAATTAACCAAAGAAGTGATGCTGGTTGGACAGTTCAATAAGTTTGAGCTGTGGGATGAACAGACCTGGTATCAACAAGTCAGGGACGATATTGACGCAGAACAGTCGGCTCAGGAGCCTTTATCTGAGCGGTTGCAGGACTTGTCGCTATAGCTATGCAGGAAAATTTCAAACATACCACCGTGCTGTTGGATGAGGCGGTTAACGGCCTCAATATCAGGGAAGACGGTATTTACATCGACGGCACTTTTGGTCGTGGTGGCCATTCACGCCTGATTCTTTCGCAGCTGGGAGAGAAGGGAAAGCTGATCGCCATCGATCGTGATCCGCAAGCTATCGCCGCTGCCGCAGAGATCACCGACCCGCGTTTTTCAATTATTCATGGCCCTTTTTCTGCGCTGGCAGAGTATGTCTCTGAACGGGATCTGGTCGGAAAGATTGACGGCATTTTGCTGGACCTGGGGGTTTCATCACCGCAGCTGGATGACGCCGAACGTGGCTTCTCCTTTATGCGTGACGGACCGCTGGATATGCGAATGGACCCTTCGCGCGGGCACTCCGCCGCAGAATGGTTGCTGCACGCAGAAGAGGCGGATATCGCGTTTGTCCTGAAGACCTACGGTGAAGAGCGATTCGCCAAACGCATCGCCCGGGCCATTGTCGAGCGTAATCGTGAACAGCCGATGACCCGGACCCGGGAACTGGCTGAGGTGATCTCAATCGCCATGCCGGTAAAAGATAAGTTTAAGCATCCGGCTACGCGCAGCTTCCAGGCGATTCGTATCTGGATTAATAGCGAACTGGAAGAGATCGATATTGCCCTGAAAGGCGCTGTTGAAGTGCTGGCCCCGCAGGGCCGCCTCTCTGTTATCAGCTTCCATTCACTGGAAGATCGGCTGGTGAAGCGCTTTATGCGCGATCAGAGTCGCGGGCCGCAGGTGCCGCCTGGGATTCCCATGACTGAACATCAGCTGCGTGCCCTGGGTGGGCGTGAACTGAAGTTGCTCGGCAAAATGTCGCCGGGTGATGCTGAAGTCTCTGAGAACCCACGTGCGCGCAGCTCGGTATTACGTATCGCGGAGAAAACCGACGCATGATCGGTAATGAGCGTCACAGTCTGCCTGCCGTTATCGGCGGGGATCTGCTGCGAAAAGGCAAGATTCCGGTGCTGTTGCTGATCGCTGTGGTGGTTTCTGCCGTGCTGGTGGTGACTACCACCCATAAAACACGACTGTTAACCGCGCAGCGCGAACAGCTGGTGCTGGAGCGTGACGCACTCGATATCGAGTGGCGCAACCTGATCCTGGAAGAGAATGCACTGGGCGATCACAGCCGTGTTGAACGCATCGCCACCGAGAAGCTGCAACTGCAGCACGTTGATCCTTCACAAGAAAATATCGTGGTGCAGAAATAAGGACCTCAGATAGCGAATGAGCGGCACAGGCAGAACGCTGAAATTGAAGAAACCGGAAGATAAAGCCAGCTTTGTAAGCTGGCGTTTTGCGTTGCTGTGCGGCTGTATTTTACTGGCGCTGGGTGGATTGTTGTCACGTGTGGCCTGGCTGCAGGTGATTAATCCTGGCAAGCTGGTAAAAGAGGGCGATCTGCGCTCGCTGCGTGTTCAGGCGGTGCCCACCTCACGCGGTATGATCAGCGATCGCGCCGGACGCCCGCTGGCAGTCAGCGTGCCGGTCAACGCTATCTGGGCCGATCCCAAAGAGCTGCACGCCGGTGGCGGCGTGACGCTGGACAGCCGCTGGAAGGCGCTTTCCGATGCGCTCTCTATTCCCCTTGATCAGCTGGCCGCCCGCGTGAATGCCAATCCCAAAGGCCGCTTTGTCTATCTGGCGCGCCAGGTCAATCCGGCTATCGGTGACTACGTTAAAAAACTCAAACTTCCCGGTATTCATCTGCGCGAAGAGTCGCGCCGTTACTATCCTGCCGGGCAGGTCACCTCCCATCTCATTGGCTTTACTAACATCGACGGGCAGGGCATTGAAGGCATCGAGAAGAGCTTTGATAAGTGGCTGACCGGTGCACCCGGCGAGCGGACGGTGCGCAAAGATCGGTATGGTCGGGTCATCGAGGATATCTCTTCGGTGGACAGCCGGGCCGCTCATAACCTGACGCTGAGCATCGATGAGCGATTACAGGCGCTGGTTTACCGTGAACTGAATAACGCCGTTGCCTTTAACAAAGCGGAATCGGGTACGGCGGTGCTGGTGGATGTCAATACCGGTGAAGTGCTGGCGATGGCCAACAGCCCGGCTTACAACCCGAACAATCTCGGCAACACGCCAAAAGATCTGATGCGTAACCGCGCCATCACCGACATTTTCGAACCTGGCTCTACCGTGAAGCCGATGGTGGTGATGACGGCGCTGCAGCGTGGTGTGGTGAGAGAGAACAGTGTCCTGAATACCGTGCCGTACCGCGTCAATGGTCATGAGATCAAAGATGTGGCGCGCTACAACGAATTGACCCTGACAGGGGTTTTACAGAAGTCGAGTAACGTCGGTGTTTCACGTCTGGCGTTAGCGATGCCTTCCTCAGCGCTGGTAGAAACTTACGCGCGCTTTGGACTGGGCAAACCGACCAATTTGGGGCTGGTCGGGGAAAGCAGTGGCTTATACCCTAAAAAACAACGGTGGTCTGACATAGAGAGGGCCACCTTCTCTTTCGGCTACGGGCTAATGGTAACGCCGTTACAGTTAGCGCGAGTCTACGCAACGATTGGCAGCTATGGCATTAATCGCCCGCTGTCGATCACCAAAGTGGATCCGCCCGTCGCGGGACAACGCGTTTTCGATGAGTCACTGGTGAAAACCGTGATGCACATGATGGAAAGCGTGGCGCTGCCCGGTGGTGGTGGCGTCAAAGCGGCAATCAAGGGTTATCGCATTGCGATAAAAACCGGTACGGCGAAAAAGGTCGGGCCGGACGGACGCTACGTCAATAAATACATTGCCTACACCGCAGGCGTCGCGCCTGCCAGTCATCCCCGATTCGCGCTGGTGGTGGTGATTAACGATCCCCAGGCCGGCAAGTATTACGGCGGTGCGGTCTCTGCACCGGTATTTGGAGCCATCATGGGTGGCGTACTGCGTACCATGAACATCGAGCCGGACGCGTTACCGACCAATGACAAGAATGAGCTGGTGACTAACAGAAGTGAGGAATCAAGTGACAGATCGTAACCTGCGCGATTTACTCGGCCCCTGGGTGCCAGGCGCGCCGGCGCGCCCACTGCGTGACATGACCCTGGATAGCCGCATTGCGGCTTCTGGCGATCTGTTTGTCGCTGTTGCAGGCCATCAGGTTGATGGACGCCGTTTCATTCCGCAGGCAATTGCGCAGGGCGTTGCCGCTGTGGTGGCGGAAGCTGAGGGTGAAGCGGTCGACGGCGAAATCCGTGAAATGCACGGCGTACCGGTTATCTATCTGGCGCAGCTGCATCAGCGCCTTTCGGCCCTGGCAGGCCGTTTTTATCAGCAGCCGGGCGAAAAACAGAAGCTGATTGGCGTCACCGGCACCAACGGTAAAACCACCACCACCCAGTTGCTGGCGCAGTGGGCGACGCTACTGGGTGAGACCAGCGCGGTGATGGGCACCGTCGGAAATGGGCTGGTAGGTCACTTAGCGGCGGCAGAAAATACCACGGGTTCAGCGGTTGATGTTCAGCATCTGCTGCACGATCTGGCTGAAAAAGGGGCGACCCTGACCGCAATGGAAGTCTCGTCACACGGACTGGTTCAGCATCGCGTCGCTGCGCTGCCGTTTGCCGCAGCGGTCTTCACCAATCTCAGCCGCGATCACCTCGATTACCACGGTGATATGCAGAGCTATGAGTCAGCTAAATGGCTGCTCTTTTCTGAGCATCAGGTCGGGCAGGCGATTCTTAACGCGGATGACGAAGTCGGTCGTCGCTGGCTGGCGCGCTTACCTGATGCCGTTGCGGTCACCATGGAGGATAACCTCCAGCCGGGCTGCCACGGGCGCTGGCTTAAAGCCGATGCGGTGGATTACCACGATAACGGCGCACATATTCGTTTCAGCTCCAGCTGGGGCAACGGCGAAATCGACAGTCCGCTGATGGGTGCCTTCAACGTCAGCAATCTGATGCTGGCGCTGGCGACGCTGCTGTCACTGGATTATCCGCTGGCGACGCTAATCAGCGTTGCACCGCAGTTGCAGCCGGTCAACGGGCGTATGGAAGTGTTCAGCGCCGCAGGAAAACCGACGGTTGTCGTGGATTATGCCCACACCCCGGATGCGCTGGAAAAAGCGCTGGAAGCGGCACGTCTGCACTGCAAAGGAAAACTCTGGTGCCTGTTTGGCTGCGGCGGTGACCGTGACAAAGGCAAACGCCCGTTAATGGGCGCGATTGCTGAGCAATATGCGGATGTGGTGGTGATTACGGATGACAATCCGCGCAGCGAAGATCCGCAGGCGATTGTAAAAGATATTCTGACCGGTTTGCTGGACCCAGGCCGCGCCCGCGTGGTCTCTGGTCGTGCGCAGGCGGTCACTAACACTATTATGCAGGCGCAGCCCGACGATATCGTGCTGGTGGCTGGCAAAGGCCATGAAGATTATCAGATCATCGGCAATCGCCGTCTCGACTACTCCGATCGTGCCACCGTTGCGGCACTGCTGGGAGGCGTTGCATGATTCCGGTTTCATTAAAAACCCTGGCAGAGATCACCGGCGGCACGCTGCACGGCAGCGATTTAACGCTGAGTGACGTGACCACCGATACCCGCAAAGTCACGGCGGGCAGCCTGTTTGTTGCGCTGGTGGGCGAACGCTTTGATGCGCACGACTTCGCCGGCGATGCCATTGCGAATGGCGCACAGGCGCTACTGGTAAGTAAGCATTTACCTGTCGCTGTGCCACAGGTGGTGGTTGAAGATACCCGTCTCGCCTTTGGCAGGCTGGGCGCATGGGTTCGTCAGCAGTCGAACGCCCGTGTAGTGGCGCTGACCGGCTCCTCCGGCAAAACCTCGGTTAAAGAGATGACGGCGGCGATTCTGCGTGAGTGTGGCGAAACGCTCTACACCGCAGGCAATCTCAACAACGATTATGGCGTACCGATGACGCTGTTGCGACTGACCGCAGAACATCAGTATGCGGTCATCGAACTCGGTGCGAATCATCAGGGCGAAATCGCCTACACCACCGGACTGGTTCAACCGGAAAGCGCGCTGGTGAATAACCTGGCCGCGGCGCATCTGGAAGGCTTTGGTTCGCTGGCCGGTGTCGCTAAGGCCAAGGGCGAGATTTTCCAGGGCTTACCGGCTCACGGCATTGCGATTCTGAACGCAGAGAGCAATGACTGGCCCAACTGGCAGAGCACGCTGCAGGATAAAACCGTGTGGCGTTTCTCACCGCAGGCGGCAGAGTGTGAATTCTCCGCCCGTGATATCCGCATTGCTCAGGATGGTACCCATTTTGTGATGATAACGCCGCGTGGCGAAGCTGAGATCGTGCTGCCATTGCCGGGTCGGCATAACATCGCCAACGCCCTGGCGGCGGCGGCACTGGCTCTGTCAGTGGATGCACCGCTTAGCGCCGTTCAGCAGGGGCTGAAAAACCTGCAGTCGGTGCCAGGTCGTTTGTTCCCGGTTCGCCTCTCTGCGCATCAGCTGCTGCTGGATGACAGCTACAACGCTAACGTCGGTTCGATGACAGCAGCTGTTCAGGTCCTGTCAGAGATGCCGGGTTACCGGGTGCTGGTCACGGGTGATATGGCGGAACTGGGTGAAGAGACCGAAAGTTGTCACCGCGAAGTGGGGCAAGCGGCACGTGACGCAGGCATTGATCGCGTGCTGAGCACCGGAAAATTCAGCCATTTCATCAGTGAAAGCAGTGAAGTTGGCGAACATTTCAGCGATAAGACTGCGCTGACTGAACGTTTGCGTCAATTGTTGTCCGAACACTCAGAAATTACCGTCCTGATAAAAGGTTCACGTAGTGCCGCCATGGAGCAGGTAGTACAGAGCTTAAAGGAGAAAGGAACATGTTAGTTTGGCTGGCCGAGCATCTGGTCGCTTTTTATTCGGGATTTAACGTCTTTTCCTATCTGACGTTTCGCGCCATTGTCAGCCTGCTGACCGCGTTATTCATCTCTCTCTGGATGGGGCCGCGCCTGATCGCCTGGCTGCAGAAATTACAGATTGGCCAGGTCGTCCGTAACGATGGCCCGGAATCGCATTTCAGTAAGCGCGGCACGCCGACCATGGGCGGCATCATGATTCTGACCTCCATCACCATTTCGGTGCTGATGTGGGCATATCCGTCGAATCCCTATGTCTGGTGCGTGCTGTTCGTGTTAATCGGCTTTGGCATCATCGGCTTTGTCGATGACTACCGCAAAGTGGTACGCAAAGACACCAAAGGCCTGATCGCCCGCTGGAAATATTTCTGGATGTCGGTGATTTCGCTGGGCGTCGCGTTCGGGCTCTATGCGGCGGGTAAAGATACCCCCGCGACCCAACTGGTCGTGCCCTTTTTCAAAGACATCATGCCGCAGCTAGGTCTGTTTTATGTGCTGCTGGCTTACTTTGTGATTGTCGGAACGGGTAATGCGGTCAATCTGACCGATGGCCTGGATGGGCTGGCGATTATGCCAACCGTCTTTGTCGCCGCGGGCTTTGCGCTGGTTGCCTGGGCCACCGGTAACGTGAAGTTTGCTGAATATCTGCATATTCCCTATCTGCGTCACGCCGGTGAGCTGGTGATTGTCTGTACCGCCATTGTCGGGGCAGGGCTGGGCTTCCTGTGGTTCAACACCTATCCGGCTCAGGTCTTTATGGGCGACGTGGGTTCGCTGGCACTGGGCGGCGCGCTGGGCACCATTGCGGTGTTGCTGCGTCAGGAATTTTTACTGGTGATCATGGGTGGCGTGTTTGTGGTTGAAACGCTGTCGGTGATCCTACAGGTGGGATCGTTTAAGTTGCGCGGCCAGCGTATTTTCCGCATGGCGCCGATCCATCACCACTATGAACTTAAGGGCTGGCCGGAACCGCGCGTCATTGTGCGCTTCTGGATTATTTCGCTAATGCTGGTGCTGATTGGCCTGGCCACGCTGAAGGTGCGTTAATCATGGCTGACTATCGGGGTAGAAAAGTCGTCATCATCGGGCTGGGCCTCACCGGGCTCTCCTGTGTTGATTTCTTTTTAGCGCAGGGCGTAACGCCTCGCGTGATGGACACCCGTGTCTCGCCGCCGGGGCTGGATAAATTGCCCGGGCAGGTTGAACGCCATCTGGGCGGCATCAACGGCGACTGGCTGCTGGCGGCCGATCTGATTGTTGCCAGCCCTGGTGTCGCGCTGGCGCATCCGATTCTCAGCGAAGCCGTCGAAGCCGGCATTGAAATTGTCGGTGACATTGAGCTCTTTTGCCGCGAGGCGCAGGCGCCGATCGTGGCGATCACCGGCTCCAACGGTAAAAGCACGGTGACTACGCTGGTGGGTGAAATGGCGAAAGCCGCAGGCTGGCAGGTGGGCGTCGGCGGCAATATTGGTCTGCCCGCGCTGAGTCTGCTGCAGTCACCGGCGCAACTCTATGTACTGGAACTCTCCAGTTTCCAACTGGAGACCACGCACAGTCTGAAAGCCGCGGCGGCAACCATACTTAACGTCAGCGAAGATCATATGGATCGCTATCCGCTGGGTATGCAGCAGTATCGCGCTGCTAAGCTGCGGGTCTATGAGAATGCACAGGTCTGCATCGTTAACGCCGATGATGCCCTGACGATGCCGGTACGCGGCGCGGACACCCGCTGCGTCAGCTTTGGTGTCGATTTCGGGGACTACCACCTTAACAAGCAGCAGGGCAGTATCTGGCTGCGGGTGAAAGGCGAGAAGGTCCTGAACACGGCTGAAATGAAGATGGTGGGACAGCACAACTACACCAATGCGCTGGCTGCGCTGGCGCTGGCCGATGCGGTGGGTCTGCCACGCGCCTCCAGTCTGGCCGCCTTAACGCACTTTAACGGTCTGGCGCATCGCTTCCAGCTGGTTCATGAGCATCAGGGCGTGCGCTGGATCAATGACTCCAAAGCCACCAACGTCGGCAGCACCGAAGCAGCGCTGAATGGCCTGCAGGTGAAGGGAACGCTGTGGCTGCTGATGGGCGGTGATGGCAAGTCGGCCGACTTTACGCCGCTGATCCCCTGGCTGCAGGGCGACAATGTGCGCCTTTACTGCTTTGGTCGCGATGGCGATGCGCTGGCGGCGCTGCGTCCGGAGATCGCCGTGCGCACTGAGACCATGCGCCAGGCGATGGAGCAGATTGCGCCGCAGGTTAAAGCAGGCGATATGGTTCTGCTGTCGCCAGCCTGCGCCAGCCTTGACCAGTTCCGTAACTTTGAGCAGCGCGGTGAGCAGTTCGCGCAACTGGCGAAGGAGCTGAGCTGATGCGTATTCCTGGCGCCGGACTGGCGGGATATTTCTCAGGACGCCTGAAAGACTGGGTCATGGGCGCACGCGAAAGTGATGACTCTTCGCTGGTGCTCTATGACCGCACACTGCTATGGCTGACGCTGGGCCTGGCGGTGATTGGTTTCGTGATGGTGACGTCGGCTTCAATGCCGGTGGGTCAGCGTCTGAATGACGATCTCTTTTATTTTGCCAAGCGCGATGCCTTCTACATCGTGCTGGCTGTATGTATGGCGCTGGTCACGCTGCGGGTGCCGATGGATTTCTGGCAGCGCTACAGCAACGTGATGCTGATGGTCACGGTCGCGATGCTGCTGATTGTTCTGGTAGTCGGTAGCTCGGTTAACGGTGCATCGCGCTGGATCGCGCTGGGTCCGCTGCGTATTCAGCCTGCAGAGCTGTCGAAGCTCTCTCTGTTCTGCTATCTCGCCAGTTATCTGGTGCGCAAAGTGGAAGAGGTGCGTAACAACTTCTGGGGCTTCTGTAAGCCGATGGGCGTGATGGTGGTGCTGGCCGTGTTACTGCTGGCGCAGCCGGATCTCGGTACGGTGGTTGTGCTGTTTGTGACGACCCTGGCGATGCTGTTCCTGGCGGGGGCCAAATTGTGGCAGTTTCTGGCAATCATCGGTTCCGGCATCTTTGCGGTGATCCTGCTGATCATTGCAGAACCCTACCGTATGCGCCGTGTGACTTCGTTCTGGAACCCGTGGGAAGATCCCTTTGGTAGCGGCTACCAGCTGACCCAGTCACTGATGGCATTTGGTCGTGGGGAATTCTGGGGCCAGGGGCTCGGTAACTCCGTGCAAAAGCTGGAATATCTGCCCGAAGCGCATACCGACTTTATTTTCGCCATCATCGGGGAAGAACTCGGCTACGTCGGTGTGGTAATGGCACTTTTAATGGTATTCTTCGTCGCTTTTCGTGCGATGTCGATTGGCCGTCGTGCTCTGGAACTGGATCAGCGTTTTTCCGGCTTTTTAGCCTGTTCAATCGGAGTCTGGTTTAGCTTCCAGGCGCTGGTTAACGTCGGTGCGGCAGCCGGTATGTTACCGACCAAAGGTCTGACCTTACCGCTGATCAGTTACGGTGGGTCAAGTCTGATCATTATGTCGACTGCCATCGTCTTTTTATTACGCATAGATTATGAAACGCGCCTGGCGAAAGCGCAGGCGTTTACCCGAGGTGGTCGATGAGCGGTAAGCGATTGATGGTGATGGCAGGCGGAACCGGCGGACATGTCTTTCCCGGTCTGGCTGTCGCCCATCATCTGATGGAACAGGGCTGGCAGGTCCGCTGGTTAGGCACTGCCGACCGTATGGAAGCCGATCTGGTGCCAAAGCACGGCATCGACATCGACTTCATCCGCATCAGCGGATTACGTGGTAAAGGCATGAAGGCGTTGCTGCTGGCACCGCTGCGCATCTTTAATGCATGGCGTCAGGCCCGTCGCATCATGAAAGCCTGGCAGCCGGATGTTGTGCTGGGCATGGGTGGCTACGTTTCCGGTCCTGGCGGCTTAGCGGCCTGGAGCTGCGGTATTCCGGTGGTGCTGCATGAGCAGAACGGTATTGCCGGGCTGACCAATAAATGGCTGGCGAAAATCGCTACGAAAGTATTGCAGGCGTTTCCGGGCGCGTTTCCCGCCGCCGATGTGGTGGGAAATCCGGTTCGCACTGATGTACTGGCACTGCCTTTACCCGCGCAACGTCTGGCGAATCGTCATGGCCCGATACGGGTGCTGGTGATCGGTGGCAGTCAGGGTGCGCGGATACTGAACCAGACGCTGCCGCAGGTTGCCGCGCTGGTGGGTGATGAGATCACCCTGTGGCATCAGACCGGTAAAGGGTCGTTGCCCGAAACAGAGAAAGCTTATCAGCAGGTCGGGCAGACGCAGCACAAGGTGAGCGAGTTTATTGATGACATGGCTGCCGCCTACGCCTGGGCTGATGTGGTGGTGTGCCGCTCCGGCGCGTTAACCGTGAGCGAAGTCGCTGCCGCTGGCTTACCGGCGATTTTCGTGCCATTTCAGCACAAAGATCGCCAGCAGTACTGGAACGCGCTGCCGCTGGAGAAAGCGGGCGCCGCCAGAATTTTTGAGCAGCCGCAATTTACTGCGGAGGCTGTAGCGGATCAGCTACGCCACTGGGATCGCGCAACACTGCTGACGATGGCTGAGCAGGCCCGTCAGGTGGCGATCCCCGATGCGACTGAACGGGTCGCTCAGGAAGTGGCTCGCGCCGCAAAGTAATCATTCCGGTCAGCGTGTCTGACCTGTACCCGGACTGGGTACAAACTGAAATAGCAGGTAACTGAGAGCGATGAATACACAACAATTGGCAAAACTGCGTTCTATCGTGCCCGAGATGCGTCGCGTCCGGCACATCCACTTTGTCGGCATCGGCGGTGCTGGCATGGGCGGTATTGCCGAAGTGTTAGCAAATGAAGGCTACCATATCAGCGGTTCAGATCTGGCCCCTAACCCGGTGACGCAGAACCTGATTGCGCTGGGTGCCACCATTTATTTTAACCATCGCCCCGAAAACGTGACCGATGCCAGCGTCGTGGTGGTTTCTAGCGCCGTTTCGCAGGATAACCCCGAACTGGTGGCGGCACGTGAACAGCGTATCCCGGTGATCCGTCGCGCGGAGATGCTGGCTGAGCTGATGCGTTTTCGTCACGGCATCGCCGTTGCGGGTACCCATGGCAAAACGACCACCACGGCGATGGTGTCGAGTATTTATGCGGAAGCGGGTCTCGATCCGACTTTTGTTAACGGTGGACTGGTCAAAGCAGCAGGCACCCATGCCCGTCTGGGTCACAGCCGGTATCTGATTGCTGAAGCGGATGAGAGTGATGCGTCGTTCCTGCATCTGCAGCCGATGGTGGCGATTGTGACCAACATCGAAGCTGATCATATGGACACTTATCAGGGCGATTTTGAGAACCTGAAGCAGACGTTTATTAACTTCCTGCACAACCTGCCGTTTTACGGTCGTGCGGTGATGTGTGTGGATGATGCGGTTATTCGTGACCTGATCCCACGCGTGGGACGCCATATCACCACGTACGGTTTCAGTGATGATGCTGACCTGCGCATTGAAAATTATGAACAGAGTGGCGCGCAGGGGCATTTCACCTTGATCCGTCAGGATAAAGCACCGCTGCAGATTACGCTGAACGCGCCGGGTCGCCACAACGCCCTGAATGCGGCAGCCGCCGTCGCCGTCGCCAGTGAAGAGGGCATTGAAGACAATGCTATCCTGGCTGCGCTGGAGAGTTTCCAGGGCACGGGCCGTCGCTTTGATCTGCTGGGTGAATTCCCGACAGAGCCGGTCAACGGACAGCCGGGCACCGCGATGCTGGTTGATGATTACGGTCATCATCCCACCGAAGTGGACGCGACAATTAAAGCCGCGCGTGCAGGCTGGCCGGATAAAAAACTGGTGATGGTGTTTCAGCCGCACCGTTACAGCCGTACCCGCGATCTGTTTGATGATTTCGCCAACGTACTGTCGCATGTGGATGTGTTGCTGATGCTGGATGTTTACTCTGCCGGTGAAACCGCTATTCCGGGTGCTGACAGCCGTTCGCTGTGCCGTGCGATTCGTAATCGCGGCAAGGTGGATCCGATTCTGGTGCCGGAACATGACGCGCTGCCAGAGATGCTGGCACCGCTACTGTCAGGCAATGACCTGATTCTGGTGCAGGGAGCCGGTAACGTCGGCAAGGTTGCCCGCAAGCTGGCTGACACTAAGCTACAGCCGGAACGCAAAGCGGAGGATCGTCATGGCGGATAAAGTTGCAGTATTAATGGGTGGCACCTCGGCAGAGCGCGAGGTTTCGCTGAACTCAGGTCAGGCCGTGCTCGCCGGATTACGGGAAATGGGCATTAATGCGCATGGCATCGATACCCGTGATGTCTCTGTGCTGACGCTGAAAGAGCAGGGCTTTACCAAAGCCTTTATCGCACTGCATGGCCGGGGCGGAGAAGATGGCACGCTGCAGGCGGTGCTGGAGTTCCTGCAACTGCCGTACACCGGCAGCGGCGTGATGGCATCGGCCGTGACTATGGATAAGCTGCGCACCAAGCTGCTGTGGCAGGGACGTGGTTTACCGTCAGGAAAGTTTGTCTGGCTGACGCGTCAGCAGTTTGATGCCGGTCTGGACGCAGAAAACAACGCGGCAATTGCGGCACTTGGCCTGCCGTTGTTCGTCAAGCCAGCCTGTGAAGGCTCCAGCGTGGGCATCAGTCGGGTTAACGATCTGAGCGCGCTGCCGGCGGCACTGGACATGGCGTTTAAGCATGACAATGACGTGCTGGTCGAGGCGTTTCTTAGCGGCGCGGAGTATACCGTCGCGATTGTGGGCGATCGTATTCTGCCCTCGATTGAAATAAAGAGCGCCAGCGAGTTCTATGACTATGAAGCTAAATACATTTCTGACGATACTCAGTACGTCTGTCCGGCCGATTTAAGCGCTGAACGTGAAGCGGAATTACAACAGCTGGTACTGGCGGCCTGGCGTGCGCTGGGATGTCGCGGCTGGGGACGGGTTGATGTGATGACCGACGGGGAAGGGCGCTTTCAGTTACTGGAAGCCAATACCTCACCGGGCATGACCAGCCACAGTCTGGTGCCAATGGCAGCGAAACAGGCGGGCATGAGCTTCCCGCAGCTGGTTGCCCATATTCTGGAGCTGGCCGACTGATATGTCACAGGCGGCGATGAGAGTTCGAAACCGTGAACCGCAGGAGCGTATTCGCACCGGGCGCAGTAACGGTGCCCGACTGTTCGGCATTATTTTTCTGCTGATCGTCATCGGGATTATGGTTGCTGGCGGGCTGGTGGTACTGAAGTGGATGAACGATGCGTCCCGGCTGCCATTGTCAAAACTGGTGGTGACAGGACAGACGCACTACACCACACACGATGATATTCGTCAGGCGATTTTGTCGCTGGGTCCGCCTGGTACGTTTATGTCTCAGGACGTGGACATCCTGCAGCAGCAGATTGAGCGGCTGCCCTGGATTAAGCAGGTCAGCGTACGTAAGCAGTGGCCGGACGAACTGAAGATCCACCTTGTGGAGTACACACCGGTGGCGCGCTGGAACGATTTGCACATGGTGGATGCTGAGGGTGTCTCCTTCAGCGTACCCGCCAGTCATGTCGGCAAAGAGACAATGCCGATGTTATACGGGCCGGAAGGGAGTGAGAAAGAGGTCCTGGCGGGCTATCACAGCATGGATGATGTGCTGAAAGCCCGGAAGTTTACTCTGAAGGTGGCGTCGATGACGGCGCGGCGTTCATGGCAGCTGGTCACCAGCGACGATGTTCGTATCGAACTGGGCCGCAGCGACACCATGAAACGACTGAATCGCTTTATTGAGCTCTACCCGGTGCTGCAACAGCAAGGTCAGAACGAGAGCAAACGTATCAGCTACGTGGATTTACGATACGACTCTGGCGCTTCTGTTGGCTGGACACCGATCGTGATGGAGCCACAGGACAGTAATCAGCAACAGAACCAGGCACAGGCTAAACAACAATGATCAAGGCAACGGACAGAAAACTGGTAGTTGGACTCGAAATCGGCACTGCGAAGGTTGCCGCCCTGGTTGGGGAAGTTCTGCCCGATGGTATGGTCAACATTATTGGGGTGGGCAGCTGCCCTTCCCGCGGTATGGATAAAGGTGGCGTAAACGACCTTGAGTCGGTGGTGAAATGCGTTCAGCGCGCCATCGATCAGGCTGAGCTGATGGCAGATTGCCAGATCTCCTCCGTCTACCTTGCTTTATCGGGCAAACATATTAGTTGTCAGAACGAAATCGGGATGGTTCCGATTTCCGAAGAGGAAGTGACTCAGGATGATGTAGAGAACGTCGTACATACCGCCAAATCGGTGAGAGTACGTGACGAGCATCGCATCCTGCACGTCATTCCTCAGGAGTACGCCATTGACTATCAGGAAGGGATTAAAAATCCGGTCGGGCTTTCCGGCGTGCGTATGCAGGCGAAAGTGCATCTGATCACCTGCCACAACGATATGGCGAAGAACATCGTTAAAGCCGTTGAGCGTTGCGGGCTGAAAGTGGATCAGCTGATTTTTGCCGGTCTCGCCTCCAGTTTTGCCGTTCTGACTGAAGACGAACGTGAGCTGGGCGTGTGTGTTGTCGATATTGGTGGCGGTACAATGGACATAGCCGTATATACCGGCGGCGCTTTACGGCACACTAAGGTTATTCCGTATGCAGGCAACGTCGTTACCAGCGACATCGCCTATGCGTTTGGCACACCACCAACGGATGCTGAGGCGATCAAAGTGCGCCATGGTTGCGCGCTGGGCTCGATTGTCGGCAAAGATGAGAACGTTGAGGTGCCGAGTGTGGGCGGACGTCCACCACGTAGCCTGCAACGTCAGACGCTGGCTGAAGTGATTGAGCCGCGTTACACCGAACTTTTGAATCTGGTCAATGACGAGATTCTGCAGTTACAGGAACAACTGCGTCAGCAGGGCGTGAAGCATCACTTAGCCGCAGGCATTGTCCTGACCGGTGGTGCAGCGCAAATCGAAGGACTGGCGGCCTGTGCGCAACGCGTATTCCATACGCAGGTGCGTATCGGACAGCCGCTGAATATTACCGGCCTGACTGACTATGCGCAGGAATCGTACTACTCCACTGCCGTGGGACTGTTGCATTACGGCAAAGAGTCGCACATGAACGGTGATGCAGAGACCGAAAAACGGGTCTCAGTAGGTAACTGGTTCAAGCGTATTAACAGTTGGTTAAAAAAAGAGTTTTAATTTTTGTGAAAGGGGATCATGCTGTTTTCTTTAGTGATCTCCAGGCGACAGGCACATAACGGAGAGAAATCATGTTTGAACCTATGGAATTAACCAACGACGCGGTGATTAAAGTCATCGGCGTCGGTGGCGGCGGCGGTAACGCCGTAGAGCACATGGTACGCGAGCGTATCGAAGGTGTGGAATTCTTTGCTGTGAATACCGACGCGCAAGCGCTGCGTAAAACAGCTGTCGGCCAGACCATTCAGATCGGTAATAACATTACCAAAGGTCTGGGTGCGGGTGCGAACCCGGAAGTGGGCCGTAACTCTGCAGAAGAAGATCGCGAAGCACTGCGTTCTGCGCTGGAAGGGGCAGACATGGTCTTCATCGCAGCAGGTATGGGCGGCGGTACCGGTACCGGTGCAGCGCCTGTCGTGGCTGAAGTGGCTAAGGAGCTGGGTATCCTGACGGTGGCGGTTGTCACCAAGCCGTTCAACTTCGAAGGCAAAAAGCGCATGGCGTTTGCCGAGCAGGGCATCGCCGAACTCTCTAAGCATGTCGATTCACTGATCACCATTCCAAACGACAAGCTGCTGAAAGTGCTGGGCCGTGGTATCTCTCTGCTGGATGCGTTTGGTGCAGCTAATGACGTGCTGAAAGGCGCCGTTCAGGGTATCGCTGAGCTGATTACCCGTCCTGGCCTGATGAACGTCGACTTTGCTGACGTGCGTACCGTCATGTCCGAAATGGGCTATGCGATGATGGGTTCAGGCGTCGCGTGCGGTGAAGATCGTGCGGAAGAAGCGGCTGAAATGGCGATCTCCAGCCCACTGCTGGAAGATATCGACCTTTCTGGTGCGCGTGGCGTGCTGGTCAACATTACGGCGGGCTTCGACCTGCGTCTGGATGAGTTCGAGACCGTGGGTAACACTATCCGCGCCTTCGCCTCTGACAACGCGACCGTCGTGATCGGTACTTCACTGGATCCGGAAATGAATGACGAACTGCGCGTCACCGTGGTGGCAACCGGTATCGGCATGGACAAGCGTCCTGAAATCACCCTGGTAACCAACAAGCCAGCCAGTCAGCCAGTGATGGATCATCGCTATCAGCAGCACGGTATGTCACCGCTGCCGCAGGAGCAGAAACCTGCTGCCAAAGTCGTTAACGACCAGGCTGCGCAGTCGAACAAAGAGCCCGATTATCTTGATATTCCGGCCTTTTTACGTAAGCAGGCCGATTAGGATTAACCCTATAATTGGGATTCTCCGCTCTTTGTGCTAAAGTCTCTGTCCGCTGGTAAAGTATACTGGCGGTCGGACAGGTGATATTGCGAGATAATACGATGATCAAACAAAGGACATTAAAACGTATTGTTCAGGCGACTGGTGTCGGTTTACATACCGGCAAAAAAGTCACCCTGACATTACGCCCTGCGTCGGCTAATACCGGGGTCATCTATCGTCGCACCGACTTGAATCCACCGGTAGATTTTCCGGCTGATGCAAAATACGTGCGCGACACCATGCTGAGTACCTGCCTGGTGAATGATGAAGGCGTGCGTATTTCAACGGTTGAACACCTCAATGCCGCCCTGGCGGGTCTGGGTATCGACAACATTATTGTTGAAGTCGATGCGCCAGAAATCCCGATCATGGATGGCAGCGCAGCACCGTTTATCTATCTGCTGATGGATGCGGGCATCGAGCAGCTCAACAGCGCGAAGAAATTTGTGCGTGTTAAGCAGACCGTGCGTGTGGAAGAGGGTGACAAATGGGCCGAGATCAAACCGTTTAACGGCTTCTCGCTTGATTTCACTATCGACTTCAAACACCCGGCTATCGATTCCAGCTCACAGCGTTATGCGATGAACTTCTCTGCTGACGCCTTTGTTCGTCAAATCAGCCGGGCGCGTACATTTGGCTTTATGCGTGAAATCGAATATCTGCAGTCTAAAGGCCTGTGCCTGGGCGGTAGCTTAGATTGTGCGATAGGTCTGGATGATTTCCGCGTACTGAATGAAGAAGGCCTGCGTTTTGAGGACGAGTTTGTGCGTCACAAAATGCTGGACGCGATTGGCGACTTGTTTATGTGTGGTCACAACATCATTGGCGCATTCACTGCGTTCAAATCGGGCCACGCGCTGAACAACAAGCTGCTGCAAGCGGTTCTGGCTAAGCAGGAAGCCTGGGAATGGGCAACCTTCGAAGACGAAGCTGAACTGCCGCTGGCATTCAAAGCACCGAATCTGGTTCTGGCTTAATTACCCCGGAACGTGAAACGGCTGGTTATGCTGACACCCTCTCCGGTCAGCGGCGCCAGCCGTTTTTTATTGCCTCTTATCACACGCCTGATGACTGCGACCTCGCTCGCAAAGCGTTGTCTGTTCTGCTGATTTGCTGAACAATCACACGTGTTTTCTCTCGCCATCACTTTAATCCCAGGTGTGGATGCCCCACATTAATGATACTATCTGTGGCGCTTTTACAGGCCGAAATCCGTTGCGGCTCGCGGCGGGTACCAGAAAACAAGAGCGCAACAGAGCATGCGCGATGGAAAGGTTGTGATCGGGATTCTTCTGCGCTGGCGACAATTAGGTAGACGCTACTTCTGGCCTCATCTCCTGTTAGGGATGGTAGCGGCCAGCTTTGGCCTGCCAGCCTGTGCGCAAAGCTCCGAACTCAACGCGTCGTCTGAATCTCCGGCCAGCAGTCTCTTTCTTGGCAATGCCACACGCTTTGATCACCTGATCCGGCTGCAGGAAGCATCCCGACGCCCGAGCTTCAGCGTGGATTACTGGCATCAGCACGCCATCCGTACCGTTATTCGTCATCTCTCTTTCACGCTGGCGCCCCAGGCGCAGGCGGAGCAACAGACATTACCGCTGGCGGCACAAAAGCTGGCGCTGATCGACTCACTGCATAGTTTACTGACATCACATTCTGCGCTGCACACTGCACCGCAGCAGATCTCTACGCCGCCTCTTTTCACGGCCGTTACCCGTTCATGGGTAGAGTGGCATGCCAGCGTGCATGGCATTCGCGCCGGACCTGCCCGATTGTTCTGCTAATATTTTTGGTTTTATTCACTCTGTTAAGATTTCGCAGTCCGGAATGCTCCGGCTGAATTGAGAATATATTTACTATGTTAAGCAAAATATTAACCAAGGTTTTTGGTAGCAGTAACGATCGTACCCTGCGTCGTATGCGTAAAGTGGTGGATGTCATCAATAAGATGGAGCCCGATTTTGAGAAGCTCTCTGATGATGAACTGAAAGCGAAAACTGACCTGTTCCGCGAACGCCTGAAAAAAGGTGAATCGCTGGAAAGCCTGATCCCGGAAGCGTTCGCAACCGTGCGTGAAGCGAGTAAACGCGTGTTCGGGATGCGTCACTTCGACGTGCAGCTGATCGGCGGCATGGTGCTGAACGATCGCTGCATTGCTGAGATGCGAACCGGTGAAGGTAAAACGCTGACCGCAACGCTGCCAGCCTACCTGAATGCGCTGTCCGGCAAAGGCGTTCACGTGGTTACCGTCAACGACTATCTGGCACAGCGTGATGCGGAAAATAACCGTCCGCTGTTTGAGTTCCTGGGTTTAACCATTGGTATCAACATGTCGGGCCTGCCGGCGGTGGCAAAGCGTGAAGCTTACGCAGCAGACATCACCTACGGCACCAACAACGAATATGGCTTCGACTACCTGCGCGACAACATGGCTTTCAGCCCGGAAGAGCGTGTACAGCGTAAACTGCACTATGCGCTGGTGGATGAGGTCGACTCCATCCTGATCGATGAAGCGCGTACGCCGCTGATCATCTCTGGTCCGGCAGAAGACAGTTCTGAGCTTTACACCAAAGTGAACAAGATCATCCCTCATCTGGTGCGCCAGGATAAAGAAGATACCGAAACCCATCAGGGTGAAGGCGACTTCTGGGTCGATGAAAAAGCGCGTCAGGCTCACATGTCTGAGCGCGGTCTGGTCAAAGTGGAAGAGCTGCTGGTCAGCGAGGGCATCATGGAAGCGGGCGAGTCACTCTACTCTCCGACCAACATCATGCTGATGCACCACGTCACTGCGGCGCTGCGTGCGCACGCACTCTTTACCCGCGATGTGGATTACATCGTGAAAGATGGTGAAGTGGTGATTGTTGATGAACACACCGGCCGTACCATGCAGGGTCGTCGCTGGTCTGATGGTCTGCATCAGGCGATTGAAGCGAAAGAAGGCGTTGAGATCCAGAACGAGAACCAGACGCTGGCCTCTATCACCTTCCAGAACTACTTCCGTATTTACGAGAAGCTGGCCGGTATGACCGGTACCGCTGATACCGAAGCATTTGAATTCAGCTCCATTTATAAGCTCGACACCATTGTCGTGCCGACTAACCGTCCGATGGTGCGTAAAGATCTGGCTGACCTGGTCTACATGACCGAGAAAGAGAAGATCGATGCCATTATCGAAGATATCCGTGAGCGCACCGCCAATGGTCAGCCGGTGCTGGTGGGAACCATCTCGATTGAGAAATCAGAAGTGGTCTCTAACGAACTGACCCGTGCCGGTATCAAACATAACGTTCTGAACGCCAAATTCCACGCCCGCGAAGCGGATATAGTTGCGCAGGCCGGTCAGCCGGGTGCGGTCACTATCGCCACCAACATGGCCGGACGTGGTACAGATATTATGCTGGGCGGCAGCTGGCACGCTGAAGTGGCCGAACTGGAAGAGCCAACTGAAGCGCAAATCGAAGAGATTAAAGCGGCATGGCAGATTCGTCATGATGCGGTTCTGGCGTCAGGTGGTTTACACATCGTTGGTACTGAGCGTCACGAATCGCGTCGTATCGACAACCAGCTGCGTGGTCGTGCAGGTCGTCAGGGTGACGCCGGTTCTTCTCGCTTCTACCTGTCGATGGAAGATGCGCTGATGCGTATTTTTGCCTCAGACCGCGTCTCGAATATGATGCGTAAACTGGGCATGAAGCCAGGCGAAGCGATTGAGCATCCGTGGGTCACCAAAGCGATTGCCAATGCCCAGCGCAAAGTTGAAAGCCGTAACTTCGATATTCGTAAGCAGCTGCTGGAATATGACGATGTGGCTAATGACCAGCGTCGCGCCATCTACAGTCAGCGTAACGAGCTGCTGGATGTGTCTGACGTTAGCGAAACCATCAACAGCATTCGCCACGACGTCTACAAAGTCACCATCGATACTTACATTCCGCCGCAGTCGCTGGAGGAGATGTGGGATGTGCCAGGCCTGGAAGAGCGTCTGCGCACTGACTTCGATCTGAACCTGCCGATTGCAGAGTGGCTGGATAAAGAGCCCGATCTGCATGAAGAAGTGCTGCGTGAGCGCATCATGACCCATGCTATGGAAAGCTACGCTGAGAAAGAAGAGGTCGTTGGCGCAGAGATGATGCGCAACTTCGAAAAAGGCGTGATGCTTCAGACGCTGGATTCGCTGTGGAAAGAGCATCTGGCCGCGATGGACTATCTGCGTCAGGGCATCCATCTGCGCGGCTATGCGCAGAAAGATCCGAAGCAGGAGTACAAGCGTGAATCCTTCGCCATGTTTGCCGCGATGCTTGAATCACTGAAATATGAAGTGATCAGTACACTGAGCAAAGTCCAGGTGCGCATGCCAGAAGAAGTTGAAGCGATGGAGCAACAACGTCGCGAAGAAGCTGAACGTCTGGCACAGCAACAGCAACTGAGCCATGTTGAAGAGGATCTGCTGGCAGCCGCAGAGCCTGTGGCGGAGCAGAGTGGTGAACGCAAAGTCGGCCGCAACGATCCCTGCCCATGTGGTTCCGGTAAAAAGTACAAGCAGTGTCATGGCCGCATCGCCTGAGACTGAATGCTAATAAAAAAGGAGCCGCTGGCTCCTTTTTTCATGGTCTCTGCCACCCAGGCAACAGCGACTCCGCTGAGCTAAAGCGGTTAACATCCGCTACGGCATGCTCTAAAATCAGGCTTCATTCACCCATTACTACCGGATAGTCTCCATGAAGCACCTGCAGGTTGCAGTTGGCATCATTCGCAATGCCAGTAAACAAATTTTCCTTGCCCAGCGCGCGGCGACCTCTTACATGGCGAACAAGTGGGAGTTTCCTGGCGGTAAGATTGAAGCGGGCGAAAGCGCCGAACAGGGATTGATAAGGGAACTTCAGGAAGAGACCGGGATTGAGGTCACCGAGGCACGCCCGATTGGTCATGCAGACCACAGCTATGACGATCTGCGCGTGACGTTGCATTTCTTTCTGGTTGAAGGGTGGAAAGGAGAGCCGTGGGGCAAAGAGGGTCAGCCGCAGCGTTGGGTTGATCAGCATGCGTTGGTCGCGGAGGAGTTTCCGCCCGCGAATCATCAGCTGATTGCGCGTCTGATCGCCGGCGAACTCTGAGCGGATGGGGCAGCGCGCCCCATCCGGTTCGGCTATCAGCGATCTTCTTCACTCCAGTTGTCACTGTCGTTCATATCGTCGCGGCTGGGAATGCGTTTCTCTTCTGCGGCCCACTCACCTAAATCAATGAGCTGGCAGCGCTTACTGCAAAAGGGGCGCCACGGGCTGAGTTCATCCCAGATCACATCTTTGCCGCACTGCGGACAGGCAACGGTCATCACTTCTTGCTGCATTTTTACCTCTAACAACAGGCCAGTTGAAAATTAAGGCGGGCCGGAACTTCACCACGCTCATTATCAAGCGGCATAAAACGAATGGCGTAGCGGCTTTTATGTCCGGACACCTGTGGATAGAGCGCATCCTCCAGCGACAACTGCAGTCGCAACAGATCGGCGCCTTCGGCATTATCCTGATAAAAACCATTAAGGCTGGTCTGCACATGAAACGCGCCGGACTGGCGGATCAAATCCAGTATCATCGCCAGCGCATGATGCAGTGGCTCCAGCGTCTGCATCCAGGCTTCGACCTGCGCATCGCGTGCTTCCTGTGGCAGATGGAGCCAGATGTGAAGGCCCGGCAAATCAAAGCTGCAGCATCCACCAGGGATGCTCAGGCGCTGCCGCACCAGGGCAATCAGACGGTCCTCGCGGAGTTGCTGGCCCATACGTGGGGCATTCATTAACTGCGTCGACTGAATTTTGAGTTTATCGCGCAGGGCATTAACCAGCGTCATATCAACACCTGGCACATCAGCCCATGCACGTAACTTTTGCTGCTGACGCTCCAGCTCTTTTAACAATTCAGTACGCATATCGCCACGCTCAAAAATGTCGAGCAGCTCGCTAATCAGGCGAAAAAAGGTCAGCGCATTAACGGTTTTATCCAGTGGGACAATTTCATCTAACTGATTGATTAAAAACTCAACCCGTAACCAGGTTCGCATTTTTTCATTCAGTGGGTGTTCAAACAGAACGGGTGTGCTCATGGTATTAATCCTGTTTCGTTGCCGCTAGCCTGAGATAGCGCTGATGGAGTTCGGCAACCTGCGGCAAGGCGTCGTCGGGCTCGCCACTGTTATCAATAATGTCATCGGCACAGGCGAGGCGCTGCTGGCGCGTCGCCTGTGCGGCAAGAATGCGTTTCGCCTGCGCGACGGAAAGATGATCACGCTGCCGGGTGCGCGCTAACTGCGTTGCCTCATCAACATCCACCACCAGTACCCGATCAGCCTGGTGCTGTAACTGATTTTCCACCAGTAGCGGCACCACCCAGAGCACATAAGGTGTGGTGGCTTCGGCGATCAATTGACGCGTCCGGGCATTAATCAGTGGATGCAGCAGCGCGTTTAACCAGCTTTTTTCTTCCGGCTGCTGAAAAATAATGTCGCGAAGCCGGCTACGATCAAGCTTCCCCTCATCAGTCACTATCGACGAGCCATAGCGCGCCTGAATGGCCTGCAAAGCGGGTGTGCCGGGTTCGACAACTTCACGTGCTATCAGGTCAGCATCAATAATTTCCACGCCAGACGCTGCGAATGCCTGGGCAATCGTACTTTTACCACTGCCGATCCCCCCTGTAAGCGCGACGATATAGGGCATGTTTCTCACCTGACTTCTCTTTTCGACAGGGCTTCAGGGTAATGATCTGTATAAAAAACGCAAAAATGCGCGTCAGATCACACCGATAAACCACAATTAAATTTAACGGATTGTAGCGTAAATAAAGTGAAATTCGCAGTCTTGTCGCGCAGCGAGAGGCGCGTATCATAACGTCACTGGAGCTGTGCTTACTTCGTGAACGACGATTCATTGCCACTTACCAGGACACTGTTTATGCGTATTGAAGAAGATTTAAAACTGGGCTTTAAAGATGTCTTAATCCGCCCCAAACGCTCCACGCTGCAAAGTCGCTCACAGGTTGAGCTGGAACGCAGCTTTACCTTCAGACATTCGGGCCTGAGCTGGAGCGGCGTACCGATTATCGCCGCCAACATGGATACCGTCGGCACATTTTCAATGGCTGAGGCGCTGGCCAGCTTCAATATCCTTACAGCAGTCCATAAGCATTACAGCGTAGATGAGTGGCGCGCGTTTATTCAGCGCATCCCCGCGACGGTATTGAAACATGTGATGGTTTCAACCGGCACCTCGGAGGCCGATCTCAATAAACTGGTCGCGATTATGGCGCTGTCAGACGATCTGCAGTTTATCTGCATCGACGTGGCCAACGGTTACTCTCAGCATTTTGTTGATTTTCTGCAGCGCGCCCGTGAAACCTTCCCGGCTAAAACCATCTGTGCCGGTAACGTGGTAACGGGCGAAATGGTGGAAGAGCTGATTCTCTCTGGCGCGGATATCGTTAAGGTCGGCATTGGCCCGGGTTCGGTCTGTACAACCCGGGTGAAAACCGGCGTGGGTTATCCGCAGCTTTCCGCTGTCATTGAATGTGCCGATGCGGCGCATGGCTTAAGCGGACAGATTGTCAGTGATGGCGGCTGTTCAGTGCCTGGCGATATTGCGAAAGCGTTTGGCGGCGGTGCCGACTTCGTGATGCTGGGTGGCATGCTGGCGGCACATGATGAGTGTGAAGGGCAGGTGGTCGAAGAGAATGGCGAAAGCTTTATGCTGTTTTACGGCATGAGTTCCGAATCGGCGATGAAGCGTCACGTTGGCGGTGTCGCGCAATATCGCGCAGCAGAAGGTAAAACGGTGAAGCTGCCATTACGTGGCCCGGTTGCTGACACCGCGCGCGATATCCTGGGTGGATTGCGTTCTGCCTGCACTTATGTGGGGGCGGAGCGGCTGAAAGAGCTGACCAAGCGCACCACCTTTATTCGGGTTAATGAGCAGGAAAACCGCGTTTTCAACCGATAGTCATCCGGGGCGCAGCCTGCGCCCCTTAATGCATCGCATCACCCAGCCCGAACACCGGCAGATACATCGCAATCACCAGCGTGCCGACAATGCCGCCAATCACCATCATCATCATCGGTTCCAGCATAGCAGCCAGCGTGTCAGCGCGCTCACGGGTTTCTGCCTCATGCCATTCCGCCAGACGAGCCAGCATTAAATCCAGCGCGCCCGCCTCTTCGCCGACGCGAACCAGCTGACCGCATAATGGTGTGAACAGCGGATGATGCATCAGCGCCTGATGCAGAGGATTCCCCTGAGCAATGTGCTGCTGCAGTCCGGCCATTGCTTCCCGCCATAGCAATGATGAGAGCGTCACTTCAACGGCAGCCAGTCCCTGTAGCAAAGTTAACCCGGCACGCTGTGTCAGATTCAGAATGGTGTAGATCTGCGTCAGCTGCGTGCCACGCCATAACCCGGAAAGCAGCGGGATGCGCAGGAAAATCGCCTGCTCACGGCGCTGCCAGCCCGCAGAGCGTCGTCGTAACTGATGCCATGCCATCAGCATCAGCGATACGCCGATGGCTAACATCGCTCCCCACTCCTGAAGCGCGGCAGATAACTGCATTACCGCTGCCGTAAAGGCGGGCAGAGGGGCATCAAAGGAGTCATAGACGGCAACGAACTCTGGCAGAACGAACAGGAGCATGCCGCAGGTGACCGCAATCGCCACCAGCAGAATGAACAGAGGATAACGCAGCGCCTTCGTCACCTGATGCCATAACTGCTGTTGCCGGATCTGCTGCCGGGCCAGCTCACTGCAACAGGTATCCAGCTGACCGGTCAGTTCGCCCACCTCCATCAGGGCCGGATAGAGTGCCGGAAAAATCTGCGGCCATTCACGTAAAGCCTGAGAAAAAGGGGCGCCGCTGAGTACCCGATGATGCAGGACAAGCATCAGAGCACGCCAGCCTGCATGCGGATGGCCCTCAGCCAGTAAAGCCAGACTCTCTGCCAGCGGCAGTCCCGCTTTGAGCAGGGTTGCCAGCTGACGAATCAGATCGGTTTTGTGCTGCCACTTCCACTCCCTCTGACGCCACACTTTTTCTCGCTTCCAGCTCACCGGCAGAAGATCGCGCTGCGCCAGCATCAGCAGCAGGTTATCACTGTCGATAGCCAGTAGCTGGCCACTGACTAACTGGCCCTGGCTATCGACCGCCTGCCAGCGAAATAAAGACGCATCAGCCATCGTCCAGCCCAATCACCCGTTGCATCTCTTCCAGCGAGGTATCGCCCCGGCTTACTGCCTCCAGGCCAGAAACCAGCAGGGTGCGTAATCCCTGCTGTTTCGCCAGGCTGAGCAAATTCTCCAGCGGCATTTCGGCGGCGATCGCATTTTGCAGCCTGGCATTGATCGGCAGCAGTTCAAACAGCGCCAGCCGGCCAAAATAGCCGGAAAAACAGTGGTCGCAGCCGGGAGCTCGCCAGGTTTGCAAGGTACCGGGCCAGAGTTCCGCAGGATAGTGCGCCACCGCCTGAGCGGGCTGACGGCAGTGGGGACAGAGGCGTCGAACCAGGCGCTGAGCAACAATCAGTTTCAGCGCCGACCCCAGAAGATAACCGGGAATACCCATCTGTCGTAGCCGGGTCAGGGTCTCGGCGGTGGAGTTGGTGTGCAGCGTCGACAGCACCAGATGCCCGGTCTGTGCCGCTTTAACCGCAATCTCCGCTGTTTCAGCATCGCGGATCTCCCCAACCATGATTACATCCGGATCCTGTCTCAGCAGCGCCCGCAGCACGCGGTTAAAATCGAGGCCGTTTTTAGCATGGATCTGCGTCTGGTTAATGCCGGGCAGCGGGATCTCAATCGGATCTTCAACGCTGCACAGATTTTTTTCCGGCGTATTCAGGGCACTGAGTCCGCTATAGAGCGTAAACGTCTTGCCGCTGCCGGTAGGCCCGGTGACCAGAATCAGCCCCTGCGGCTGCGCCAGCGCGGCGCAGAACAGGCGCAACTGCGCGGCGGGTAAGCCGAGCTTATCCAGCGACAGCGCCGCGCTTTCACTCTGCAACAGCCGGACCACCGCTTTCTCACCACCGTAGATGGGTAAGGTCGCCAGGCGAAAAGAGGCGGGTTTACCGGCGATCTCCAGACTGAACTGACCATCCTGCGGTAACCGGCGTTCGGCGATATCCAGTCCGCCGAGGATCTTCAGTCGCGCCAGCAGAGCAGCAGGCTGGGTGACGGGCAGGGAAGATAGAGGGTGCAATACGCCATCGATACGCAAACGCACCCGCAGGCCATCACGGCCGGGTTCGATATGGACATCGGAGGCGCGACGCTCCAGCGCCTGACGCAGGATCAGCTGTGTCGCTTCGATCGCTGATTCTGCTGGTGCCTCTTCGCGCGCCACCAGCGGTGTGTCAGCGTGCTGAAGCTGGTCGAGCCGGGCCTGCGGCCAGCACTCGATTTCAATCTGACACTGGCTGGCAAAATGGAGGGCTTCAGCCAGCCCTGGCGGCACGCTCTCCGCGACGGCAACACGCAGCTGGCTGGCATCATGGTGCAAAACCAGGGCGCGATAGCGCTGACATAATGCCGCGATCGCCTCATCAGGCTTGCTCATCGCTGGCTCCTTTATCCGCAAAGCGGAACTGCTGCAGGCAATTGTCACGCAGGCTATTGTTGCTGCTGGTGCAACTGCGTTGCCAGCTGATGCCGCCCTCGGTGCTGTCCCAGAGAGGCAGCATTTCAACACTCAGGCCATTCAGGCTCTCCTGGCCGGTCAGCGTAATGACCCCGTTGGTCACGCTCAGTGCCGAGACATAGCGCGATCCCCTGGCAGCAGGAATACCCGCTTCTCCGGCCTGGCACTGCGTCGGGCCGCCGCGCTCCATGGCGCAAAGCTCAACAGCGGTTTTATAGGGCACCATGGTTTGCAGCATGTCGGTAAGGGCAGCACGCTGCAGATAATTTTGATAAGCGGGCAGGCCGATGGCACTTAAGATTGCCACAATACCCACCACAATCATCAGTTCAACCAGCGTAAATCCACGTTGATAATTCATCACATCGTCTCCGTATTAAGAAGGCGACAGGTTAAAAATCGGGGGCAGTAAAAGACAGGCAGAGATGGGCAAACTGGAAAGCGTGATGTGAACAGATTTCAGACTTACAGCGCAGTCGAAACTGCGCCGGAAGCAGGGTCGCAAAATCGCCGTGTTGAGTGACGGCGAGGCAGGCTATTTTTGTTTAAAGCGCATCGAGAGATCCAGCGCCCGCACATGTTTGGTCAGCGCGCCAACCGAAACATAGTCCACGCCGGTCAGGGCGATCTGTGGCAGGGTGGTTTCGGTGACGTTACCGGAGACCTCCAGCAACGCCCGACCCTGATTAAGTTCGACGGCGGCACGCATCGCTTCCAGGCTGAAGTTATCCAGCATCACGATATCGGCTTCCGCTTCCAGCGCCTGACGTAACTCCTCCAGCGATTCCACCTCAACTTCAACCGGCACATCGGGCTGCAACCATTGCGCTCTTTCCACTGCCTGCCGAATCGAACCGCTGGCAATAATATGGTTCTCTTTGATGAGATAAGCGTCAGAGAGGCCCAGCCGATGATTACTGCCACCGCCGCACAACACGGCATATTTCAGCGCAGTCCGCAGTCCGGGCAGGGTTTTACGCGTGTCCAGCAGTTGCGTCTGGCTTCCCGCCAGCAGCGCGACATAGCGGCTGACTTCGGTAGCAACGCCTGAGAGCGTCTGCACAAAATTAAGCGCCGTTCGCTCGGCGGTCAGCAGTAGCCGGGCAGGTCCCTCGATTTCAAACAGCAGCTGGTCAGCCTCGATCTGATCACCATCTTCGACATGCCAGATCAGGGTCGCGTGTGAGCCGAGCTGAATGAACACCTCTTCAACCCAGCGTTTACCACAGAAAACACCGGCTTCGCGGGTGATGACCTGCGCATCGGCCTGGGTATCGGCGGGTAACAGCTGCGCGGTGATATCGCGGTCAGCGTCGATCTCGCCCCCGAGATCCTCTTTTAACGCCAGCGCAACGCTATCCGGAATGTCACTTTCAATGCGTTTAATCAGCGCCTGACGACGGCTGTCGGGATCATAACCACGGGATGACATAGGCGTTTTACTCCTGAAAGGGGAAATGACAGAGGCGGTCACAATAGCCTGAACCGCCATTCGGTTCCAGCAACTGATAGTATTTTGTTTAGTATCCTTAACACGCAGTGCGTGAATGTCATCAGGCCGGCACACTAAGAAGCAAGAATCCTTTATTATTCATGCTATTCTCAGCCAGGTGAAATAAGGAAAACCGCTATGAAAATCAAACAGGGCTGGCTGACCCGCGTGCGTCATGTGCCGTCGCCGCATTGCAACGAACGCCCTGATAATGAGGCACCTTCACTGCTGGTGATCCACAATATCAGCCTGCCACCCGGTGAATTTGGCGGGCCATGGATCGATAAACTGTTCACCGGCACCTTACCGCCCGATGCCCATCCCTATTTTGCGGATATCGCCGCGCTGAAAGTGGCGGCACACTGCCTGATTCGCCGTGACGGGGAGATCGTGCAGTATGTCCCCTTTGATAAACGCGCCTGGCATGCAGGCATTTCGCAGTTCGAAGGACGTGAGAACTGCAACGACTTCTCCATAGGCATCGAACTGGAAGGGACAGACAGTGAGCCTTATAGCGAGGCGCAATATCGGGCCTTGCAGCAGGTGACGCAATTACTGCTGCAACACTATCCGTTAACGCCGGCACGTATCACGGGGCACAGTGACATCGCACCGGTACGCAAAACCGATCCCGGACCTGCTTTTGACTGGGACTACTACAAACAGCTGTTAACGCAGCAAAAATCCTGATTTTTGCGGAGTCAGTATGACGTTGTTTACCTTGTTGTTGGTTTTAGGCTGGGAGCGCCTGTTTAAACTGGGCGAGCACTGGCAGCTCGAACACCGGCTGGAGCCGATCTTTCGCCAGCGCCACCATTTCTCAATGATGCGTACCCTGCTGATGACCGTGCTGGCGATGGCGCTGACCGCGCTGGTGATCTGGAGTCTGAAAGGGCTGCTGTTTGGCGTGCTGCAACTGCTCTTCTGGATTGTTGCCGGACTGCTCTGTATCGGTGCGGGGTCGGTGCGACAGCACTACCACAGCTACCTGAAAGCGGCCAGTCATGATGACGACGCTGCGCATCAGGCGATGGCGGCTGAACTGACGCTGATTCATGGCGTGCCGGTGGAATGCAGCGAGCGCGAGTTCCTGCGTGAGCTGCAGAATGCCCTGATCTGGATAAACTTCCGTTTCTACCTTGCGCCAATGTTCTGGCTGGTGGTGGGCGGTCCGTGGGGACCGGTGCTGCTGGTGGGTTACGCTTTTCTGCGGGCCTGGCAAGGCTGGCTGGCAAAGCACGGAACACCGATGGCGCGTTCACAATCTGGCGTGGATGCCATTCTGCATCTTCTCGACTGGATCCCGGCGCGGCTGGCGGGTGTGGCTTACGCCCTGCTGGGTCATGGCGAGAAAGCGCTGCCCGCCTGGTTTGCTTCGCTGACCGATCGGCATCGTTCTCAGTATCAGGTGCTGACGACCCTGGCGCAGTTCTCACTGTCACGCGATCCGCACACCGATAAAGTCGAAACGCCACGGGTTGCCGTGGCGTTAGCGAAACGTACCTCACTGGTACTGGTGGTCGCTGTCGCGTTGCTGACGATTTACGGCACGCTGGTGTAATCGGCAGGCGGCACGCCGAAATCAGGCGTGCCATCTTCCCGCCAGCTGAAATATTTCAGTCGGGTATGGCGGTTCGGATCCCATAACGGATCGCCTTCAATTTCAGTGTAGTTACGCGCGTGGTACACCAGCACGTCGCGTCCCGCCTCATCCTGGGTAAAACTGTTGTGACCCGGTCCATACTGATGGTTGTCCCAGCTGGAGACAAATACCGGCCGTGCAGACTTTTGCCATGCGGCGACATCAAGCGGATCGGCATCAGCAGCAATCGACAGTATTCCCAGACAGTAATTCTCATCGGTGGCGCTGGCAGAGTAGGTCACAAACAGCCGATCCCCGTGACGAATAACCGCCGGTCCTTCATTAACGCTAAAGCCTGCGCACTCCCACTCATATTCTGGCCGGCTCAGCATCACCGGCGTGCCTTTCAGCGTCCAGGGATTAAGCAGCTCAGCCAGATAGAGGTTAGAGTTGCCGGGAATCAATGGATCTTTCTGCGCCCAGAGATACCAGTTTTTACCCTGATGCACGAAGTGGGTGGCATCCAGTGAGAAGCTGTCAAACTGGCTGAACACCCGGCGGCAGGGCTGCCATTCCCCCTGCAGCGGATCTTCCGCCTCACACACCAGCGCATACATCCGGTGCTGAAACAGTCCCTCTTTGATTTCACGCGTCGGTGCTGCCGCGAAATAGATGACCCACTGTCCGTCAATGTAGTGCAGCTCAGGTGCCCAGATTAACTCGCTAAAGGGGCCACTCTCGGGCTTGCGCCAGACGACCACCGGCTCGGCGCTGCGCAGGCCAGCCAGCGTCGTGGCGCGACGGATCTCCAGCCGGTCATACTCCGGCACCGATGCCACAAAGTAATAGTACTGTTCATGGCGCAGGATAAAGGGGTCGGCACGCTGCTCGATAAAAGGATTCGGCAAGATTGCGGTCATTTAACATCTCCGGTTGGCGTGACAACACCGTCGCGCAGGCGAACGGTGTGTAACTCATGGAAGTTTTCGCGGCGCAGCGCGAGATCCTGCTGGATGGTAATCATCATTTTGCGGTCGACCTTCATCAGTCGTACCACACCGGCGGTAATCAGATAGCCGACGCCAGGAATAATGGTGAACAGCAGCATGATGCCGTTAATCGCCTCAGGTGACTGCTGCTTAGCACCTGCATTGTAGCCATAGATCGACAGCAGAAAGCCGACCATCGCACCGGCAACCGCCAGTCCCACCTTGAGGAAGAACAGGTTGCCGGAGAAGCTGATGCCGGTGATGCGTTTGCCGGTTTTCCATTCGCCGTAGTCATCCACATCGGCCATCAGTGACCAGTGCAGCGGAGAGGGGATCTGATGCAGGATATTCAGCACAAAGTAGGCGACCACGACCATCACGGTGGCGTGGGGATCGATCCAGTAAAAACCGCTGGAGAAGAGTGCCAGCGCGATATTGGTCCAGAAGAAGACTTTGAGTTTGCACCAGCGATCGGTGAGCAGTTTCGCCAGCGTGCTGCCGACCATCATGCCAATCACACCCAGGCTGATAAACAGCGTGGCGAAGTGCGTTGACTGGCCCATGACCCAGGTCACGTAATACATGGTGGCCGCCATACGGATGAAGCCGGGACAGACGTTACAGAAGGTCAGCAGCAGAATGCGTACCCACTGGTCATTCTTCCAGACGTCACGCAGATCTTTTTTCAGGTCATCATTGCTCGGCACGGCAGGGCGGATACGTTCACGTACCGTGGCAAAGCAGAACAGAAACATCGCCAGGCCAATGGTTGCCAGTACCGCCATCGCCATCTGGTAGCCGCGCGCTTTGTCTTCGCCACCGAACCACTCTGCCATCGGCAGCAGGGACAGAGAGAGTATCAACGTAGCGATGCCGACCATGACAAAGCGATAAGACTGGCAGGAGACGCGCTCACCGGGATCGTTGGTAATCACGCCGCCCAGAGAGCAGTAAGGAATGTTAATCGCCGTGTAGGTCAGCGACATCAGGAAGTAGGTGACGAAGGCCCAGATCACCTTGTTGTGATAGGTCCAGTCTGGCGTGGTGAACATCAAAACGCTGAACACCACATAAGGTACGGAAACCCACAGCAGCCAGGGACGAAAACGTCCCCAGCGACTCTGGGTGCGATCGGCGATCGCGCCCATAATCGGATCGGTTACCGCATCGAGCACTCTGACCGAGAGCAGCAGGGTCCCCACCAGCGCCGGGGCCAGGCCGAAAACGTCGGTATAGAAGTAGTTCAGGAACAGCATGATGGCACCGCCAATCATGTTGCATCCGGCATCGCCCATGCCATATCCCAGTTTTTCCCGAAACGGGAGGGCTGTACCTTTCATGGTTTTCTCCTGCGCATCCAGTGTGAACAGGAATTATTGGCAGGAAATCAGCGAGATGAACGGGAGTAATTCGTTATGAAGATGGACAAAACAGTTGCGGGGAGAGAAGTGTGAACTGGATCGGGACAGTTGAGACGGTCAGAGAGGCGCGGGTGACGTGCTGCAACCCCGCAGGAGGTCGCAGCACATGGTAAAGCATCAGGCTTTCTGTGTCTGGTTCTTGATAAAGTAACCCACGCCCAGAATCACCAGCCAGACCGGAATCAGCCAGACAGAGATCGCCATGCCCGGCGTGGTCGCCATCAGTACCAGAATCGCCGCCAGGAAAATCAGGCAAATCCAGTTACCGGCCGGATAGAGCAGCGCTTTAAAGCGCGTGGTTACGCCCTGCTTATCTTTCTTACGACGGAACTTAAGGTGCGCCAGGCTGATCATCGCCCAGTTGATCACCAGCGCAGAGACGACCAGCGACATCAGCAGGCCAAACGCTTCACCCGGCATCAGATAGTTGATCAGCACACACAGCGCAGTGGCGACAGCAGAGACCAGAATCGTTAATACCGGCACACCGCGACGATCGACTTTCAGCAGCGCTTTCGGCGCATTACCCTGCTGTGCCAGACCAAACAGCATACGGCTGTTACAGTAAACGCAGCTGTTATAGACCGACAGCGCCGCTGTCAGGATGACCACGTTGAGCGCATTCGCTACCATGGCATCGCCCAGCTCGTGGAAGATAAAGACAAACGGGCTGACTTCTGACGTGACACGCGTCCACGGCATCAGTGACAGCAGCACCGCCAGCGAACCAATATAGAAGATCAGAATACGCCACAGCACCTGGTTGGTCGCTTTTGGAATGCTCACTTCCGGGTTATCCGCTTCAGCGGCGGTGATACCTACCAGCTCCAGACCACCAAACGAGAACATGATAATCGCCATGACCATCACCAGACCGCCGATGCCATGCGGGAAAAATCCGCCCTGTTCCCACAGGTTGCGCACGGTAGCCTGCGGACCCGCGTGACCGCTGAACAGCAACCAGCCTCCGAACAGGATCATGCCAATCACCGCAACCACTTTAACGATGGCGAACCAGAACTCCATCTCACCAAACACTTTCACGTTGGTCAGGTTGATAGCGTTAATCATCACGAAGAAGATGGCAGCCGAAGCCCAGGTCGGAAAGTCTGGCCACCAGAACTGGACATATTTGCCAACGGCGGTGAGTTCCGCCATGGCGACCAGCACATAGAGCACCCAGTAGTTCCAGCCTGAGGCGAAGCCTGCAAAGTTGCCCCAGTATTTATACGCGAAGTGGCTGAAGCTGCCGGCGACCGGCTCTTCCACGACCATTTCGCCTAACTGACGCATGATTAAAAAGGCAATAAAACCGGCAATCGCATAGCCCAGAATTACGGCCGGTCCGGCGGATTCAATGACCGATGCACTGCCCAGAAACAGGCCGGTTCCCACTGCACCACCCAGCGCGATGAGCTGAATATGGCGGTTCTTGAGACCACGTTTCAGCGCTTCGCCTTGCTGTTGTTCCATACAAACCTCGTGATGTTTTTATTCTTCGTTCGCAGCGCAGGACGCTGTAATGAAGTAGTTACAATAACGTATTGATTATTTTACGGTATCTGGCGTGCTGAATAGTGCCATCTGCTACCCTGGCGACAAGAATAGTGATAAGCGAATCGCTTTGCACCTGCTTTCGCCTTTCGTGCTGAGAGTTGACTGAAAAAACGCCGTCCTGGTCACGTCTGCCCACAGCAACTTCTGCCATGAAATTCCGTTAATGACGAATAGCTTTCACTTATGTCTGCCGCTGCGCTAACGCGCTAAGCGGGTGTAAGGTTTGGTAAAAGTGAAATTATTTAACATTTGCGGTAACGCGAATTTTTCATTTTTTTAACCGCAAGTTAGCGCCAGCACAGGCTTTGGGGGCAGGTGAATGTCGCAGACACCATATAGACACAAGGTGAATACTTTGTTACTTTACCGGCACCTCTTTGCAATTGGTATTACCAATTTACTCCGGAAGATTGGCTTAATAAGAAGGGACGATGGCTTACAGTAAGATTCGCCAACCTAAACTCTCCGACGCTATCGAGCAACAGCTCGAATCGCTGATTATGGAAGGGACCCTGCGTCCGGGAGAGAAGCTGCTGCCTGAGCGCGAACTCGCCAAACAATTCGATGTCTCACGTCCGTCTCTCCGCGAAGCGATCCAGCGCTTAGAAGCCAAAGGATTATTGCTGCGCCGACAGGGTGGCGGAACGTTCGTGCAGGAGAATCTCTGGCAAAGCTTAAGCGATCCACTCGTTGAGCTTCTCGCCGACCATCCGGAATCACAGTTTGATCTGCTGGAAACGCGCCATGCCTTAGAAGGCATCGCCGCCTATTACGCGGCGCTGCGCGGCACAGAGGAAGACCTGCTGCGCATTCGCGACTGCCATGTGAATATCCAGCAGGCGCAGGACAGCGGCGATTTAGACGCCGAAGCGGACGCAGTGATGCAGTATCAGATCGCTGTCACAGAAGCGGCCCATAATGTTGTGCTTTTACATTTGCTACGCTCAATGGGCCCTATGCTGGAACAAAACGTTCGCCAGAATTTCGAATTGCTCTACTCGCGCCGGGAAATGCTGGCAAAAGTGAGCGGTCACCGCGCCAGAATCTTTGAGGCGATTGTGGCTCGTGAGCCAGAAAAAGCGCGCGAGGCTTCACACCGTCACCTGGCGTTCATAGAGGAAATCTTGCTGGACAGAAGTCGGGAGCAGAGCCGTCGAGAACGCTCCCTGCGTCGTTTACAGCAACGTAAGGAATAACGTGCGACAAAGATCGTACTGACATCAGACGAGCCTGCCTGCATCTGCTTTAACAGGCTCCCGATTATTCAACGTATTAGACACAGATAAGGAACACACCCATGTCAGAACGTTTACACAATGACGTGGATCCGATTGAAACTCGTGACTGGCTACAGGCGATCGAATCGGTCATCCGTGAAGAAGGTGTTGAACGTGCACAGTATCTGATTGATCAGGTACTGGGTGCAGCCCGCAAAGGCGGCGTAAACGTGGCTGCAGGATCTTCTGCAATCAGCAACTACATCAACTCTATTGCCGTTGAAGATGAACCCGAATATCCGGGCAATACCTCTCTTGAACGTCGTATCCGTTCCGCAATTCGCTGGAACGCCATCATGTCGGTGCTGCGCGCATCGAAGAAAGATCTGGAACTCGGCGGCCACATGTCCTCCTTCCAGTCTTCTGCGACGATTTATGAAGTGTGCTTCAACCACTTCTTCCGCGCGCGCAGTGAGAAGGATGGCGGCGATCTGGTCTATTTCCAGGGCCACATCTCTCCCGGCATCTATGCCCGTGCGTTCCTTGAAGGTCGTCTGACCGAAGACCAGATGAATAACTTCCGTCAGGAAGTTGATGGTAAAGGCCTCTCTTCTTATCCGCACCCGAAATTAATGCCGGAATTCTGGCAGTTCCCGACCGTATCAATGGGTCTGGGTCCGCTGTCGGCTATCTACCAGGCGAAGTTCCTGAAGTATCTGGAACACCGTGGTCTGAAAGATACTTCTGCTCAGACCGTTTACGCCTTCCTGGGTGACGGTGAGATGGATGAGCCAGAATCTAAAGGCGCGATCACCATCGCGACCCGTGAAAAACTGGATAACCTGGTCTTCATCATCAACTGTAACCTGCAGCGTCTGGATGGTCCGGTTACCGGTAATGGCAAGATCATCAACGAGCTGGAAGGCATCTTTGCCGGCGCTGGCTGGGAAGTGATCAAGGTCATCTGGGGCGGTCGCTGGGATGAGCTGCTGCGCAAAGATACCAGCGGCAAGCTGATTCAGCTGATGAACGAAACCGTCGACGGCGATTACCAGACCTTCAAATCCCGTGATGGTGCCTATGTGCGTGAGCACTTCTTTGGTAAATATCCGGAAACCGCCGCGCTGGTTAAAGATCTGTCCGATGATGAAATCTGGGCATTGAACCGTGGCGGCCACGATCCGAAGAAAATCTACGCGGCACTGAAAAAAGCGCAGGACACCAAAGGCAAGCCAGTACTGATCCTGGCGCATACCATCAAAGGTTATGGTATGGGCGACACCGCGGAAGGCAAAAACATTGCCCACCAGGTGAAGAAGATGAACATGGATGGCGTGCGCTATATCCGTGATCGCTTCAACGTGCCAGTTGCAGATGACAAAATTGAATCACTGCCGTACGTGACCTTTGAAAAGGGCTCTGAAGAGCACACGTATCTGCACGGTCAGCGTGAGAAGTTAGGCGGCTACCTGCCAACGCGTCAGCCGAAGTTTACTGAAAAGCTGGAAATGCCAGCACTCGAAGAGTTCAGTGCGCTGCTGGATGAGCAGAACAAAGAGATCTCAACCACCATCGCCTTTGTGCGTGCCCTGAACGTGATGCTGAAGAACAAGTCGATCAAAGATCGCCTGGTTCCGATCCTCGCTGATGAAGCGCGTACCTTTGGTATGGAAGGTCTGTTCCGTCAGATTGGTATCTACAGCCCGAACGGTCAGCAGTACACCCCGCAGGACCGCGAGCAGGTTGCTTACTACAAAGAAGATGAGAAAGGCCAGATTCTGCAGGAAGGGATCAACGAGCTGGGCGCAGGTTCATCCTGGCTGGCTGCGGCGACCTCTTACAGCACCAACAACCTGCCGATGATCCCGTTCTACATCTATTACTCGATGTTCGGCTTCCAGCGTATCGGCGATCTGATGTGGCTGGCGGGCGACCAACAGGCGCGCGGCTTCCTGGTCGGCGGCACCTCAGGTCGTACTACTCTGAACGGCGAAGGTTTGCAGCATGAAGATGGTCACAGCCACATTCAGTCGCTGACTATCCCGAACTGTATCTCCTACGATCCTTCTTACGCCTATGAAGTCGCTGTCATCATGCATGACGGTCTGGTGCGTATGTATGGCGAAGCGCAGGAGAACGTTTACTACTACATCACCACGCTGAACGAAAACTACCATATGCCAGCAATGCCCGCTGGTGCAGAAGAGGGTATCCGTAAGGGTATCTACAAACTGGAAACGGTAGACGGCAGCAAAGGCAAAGTGCAGCTGCTGGGCTCAGGTTCTATCCTGCGTCATGTGCGTGAAGCTGCGCAGATCCTGGCGAAAGATTACGGTATCGGCTCTGATGTCTACAGCGTCACCTCGTTCACTGAACTGGCACGTGATGGCCAGGATTGTGAGCGCTGGAACATGCTGCATCCGACAGAAGAAGCGCGCGTACCTTACATCGCTCAGGTGATGAACGACGCACCTGCTGTCGCCTCAACCGACTACATGAAACTGTTCGCTGAGCAGGTTCGTAGCTATGTCCCGGCCAGCGATTATCGCGTGCTGGGTACCGATGGCTTTGGTCGCTCTGACAGCCGTGAGAACCTGCGTCATCACTTTGAAGTTGATGCATCTTATGTGGTGGTTGCCGCGCTGGGTGAGCTGGCTAAACGCGGCGAGATCGAGAAGAAAGTGGTGGCCGACGCGATCACCCGATTCAATATCGATGCCGATAAAGTTAACCCGCGTCTGGCTTAAGAGGTAATAGAGTAATGGCTATCGAAATTAAGGTACCGGATATCGGGTCTGACGAAGTTGAAGTCACCGAGATTCTGGTGAAAGTTGGCGACAAGGTGGAAGCCGAGCAGTCGCTGATCACCGTGGAAGGCGACAAAGCCTCAATGGAAGTGCCGTCGCCGCAGGCTGGCGTAGTGAAAGAGATCAAAATCTCTACCGGTGACAAAGTTGAAACCGGCTCACTGATCATGGTGTTTGATGCTGAAGGCGCTGCGGAAGCAGCACCTGCCGCCGCCGAAGAGAAAAAAGCGGACGCGGCGCCAGCGCCAGCCGCTGCTGCGGCCACTGCCAGCAAAGAAGTGGCTGTGCCGGATATCGGCGGTGACGAAGTTGAAGTCACTGAGATTCTGGTTAAGGTTGGCGACAAAGTCGAAGCCGAGCAGTCACTGATTGTGGTGGAAGGCGATAAAGCGTCGATGGAAGTCCCGGCTCCGTTCGCGGGTGTGGTCAAAGAGATCACTATTTCCACCGGCGACAAGGTCAGCACCGGTTCAGCCATCATGGTCTTTGAAGCAGAAGGCGCAGCACCGGCCTCTGACGCGAAGCCAGAAGTGAAAGAAGAAGCGGCATCGGCACCTGCCGCGGCTGCAGGCGCAAAAGACGTTAACGTACCGGATATCGGCGGTGATGAAGTTGAAGTTACCGAGATCCTGGTCAAAGTTGGCGACAAAGTTGAAGCTGAGCAGTCACTGATTGTGGTTGAAGGCGACAAAGCCTCTATGGAAGTGCCTGCGCCGTTTGCAGGTACCGTCAAAGAGCTGAAAGTGGCGACCGGCGATAAAGTCAGCACCGGCTCACTGATCATGGTGTTCGAAGTCGAAGGTGCTGCTCCGGCTGCCCCTGCGGCCGCGAAACAGGAAGCCGCACCGGCTCCTGCTGCCAAATCTGAAGCTAAAGCCGCAGCACCCGCTCCAGCTAAAGCGGAAAGCAAAGGTGAGTTCGCAGAGAACGACGCTTACGTTCACGCTACCCCGGTGATCCGTCGCCTGGCGCGCGAGTTCGGTGTTAACCTGGCGAAAGTCAAAGGCACCGGCCGTAAAGGTCGCATTCTGAAAGAAGACGTGCAGACTTACGTGAAAGAGGCCGTGAAACGCGCTGAAGCGGCACCAGCTGCAGCCAGCGGCGGCGGTCTGCCAGGCATGCTGCCATGGCCGAAAGTTGATTTCAGTAAATTTGGCGAAATCGAAGAAGTCGAACTGGGTCGTATCCAGAAAATTTCTGGCGCGAACCTGAGCCGTAACTGGGTAATGATCCCGCACGTTACGCATTTCGACAAAACCGATATCACCGATCTGGAAGCCTTCCGTAAGCAGCAGAATGCTGAAGCAGAGAAGCGTAAGCTGGATGTGAAGTACACCCCGGTGGTGTTCATCATGAAAGCGGTCGCGGCGGCGCTTGAGCAGATGCCACGCTTCAACAGCTCGCTGTCTGAAGATGCGCAGAAACTGACGCTGAAAAAATATATCAACATCGGTGTGGCGGTTGATACGCCAAATGGCCTGGTGGTTCCGGTCTTCAAAGACGTGAACAAGAAAGGCATCACCGAGCTGTCGCGTGAACTGATGGCGATTTCGAAGAAAGCGCGTGACGGTAAGCTGACAGCGGGCGACATGCAGGGCGGATGTTTCACCATCTCCAGCCTGGGCGGCCTGGGCACCACGCACTTCGCGCCGATCGTGAACGCGCCGGAAGTGGCTATCCTGGGTGTCTCTAAATCGGCGATGGAGCCGGTGTGGAACGGTAAAGAGTTTACTCCGCGTCTGATGATGCCGATTTCTCTCTCCTTCGACCACCGCGTAATCGACGGTGCTGATGGTGCACGATTCATCACCATCATCGGCAATATGTTGTCTGACATTCGTCGTTTAGTTATGTAAATGTAAAGAAGGCCGGCGGAAGCCGGCCTTCCTGTAACGATTCGTCGCGCCGCGGTTGGCAGTTTGTTAACAATTCTGTAAACTCTTGCGGTGAAAGTCCCGGTGGAACAAGGGCATTATAAGAAAGTCTGACCCGCCGGATATCAATTAAGAGGTCATGATGAGTACAGAGATTAAAACCCAGGTCGTAGTACTTGGGGCAGGTCCTGCAGGTTACTCTGCAGCCTTCCGTTGTGCGGATTTAGGTCTGGAAACCGTACTGGTAGAGCGTTACAGCACCCTGGGCGGTGTTTGTCTGAACGTCGGTTGTATCCCATCTAAAGCGCTGCTGCACGTTGCTAAAGTGATTGAAGAGGCGAAAGCCCTTGAAGAGCACGGCATTGTGTTTGGCCAGCCATCTACTGATATCAACAAGATTCGCAGCTGGAAAGAGAAGGTTATCAACCAGTTGACTGGTGGCCTGTCAGGAATGGCAAAAGGTCGTAAAGTCACCGTGGTTAACGGCCTTGGCAAATTCACCGGTGCTAACACCCTGGTGGTTGAAGGAGAAGGCGGCGCGACCACCATCAACTTCGATAATGCCATTATCGCTGCGGGTTCACGTCCAATCGAACTGCCATTCATTCCACATGAAGATCCACGTGTCTGGGACTCTACCGATGCGCTGGAACTGAAAGAAGTGCCGAAGCGCTTGCTGGTCATGGGCGGCGGCATCATCGGTCTGGAAATGGCGACGGTTTATCATGCGCTGGGTTCAGAGATTGATGTGGTTGAGATGTTCGACCAGGTTATCCCGGCTGCGGATAAAGACGTGGTGAAAGTCTTTACCAAGAAAATCAGCAAGAAATTTAACCTGATGCTGGAAACCAAAGTGACCGCCGTTGAAGCAAAAGACGATGGCATTTACGTTTCAATGGAAGGTAAAAAAGCACCAGGCGAAGCGCAGCGTTATGACGCGGTGCTGGTGGCGATCGGTCGTGTGCCGAACGGTAAAGGTCTGGATGCCGGTAAAGCGGGCGTGGAAGTGGACGATCGCGGCTTCATTCGCGTCGACAAGCAGATGCGCACCAACGTGCCACACATCTATGCTATCGGCGACATCGTCGGTCAGCCAATGCTGGCGCACAAAGGCGTGCACGAAGGCCACGTGGCGGCAGAAGTGATCTCCGGTCTGAAGCACTACTTCGATCCGAAAGTGATCCCTTCAATTGCCTATACTGAGCCAGAAGTTGCCTGGGTCGGTCTGACCGAGAAAGAAGCGAAAGAGAAGGGCATCAGCTACGAGACCTCCACCTTCCCGTGGGCAGCCTCAGGCCGTGCTATCGCTTCTGATTGTGCAGACGGTATGACCAAACTGATTTTCGACAAAGAGACGCACCGGATTATTGGTGGCGCGATTGTCGGTACTAACGGCGGCGAGCTGTTAGGCGAAATCGGTCTGGCGATTGAGATGGGTTGTGATGCGGAAGATATTGCGCTGACCATCCACGCTCACCCGACCCTGCATGAGTCAGTCGGTCTGGCGGCAGAAATCTTCGAAGGCAGCATCACCGATCTGCCTAACGCGAAAGCGAAGAAGAAATAAGTTTCTGCTACTAAAGAAGAAAGCTTCCGTTATGGGGGCTTTTTTTTCGCCTGGAGTTTGGTGCTGTATGGCAAGAATCGATTTAGGTTAAGACTAAAGGTAACCCCAATAACCCTGAAAACGTTGCCTGTGAGAGTTATTAGAGTTATCGTGCTTTCATCGGGACGCGACAGGACACAGGGATGGATAGCAGCACGTTAATTTCCGAAATGAAGGCTGATGGCTGGGTTCTGACAGGGATAAACGGTAGCCATCACCATTTCACACATCCGACAAAACCGGGGCTGGTTACAGTACCCCATCCTAAAAAAGACTTACCGATCGGTACGGTAAAGAGCATCAGGAAACAAGCGAGAATTTAATCCCGCTTGTCCGTAGAGGTATGAATATGTTTTATCCAATCGCGATTGAAGCGGGTGATCACGAACACGCATACGGCGTAATCGTTCCCGATTTACCAGGGTGTTTCTCTGCCGGGGATACTCTTGATGAAGCCATTAAAAACGCCAAAGAGGCTATCACAGGGCATATCGAATTATGTGTAGAGCTCGGTCATGAGATCCCTGCCGTGTCCACCATTGAGACTCTGGCCACGAATCCTGACTATCAGGGTTATATCTGGGCATTGGTTGATGTAGATGTCATTCGCTTGCTGGGCGGCTCTGAAAAAATCAATGTCACTTTACCCAGGTCGTTAATTGATCGGATTGATCGTTGTGTGGCTTCACACCCCGAATACAAAAGTCGCTCGGGCTTTCTGGCTCAGGTAGCGCTTGAGCGTATTACTGCTCCGATTAACAGGCCTCAAAAGTAAGTCTGAGCGATAGCTAAATTTATTGGTGGCAGAGGAATCAAAAGGCACCGTTTATGAGTTTTTACCCCTTAAGCCGTTGCTATGATCTTTCTCCCGTATGGTCAGGTTGATGTCTTTGATGATGCTTTTATCCAGATTGATAAAACTGGCGTAAGAATGCATCTTCCGGTGAATCTGGATGGACTGCGGCTGATTCTCTTCCTGAATCTTACAAATCAGTGAGTTACTGATCTTTAAATACGTGAATTTAGTGGCGATTTTTTTATGAGGGTAAAATCATAATATTTTACAGCCACATACATTAAGAGTGTTCCCCGCGCTAGCGGGGATAAACCGCATTGATGATGGAGGTGGCCAGACATCTGGCCTGTAATCCCCTACGAATGTGAATATCAGAGTCAGGCCCGATGAAAAAAAAGAACAGCACTCCCACACCTCACGATGCCACTTTCCGGCAGTTTCTCTCACAGCCGGACATTGCCCGCGACTTCATGGAACTGCATCTGCCCGCCGAACTGCGCGCTATATGCGACCTCAGCACCCTGAAACTTGAATCCGGTTCGTTCGTTGAAGACGATCTTCGCCAGTATTTCAGCGATATCCTCTACAGCCTGAAAACCAGTAACGGGGATGGGTACATACACGTCCTGGTTGAGCATCAGTCTACGCCGGACAGGCATATGGCATTCAGGCTGATGCGATACGCTGTGGCGGCTATGCACCGCCACCTTGAAGCGGGCCATAAGCAGCTGCCGCTGGTTATACCGGTACTGTTCTATACCGGCAAACGCAGCCCTTATCCGTATTCAACACGCTGGCTCGACGAATTTGAAGACCCTTCGCTGGCGGAAAACCTCTATGGCAGTACCTTTCCACTGGTGGATGTCACGGTGATCCCGGATGAGGAAATCATGGGGCACCGCAGCATGGCGGCGCTGACGCTGTTACAGAAGCACATACATCAGCGTGACATCGCGACTCTCACCGATCGGCTGGCCACGTTACTGATGGCCGATTATCTTTCTTCACCCCAGGTAACAGCGCTGATACACTATTTACTGCAGGCAGGCGAGTCGGCTGACTCCGAAGCCTTCGTGCGCGAACTGGCACAGCGAGTGCCGCAACACGGAGACGCACTTATGACCATCGCACAGCAGCTGGAGCAGAAGGGTATCGAGAAAGGTATTCAGCTTGGTGAACAGCGTGGAATCGAGAAAGGCCGAAATGAAGGCAAACTCGAGGTTGCCCGCACTATGCTGCAGAACGGCATCGACCGTAACACCGTCATGAAAATGACCGGTCTCTCAGAAGATGAACTTTCACAGATCCGTCACTGATTTTGATGTCAGAAAACGGCTCGGCAACGTAAAGCCCTGCACTACAGGGCTTAACAAATTTAATGAAACGCAGGCGCTGCTCATCAGTCAGTGCGCTGACACAGTCTCCCGGGTTAACTGACTATAATTACGAGCGTGCTTTTCTGCCATTCCCGAAACTCATCACAAAGCAATTCGACTGTTATGACAAAATTACCGGGGCTCCTGGCTTAAACATCAGGATAGGTGGAGTTCCTGGGAGGTAGCGAAGAGGGCTGCAGATCAGCAGGGCATAACCTTCCTGGATGCTAAAATTCAGGGGCCGGCTAAGGTCTGGCTTATCCCTTTCACTGTTTCCAGTACACCCGGTAAACACAATATGGGATGCTGGACGGTGGCTCTCTGACAGTCAAATTCTCAGAAGATTAGGCAGCAAGCTAACCTTCATCTAACCACGCATCTCCCATGCAGCCACCCGTTCAATAAACATCTGCGCCAGGGCAGTAATGGCGCTGTTGCCGGGTAGTCTTTCTTCATTGATATACATCACCAGCGAACTACTGCGTCGGCGGCCCTGCAGCAGCGGCAGGGGACGGAGCTCACCGCTCTCTAACAGCGCTGCGATATTCTGTTCCGGCAGCCAGCCATAACCTAACTGATGCTGGACCGCTTCAATGGCTGCCGACAGCGTCGTGAATGACCAGTTCTCCGCCTGATCGCCATTGACCTCCGACTGCTGCTGTTGCTGACGATCCAGAATGGTAATGCAGGGCCAGCGTGCCAGCGTAGCAGCATTAAGCGGGGCGGATTCGCGGTGCAGCGGGTGGTCGCGATGGGCGACGGCGACGAAATCGACACTCATCAGGCTTTCGCCTGCTAACGGCGTGTCACCATATTGCGCTACCAGCCAGAGATCAGCCTGATGCTCCGCCAGTCTGTCAGGCGTTTCGCTTCGGACGATTTCGCTAAACCAGATGCGGACATGCGGATAGCGTTGCTGAAAGGTCTGAAGCACATCGAATAGCAAGGGTTTGGGCAGAGTCGCATCGACCATCAGATCGATGCGCGAACGCTCGCCGCGTTGCAGTGCACTGGCCTGCGCCTCAAGCGCGCCGAATCCCTCCAGCAGCGGACGCACCTGTGCCAGCAACTGATGTCCCTCTGCGCTCAGGACAGCGCGGCGGCCCTCCTGCTGAAGCAGGGTCAAACCCAGCCGCTGCTGTAACAGGCTCAGCTGATAACTCAGTGAGGACTGGCTGCGATTGTTCTTCTCCGCTGCCAGCGCAAAACTCCCCTCATTCACTACTGCGTCGAGCAGATACCACTGTTCGAGTGTTGTTTTGTACATGCTCACTCATCTAAAAATTAAATGATTTAGTGCTAAAAATAGCGTTATTAATCGGTTTTGTAACGCGCAATAATCTCCTCAAGGAAAACAAATGAGGAATTAACCATGAGCACTTTCGATAAACATGACCTGTCTGGCATCGTCGGCAAACATCTGGTTTACACTTATGACAACGGCTGGAATTACGAGCTCTACATTAAAAATGCCAGCACCATCGACTATCGCATTCACAGCGGTATGGTCGGTAATCGCTGGGTTAAAAATCAGCATGTCTATGTCGTCCGTCTGGCGCAGGATGTCTATAAAGTTTCCTGGACTGAACCAACCGGTACCGATGTCAGCCTGGCCGTTAATCTGGCTGATAAAATTTTCCACGGCACCATCTTCTTCCCGCGCTGGGTAATGAATAATCCGGAAAAAACCGTCTGCTTCCAGAATGATCATCTGGAAGAGATGGCAAAATTCCGCGAAGCGGGTCCGGCTTATCCAACCGAAGTGATTGATGAGTTCGCGACGCTGACCGTAATCCGTGATGTGGGCGAAAATAACGAAAGCGTGATCGACTGTCCGCCTGACCAGTTGCCCGCCAATTTTCCGGAAAATCTGAAAAATTAAACATGCACAGAAGAGGTCATAACGACCTCTTCTGAATAACAGCTTATGTTTTGTAGCTTCTGACGTGTAACTTGCGAGGATGAAAAAGAGATTTACAGACCAGGGTTTTAACAGTAGTAATCAGCAGGACAGATTCGGTTTCAGTTGCATCAGGCTGATTTCCGGCCTGGTGTTGTTATCCTCCTGAGCTCACCTCCGCTGTACCCCATAAACACGCCGGCTTCTATTCCTGCCAGTTATCTATTTCCCTGAATCACTTCGCTAAAGCCACGGCAAAACTGACATAAACCTGCAGCCATTTGTGTGGAATGCGGTACGCTGCAGAGAGACCCATTCAGCCGACTCAGCTGGCTGATGCAGGGAGTTAAGCGGGCAGAGTGGCCGTAGTGGATTATGTTGTATTTTTGTAAACAGATTAACAAACAGACGAAATACTGCTATTCTGCCCTCCGCGAAACCGGGCACCTCAACCTGGACGAGAAAGGGAAGATTGTTCTCCATAAGTGAGCAAGGTGGTCGGAAAGCCCTACATAATGAGAGCGAGGATAACGTCGTGCTAGAAGAATACCGTAAGCACGTTGCCGAGCGTGCTGCCCAGGGAATTGTACCTAAGCCTTTAGAGGCTTCCCAAATGGCCGCGCTGGTTGAACTGCTAAAAAATCCACCTGCGGGTGAAGAAGAATTTTTGATCGATTTATTGGTCAACCGCGTCCCACCTGGCGTCGATGAAGCGGCGTATGTCAAAGCCGGTTTCCTGGCGGCTGTCGCCAAAGGCGAAGCAACCTCTCCTCTGATATCTTCTGAAAAAGCGGTTGAACTGCTTGGCACCATGCAGGGCGGTTACAATATTCATCCGCTGATTGAGGCGCTGGACGATAGCAAACTGGCTCCGATTGCCGCGAAAGCCCTTTCACACACGCTGCTGATGTTCGACAACTTCTATGATGTCGAAGAGAAAGCGAAAGCGGGTAATGAATACGCGAAGCAGGTGATGCAATCCTGGGCAGATGCGGAATGGTATCTGTCACGGCCTGAACTGGCAGAGAAGATCACGGTTACCGTGTTTAAAGTCACTGGCGAAACCAACACCGACGATCTCTCTCCGGCCCAGGATGCCTGGTCACGTCCAGACATTCCTCTGCACGCCCTGGCGATGCTGAAAAATGCCCGTGAAGGCATTGAGCCTGATGACGCGGGCAATATCGGCCCGATCAAACAGATCGAAGCTCTGAAGACCAAAGGTTTCCCGCTGGCGTATGTCGGTGATGTTGTCGGAACCGGTTCTTCACGTAAATCCGCCACCAACTCGGTGCTGTGGTTTATGGGCGACGACATCCCGAACGTGCCAAATAAAAAAGGCGGCGGCGTGGTGCTGGGCAGCAAAATTGCACCCATCTTCTTCAACACCATGGAAGATGCGGGCGCACTGCCCATTGAAGTGGACGTAAACAACCTGAACATGGGCGATGTGATCGACATCTATCCATTCAAAGGCGAAGTCCGCAACCACGAAACCAATGAGCTGCTGGCCAGCTTCGAGCTCAAAACCGAAGTAGTGATTGACGAAGTGCGCGCCGGTGGCCGTATTCCGCTGATCATCGGTCGCGGTCTGACCACCAAAGCGCGCGAGTCGCTGGGTCTGCCGCACAGCACCGTATTCCGTCAGGCGAAAGATGTCGCGGAGAGCACCCGTGGTTTCTCGCTGGCGCAGAAAATGGTTGGCCGCGCCTGTGGCGTGACCGGTGTTCGTCCTGGCGCCTATTGCGAACCTAAGATGACCTCGGTTGGCTCGCAGGATACCACCGGCCCGATGACCCGTGACGAGCTGAAAGATCTGGCTTGCCTGGGCTTCTCTACCGATCTGGTGATGCAGTCGTTCTGCCACACCGCCGCGTATCCGAAGCCGGTGGATGTGAGCACGCACCATACGCTGCCAGACTTCATCATGAACCGCGGTGGTGTGTCACTGCGTCCGGGTGACGGCATTATCCACAGCTGGCTGAACCGTATGCTGCTGCCGGATACCGTCGGTACCGGTGGTGACTCGCACACCCGTTTCCCTATCGGCATCTCTTTCCCGGCGGGTTCAGGCCTGGTGGCGTTTGCCGCCGCGACTGGCGTAATGCCGCTCGACATGCCGGAATCGGTTCTGGTGCGCTTCAAAGGTAAGATGGAGCCGGGCATTACCCTGCGCGATCTGGTTCACGCCATTCCGCTGTATGCCATCAAACAGGGTCTGCTGACCGTTGAGAAGAAAGGTAAGAAAAACATCTTCTCTGGTCGCATCCTGGAGATTGAAGGTCTGCCGGATCTGAAAGTCGAGCAGGCGTTTGAGCTGTCCGATGCGTCAGCAGAACGTTCCGCTGCGGGCTGTACCATCAAGCTGGATAAAGCGCCGATTATCGAATACCTCAGCTCTAACATCGTGCTGCTGAAGTGGATGATCGCAGAAGGCTACGGCGATCGTCGTACGCTGGAGCGTCGCATTGAAGGTATGGAGAAATGGCTGGCCGATCCTCAGTTGCTTGAGCCGGATGCCGATGCTGAATATGCCGCCGTGATCGAAATCGATCTGGCTGAAATCAAAGAGCCAATCCTCTGTGCGCCAAACGATCCGGACGATGCACGTCTGCTCTCTGACGTTCAGGGTGAGAAGATCGACGAAGTGTTTATCGGCTCATGCATGACCAACATTGGTCACTTCCGTGCTGCGGGTAAACTGCTGGATAGCCACAAAGGCCAGCTGCCAACCCGTCTGTGGGTGGCACCGCCAACCAAGATGGATGCGGCACAGCTGACCGAAGAAGGCTACTACAGCGTATTCGGCAAAAGCGGTGCGCGTATCGAGATCCCGGGCTGTTCACTCTGCATGGGTAACCAGGCACGTGTTGCAGATGGTTCGACGGTGGTCTCGACTTCGACCCGTAACTTCCCGAACCGTCTGGGTAACGGCGCTAACGTCTACCTGGCGTCAGCGGAGCTGGCTGCGGTCGCGTCTCTGCTTGGCAAACTGCCAACGCCGGATGAGTATCAGCAATTCATGGCGCAGGTCGATAAAACGGCCAGCGACACGTATCGCTATCTCAACTTCGACCAGCTGACGCAGTACACCGACAAAGCTGATGGTGTGATTTTCCAGACCGCGGTCTGATTCTTCACCTTGCAGGCATGAATAAGGGGCGATGATTCGCCCCTTTTTTTCGTCTCAGCATGGGGTAGAGAGACGATCAAAAGCTGGCTTTCGGCAGACAGCCTGTAATAATGCGCGACGTGTCACACTTTGCCGCGAGAGCAGCACGGACACTTACCAGGTGAGACGACGACGTTGAGAGGAACGGGCGATGGAATATGAATTTTTACGCGATGTGACCGGACAGATTAAGGTTCGCATGTCGATGGATCATGAAGCGGTCGGCCACTGGTTCAACGAAGAGGTCAAAAACGATCCGGGATTGCTGGATGAAGTTGAAGCCGCCATTGAAGATGTCAAAGGCAGCGTACGTCAGTGGCAGCGGATCGGCAGCGAGTACACCATTCTGCTGGATGAAGAGGAGGTGATGATCCGCGCCAACCTGCTGGCTCTGGAAGATGACGGTATGGAAGAGGGGATGAACTACTATGACGAAGAGAGCCTCTCGTTCTGCGGCATTGAAGATTTTCAGCTGGTGATCGCTGCTTATCGCCAGTTTATGAACCAGTACGGCAAACCCGTACGGTAAGACAGTAAGGCAATCCTTTACGGTTATAAGGCCGGGCGAACTCAGCAGCCCGGCTGCGCATCATGCCGATCATCGCCGATGTGGTGGCTACATACTGAATGCGTCCCATAGCCGTTCGGCTGCCCAGAAGCCCAATACTGTCGCCAGCCCCACCGGGGCGTAAAATAATTTACAGCGGCCACATGCAGTTGCCATAAGCGTGTGCGGGCGTTCAGAACCAGCTTCGCCAGCAGCGCGGGATTACGCTGGCGCTGACCTCCGCCTGAACAGAACGCGCCGTGTTGCTCTGACCTGATCAGCAGGACGAGAGCAGCACCGCGCGTTTATTTTTATCTCTCGCCGTTAAAACGCGCCGTTAACGCGCGTAGGTATCATTTTCTTCACGCGTAATCGCGGGTGCGTCCACCGTAACCCGTTCAAACCTCAGATTATTTACGCCCGCTATTTTGCCAAACTCCTGCGCCTGCAGCGTGATATCGCTGAAACTCAGCTGCTCAATCGGATTTTCCGGCGTGCCTTCAATAAAGAAGGCGCGGGAAAAGGTCGTGGGCTGAGTCAGGCTGCTGCTGATATGGCTGATGCGGATATTCTCTACTCTCGTCAGCCCGGCATCGCCCGTGACGCCCGCGGCCAGCTTACGCCAGTACGATGGCTGTTCTGTGTCGGCAGGCTGCTCGCTGTAGCTGTATTGCGGGAACCAGTTCAGCTGCAGCATAAACGGATAGCCGACATCTTCCATTATCAGATGGCGAACAATGATGTTTTTAATCCAGCCGCCGCGATTGCGGGCTGACTTGATGCGGAAGCCGACGCCGGTGCCGGAGAAGCGGTTATGTTCGATGATGACATTTTCGATACCGCCAGAGGTTTCGCTGCCCAGGGTGATGCCCGAGCCTTTCAGCAATGTGCAGTCGCGAATAATAATATCGCGCGCGGTTCTGGCCAGCTGTTGCGCTTCTGCGCCGCGCCCCGATTTTACGCAGATATTGTCGTCATTACAGGAGACCGTACAGCCCTCAACGCGAACTAACTGACTGGAGTCGATATCAATACCGTCAGTGCTGGGGCCGGTGGCGTTCATCACATTGAGTCTCTGCAAATTAACCTGTTTCGCGTAACAGACGTGCAGGTTCCAGAAGCCGGAATCCTTTGAGGTAAAGTCCTGCAGCGTCACGCATTCGCTCTGATAAACCACCAGATTACGCGGGCGCCTGCAGTCGTAATCCACCACCCAGCGCAGCCCGTGGCGGGTATAGTCCGCCAGCATTCCGCTGTTTTCATCGTCGCCCCAGAACTTATGCCACCAGACCGCGCCCTGGCCGTCAAGAGTGCCGCTGCCGCAGACGGAGACATTGCGACACTGATTGATGTTAAGCATTGCTGCGGGCCAGACCATATCAATCCCCGCCACGCGGGTAGCGATTTCCGGATAATCCTCCAGCCGCTGGCTGCCGAGCAATACGGCATCTTTTGCCAGCTCCAGCGTCATCTCACTTTTCAAAAACAGCGCGCCAGTCAGAAAGCGGCCTGCCGGGATTAGCACCGTGTCGCCTTCTGCTGCGCTGTCGATCGCGCGCTGTATCGCCTGAGTGGAAAGTGAGGTGGCGTCCGGGACGGCATCGAAATCAATGATGTTAATTCTTGCCATTTTTTTTGCCTGTCTTGGATTAAGAAATAAGCGTTCAGCGCTGAAAGTAGCACGCCCGGACAGGAAAATTATTGCTGGCGATCAGGGAATTCCGGCGGTTGCCGTGATGAAAAAGCAGGGGAACAAAGGGAAAGAGACGCGCAGGTTATGAGCTATAACGCTGCGCGCCTGATAATCAGAGGGTCTTCAGGCCCACTGAGGGGATATTTCTGCCGTAGTAGATCTCGCGCATCTCTTTCCAGAGCAGATCGGTAATGCGCTTGTGCTCCTGCGGAGTGAGATCTTCCGGGCGGGTGTTAAACAGGTAGTGTTTAAGGTCGAACTCTTTCAGCAACATCTTGGTATGGAAGATGTTTTCCTGATAGACATTCACATCCACCATGTCATACATCGCTTTCATATCTTCAGACATGAAGTTCTGAATCGAATTGATCTCGTGATCGATGAAGTGCTTCATCCCTTTCACGTCACGGGTAAAACCGCGCACCCGGTAATCGACGGTGACAATATCTGACTCCAGCTGGTGGATCAGATAGTTCAGCGCTTTCAGTGGCGAAATGACGCCACAGGTGGAGACTTCAATGTCTGCACGGAAGGTGCACAGACCGCCTGCCGGATGGCTCTCCGGATAGGTGTGCACGCAGATATGACTTTTATCGAGATGAGCCACCACCGAGTTGGGCAGCGGACCGGGGTGCTCAGAGTTATCGATATCTTTCGGATCGATCGGCTCTTCGCTGACCAGAATCGTGACGCTGGCCCCCTGCGGTTCATAATCCTGGCGCGCAATGTTGAGCACGTTAGCCCCGATAATGGAGCAGGTCTCAGTCAGAATTTCCGTCAGACGGTTAGCGTTATATTGTTCGTCAATGTAGGCGATGTAACCATCGCGTTCAGCTTCAGTATTCGCATAGCAAATATCGTAAATACAAAAACTCAGGCTTTTCGTCAGGTTGTTGAAGCCATGTAGTTTTAGCTTTTGCAATTTCGTTCACCCCCTTAGAAATGCACTATCAGCACGCGGCGGATAACGCATTCAACAGATATTGCGGCAGGGCAAAGCTGCCGGTATGGATTGCTGGCGTGTAATAACGGCAGGTCAGGCCAGCGGCCTCGAAACGCGCCTTTAAAGTCGCGGTGTCGAGCTGGCGCAGCGCCGGATTATCACTCGCCCAGGCAAAGGTCATAATGCCGCCGTAGTAGGTCGGAATCGCCGCCTGATAGAAACTGACGTCCGCAAAGTAATGTCCCAGCTTGCGATGGCTGTTAACGGCCTCATCCTGCTGCAGGAAGCAGACGCCATTCTGCGCCACAAAGATGCCATTTTCATTAAGGGCCGCTTTGCACCCGGCATAAAATTCCGAGGTAAACAGACTCTCGCCCGGACCAATCGGATCGGTGCAGTCGGAGATAATGACATCAAACTTTTCCTGCGTCTGATTAACGAAGTTCACCCCGTCATCAATCACCAGCGTAAAGCGCGGATCGTCATAGGCACCCGCGCTGTGGTTCGGCAGATACTGGCGGCAAAAGGTCACCACGCCCGCATCGATCTCCACCATGGTAATCTTTTCGATCCCGGGATGACGTGACACTTCACGCAGCATTGCGCCGTCACCGCCACCGATAATCAGAACGCTCTTCGCCGCGCCGTGCGCCAGCAGCGGAACGTGGGTCATCATTTCATGGTAGATAAATTCGTCGCGTTCGGTGGTCTGAACGACGCCGTCCAGCGCCATTACGCGGCCCATCGCGGCATTTTCGAAAATGATTAAATCCTGATGCGCAGTCTTCTCACGGTACAGCTCTTTATCGACCGTGAAATACTGGCCAAAACCGGCATGAAGGGTTTCATACCACGTTTCATTGTGGGCCATGGTGCTCTCCTCTGATGACATCGCCATGAAGATGGGCGGCATATGATAGCTAACACTGACCGTGGTTGCACGGTCAATGTCCGGCTGCAGAGGGAAGAATCGTTACCTGACGTAGGCCAGCAGGCTCAGCGAATCGCGGGCCAGTGACTTGCACTTTTTGTCGTTGGTGATGGCGATGCCGCTGAGATCGCGATAGCTATCTTCACCCAGCGCTTTCATGTTGTAGTTGCTGTAGTTGCTTAAATCCCAGCGGTTCTGCTGAGCAAAAAAGACCAGCGCTTTGCGAATCTGCGCGTCCGGTAAATCCTGATAGCCACAATCATTTTTCAGATAGACGAAAACCGCCGTGAGATCGGCCAGATCTTCCGCTTCGGATTCGCTCAGGGCAAAACTGGTGGAGGAGAAGCCAAGGAGTCCCGTCAGCAGCAGGATCCTGATACTTTGCTTCATAGTCGTTCTCTTCAATGGATATTGCTAATGACGTTAGCACAGTTGCTCTCAGGTTTTCGATTAATTTGCCGCTGTGGGCTGCTGCACCGCCTTTTTTCGTCAGATTCGCACGGTCAGGACTTGACCTTCCCATAAGGTCAGGGTTTAGGCTGTGCGCTCTGATGCCACAAGGATGATCACCATGCAACGTCGCCATTTCCTGAAACTCACTGCCGCACTGAGTGCAGCCGGAGCATTACCGCTCTGGAGCCGTTCGCTGATGGCAGCCACCCGTCCGCTGCTGCCGATTCCGTCTCTGCTTGAACCCGATGCCAGGGGCAGCTACAGCCTCACCGCGATGCAGGGTACCACCCAGTGGAACGGCAAAGCGGTGCCGACCTGGGGCTATAACGGCAGCCTGCTGGGGCCGGTGCTGAAGATGCAGAGTGGCAAACCGGTGACGGTGAACATTCATAACCGGCTCAGCGAAGCGACCACACTGCACTGGCACGGGCTGGAAATCCCCGGCGCAGTGGATGGCGGCCCGCAGGCAGTGATTGCGCCTGGCGGCTCGCGTCAGGTCTCTTTTACGCCCGATCAACCCGCCGCAACCTGCTGGTATCACCCGCATCTGCATGGCAAGACCGGGCATCAGGTGGCTCAGGGGCTGGCGGGACTGATCCTGCTGGAAGATAAAGAGAGCGGAACGCTGCGTTTGCCCTCGCAGTGGGGTGTGGATGATGTGCCGCTGATTTTTCAGGATAAGCAGCTGACCAAAGATGGCAGCCGCATTGATTATCAGCTCGACGTGATGCGCGCCGCGGTGGGCTGGTTTGGCGACATGATGCTGACCAACGGCGTGCACTATCCGCAGCATGCGGTGCCGCGCGGCTGGCTGCGTCTGCGTCTGCTCAACGGCTGCAATGCCCGTTCGCTGCATGTTGCCGCCAGTGATAAACGTCCTCTCTACGTGATCGCCAGCGATGGTGGCCTGCTGGCCGAGCCGGTAAAGCTCGACTCGCTGCCGCTCCTGCCGGGCGAGCGTTTTGAGGTGATGATCGATACTTCTGACGGTAACAGCTTCGATCTGGTGACGCTGCCGACAGAGCAGATGGGCATGACGCTGCCGCCCTTTGACCAGCCGCTGCCGCTGGTGCAGATCCTGCCGCTGCGGGTGATGGCCAGCGCCACGCTGCCGGATCAGCTGGCGACGCTGCCAGCGCTACCCTCAACCGACGGCCTGACGACACGCTGGCTGCAGCTGATGATGGACCCGCAGCTGGACCAGCAGGGCATGCAGGCGCTGATGCAGCGCTACGGCGAGAAAGCGATGGGCAAGGGCGGTCATCACACGATGTCGCAGACGCCGGAGGAGAAAACGGCTGCCGAGCCGATGCCACCAATGGAAAATATGGATCACAGCATGCACGGCAATACGCCGCCCGCCGGTTACGATTTCCGCAACGGCAATAAGATTAATGGCCAGGCCTTTGATATGACGAAGCCGTCGTTTGCGGTGAAGCTGGGTGATTACGAGAAGTGGACGATTTCAGGTGAAGGCGACGCGATGCTGCACCCGTTCCACATTCACGGCACCCAGTTTCGTATTCTTTCAGAAAACGGCAAACCGCCAGCCCCGCACCGGCAGGGCTGGAAAGATATGGTGAATGTCGACGGCTGGCGCAGTGAAGTGCTGGTACGCTTCAACTATGTCGCCGCCGCAGAACACGCTTACATGGCCCACTGCCATCTGCTGGAGCATGAAGACACCGGCATGATGCTGGGCTTTACCGTCAGCTGATTACGCCTGCTCCAGCGCCAGCTTCACATCTTCAATCAGGTCGCCGGCGTTTTCGATGCCAATCGACAGCCGCACCGTGGCGTCAGTGATCCCAATACGCTGACGCACCGCCTGCGGCACGCCGGAGTGGGTGGTGCTGCCAGGATGGCTGGCCAGCGACTCGGTACCGCCCAGGCTTACCGCCTGCTTAAACAGCGACAGCGCATTAAGAAAACGGAACGCAGCGGGCTGATCGCCGACGATATCAAATGAGAAGGTCGAACCGGCACCGCTGCACTGCTCGCGATAAGTTTTCCCTTCGGCGCTCTCCGCATCCAGATAGGGCAGCCAGTGCAGCTTCGCCACTTTCGGGTGATCGCGCAGAAACGCCGCGACCGCTTCCGCATTCTGCCAGGCTTTCTCCATGCGTAACGACAGCGTTTCCAGCGAGCGGCTAAGCATCCAGCTTGAGTGTGGATCCAGCTGCGTGCCGATTGCGCTGCGCAGGGCGCGCACTTTCGCCATCAGCGCTTTACTGCCCATCGCCGCGCCTGCAATCAGGTCAGAGTGACCGCCAACATACTTAGTCAGCGAGTAGAGCGACAGGTCAGCGCCCAGCGTCAGCGGCTGCTGGAACAGCGGGCCGAGCAGCGTGTTGTCACAGGCGATAATCGGTCGTGAACCCTGCTGCTGATCAATCTCATCAGCGATACGCGCCATCAGACGGATATTAACCAGGCTGTTGGTGGGATTCGCTGGCGTTTCAATCAGGATCACCGCTACCCGGCCCTGGGCCATCGCCTGCTGAGCGGCTTCACGCACTTTGGCTTCGTCATTGCCGTCGCTGAAACCCACTGCTTTGATGTCCAGATTGTGCAGCGTCTTGCTAAGCAGGGTTTCGGTGCCGCCATACAGCGGCTGGGAATGCAGGATCACCTCGCCCGGACGGGCAAACGTCAGCAGGGCAGTGGAGATGGCGGCCATACCGGAAGAGAAGAGCGAACAGCTCTCCGCCTGCTCATAGACCGCCAGCCGATCTTCTACAATTTCGCTGTTAGGGTGGTTAAAGCGGGAATAGACCAGCCCACCCGATTTGCCTTCCGGCGGCTCACGTCGGCCAGAGACGTAATCAAAGAAATCCCGTCCCTCTTCGGCGCTGTCAAAGACAAAGGTCGAGGTCAGAAACACCGGCGGCTTCACCGCACCTTCAGAGAGGCGGGGATCATAGCCATAGTTCAGCATCTGGGTTTCAGGGTGCAGCGGCCTGTCGCCGATATGCGTTTTTTTGCTTGAAGATGAAGTCATTGTGATCTCCGGCCAGCGGCGCGAGTAGGGTAACGATCTGTTGGATAAAGGCTACCATGCAGCGAATCATGCTGGTAAATGCCAGAATGTTCTAAGGTAATGCGCATTTCAGCGAGCCGCAGGCGGCGGGTAATAATTTTCGCGACGTAATCGTTTGCTTATAGGGCCGCGCAGCCGTCGCTGCTGCGTCTGTGATAGACTCCGGGGCTTTTCTGACGTAACCGGGCTGAACGCAATGAAACACACTGTTGAAGTGATGATCCCTGAACAGGCAATCGCCACGCGCATCGCTGAACTGGGCAAAGAGATTAACGACCACTACCGCGACAGCGGCAGCGATATGGTGCTGGTGGGGCTGCTGCGCGGCTCCTTTATGTTCATGGCTGATCTCTGTCGCGCCATCGATGTGCCGCATGAAGTCGACTTTATGACGGCTTCCAGTTACGGCAGCGGGATGTCCAGCACGCGTGATGTGAAAATCCTGAAAGATCTGGATGAAGACATCCGTGGCAAGGATGTGCTGATCGTCGAAGATATCATCGACTCCGGCAACACCCTGAGCAAAGTGCGTGAGATTCTGCAACTGCGTCAGCCAAAATCCCTGGCGATCTGTACGCTGCTGGATAAGCCTGAGCGCCGTGAAGTCGAAGTGAACGTCGAATATGTCGGCTTTGCGATTCCGGACGAGTTCGTGGTGGGCTTTGGTATCGACTATGCTCAGCACTATCGCCATCTGCCTTATATTGGCAAAGTGGTGCCGCTGGAATCCTGATACCGCTCTACCGCACATTCTTCCAAGGCCTGCACCTGTTGCCTGGTGTAGGCTATGCCGCGCTTTACGCTGCGATCGGCTCAGGCCTCGCCGTTCTTCCGCAGATTAGCAATGCCGTGGCGGTAGCGCTGTTCGAGGATCTCCCGGCTGTTTGCCGTCACATCAAGGTTACGCAGACAGCCGTCCTGAATGCCGTATACCCAGCCGTGCAGGGAGACATCCTTTCCGCGTTTCCAGGCAGATTGCAGTACGGTGGAGTGCCCCAGGTTATAGACTTGTTCAATAACGTTGATTTCGCACAGTTTGTCCAGGCGCTTATCCGGCGGGAGTTCCCCCAGCAACACGCTATGCTTGTACCAGAGGTCGCGGATGTGCAGCAGCCAGTTGTCGATTAATCCCAGTTCCGGGTTATCCATCGCCGCCTGCACGCCGCCGCAGCCGTAATGGCCGCAGACGATAACGTGTTCCACTTCCAGCACTTCGATAGCGTACTGCACCACGGACAGACAGTTCAGGTCGGTGTGGATTACCAGATTGGCCACGTTGCGGTGAACGAAGAGTTCGCCGGGTTCGAGCCCGGTCAGACGTTCGGCAGGAACACGGCTGTCAGAACAGCCAATCCACAGGAAGCGCGGTTTTTGTGCCTGGGCGAGCCGCTCAAAAAAGCTGGGATCTTCTTCAACCAGTAATTTTGACCATTCGCGGTTGTTTCTGATCAGGGTGTTGATGTCTGTCATGGTGTTGAGCGACCGGTTACTGCGCAGAGTGCGCGCGCGTACTATATGACAGGGCCTGATAAATTTAAACGGCATTGCAATGCCATCAAAACAGGGTATGGATGCAGAATGACTTATGCACTGGAACTTTCCCGGCTGACCAAGACCTATCCCGGCGGCGTGCAGGCGCTGAAGGGCATCGATCTTAACGTTGAAGCGGGTGACTTTTATGCGCTGCTGGGGCCAAACGGTGCCGGTAAATCGACCACCATCGGAATTATCAGTTCGCTGGTTAACAAATCCGAGGGCAGCGTGCGGGTGTTTGGCTACGATCTCGAAAAAGATGTGGTGAATGCCAAGCGCCAGCTCGGCCTGGTGCCGCAGGAGTTTAACTTCAACCCGTTTGAGACGGTGATGCAAATCGTCGTTAATCAGGCGGGTTACTATGGCGTTGAGCGTCGTGAAGCCAATGAGCGGGCAGAAAAGTATCTGAAGCAGCTCGATCTGTGGGGAAAACGCGCTGAACGTGCACGCATGCTTTCCGGCGGAATGAAGCGTCGCCTGATGATCGCCCGTGCGCTGATGCATGAGCCTAAGCTGCTGATTCTGGATGAACCGACAGCCGGGGTCGATATCGAACTGCGACGCTCGATGTGGGTATTCCTGAAAGATCTCAATGCCAAAGGCACGACCATTATTCTCACTACCCACTATCTGGAAGAGGCGGAGATGCTGTGCCGCAACATCGGCATCATCCAGAGCGGTGAGCTGGTGGAGAACACCTCAATGAAAGGGCTGCTCTCCAAGCTCAAATCAGAAACCTTTATCCTGGATCTGGCACCCCGCAGTCCGCTGCCCACGCTGGAAGGGTTCCAGTACCGGCTGACCGATACCTCAACGCTCGAAGTGGAAGTGCTGCGTGAGCAGGGGCTCAACAGCGTCTTCAGCCAGCTTAGCGCGCAGGGTGTGCAGGTGCTGAGTATGCGCAATAAAGCCAACCGTCTTGAAGAGCTGTTTGTGGGTCTGACGACGCAGGGAAAAACAGGAGCAAAAGCATGACACATCTCTACTGGGTGGCGCTGAAGAGCATCTGGGCCAAAGAGGTTAACCGTTTCGCCCGCATCTGGATCCAGACGCTGGTACCGCCGGTCATCACCATGACGCTCTATTTCATCATTTTTGGCAACCTGATCGGGTCGCGCATCGGTGAAATGCACGGCTTCAGCTATATGCAGTTCATCGTGCCGGGATTGATCATGATGGCGGTCATCACTAACGCCTATGCCAACGTGGCGTCGTCGTTCTTCAGCGCCAAGTTCCAGCGCAACATTGAAGAGCTGCTGGTCGCGCCAGTGCCGACCCACATCATTATTGCCGGCTATGTTGGCGGCGGCGTGGCGCGTGGTGTCTGCGTGGGTATTCTGGTGACGGCCATCTCGCTGTTCTTTGTGCCGTTCCACGTGCATTCCTGGACGATGGTGGCGGTCACGCTGCTGCTGACCGCGATTCTGTTTTCACTGGCAGGTCTGCTGAACGCTGTTTTTGCGCGCACCTTTGACGATATCAGCCTGATCCCGACCTTTGTGCTGACGCCACTGACTTATCTGGGCGGCGTATTCTATTCACTGAGTTTGCTGCCGCCGATCTGGCAGGCTGTCTCTAAACTCAATCCAATCGTTTATATGATTAGCGGATTCCGTTATGGCTTCCTCGGCATTAATGATGTGCCGCTGGTGTTTACCCTCTCGGTGCTGGTGGCCTTTATTCTGGTGTTCTACTGGCTGGTCTATGCGCTGATTCAGCGCGGGCGCGGATTACGCACCTGACGTTAAGCTGAATGGTAAGGGCCACGCTGCGATAAGGGCGTGGCTTTTTTTTGGGTGGAGTGTAAATCACGCTGACTACGGTTCTGCCTGGCCTTAAAAATCACCTTAAAACCCGCCTCATTCGTTATATTTTGCCTCTGAAGTCGCCTGACGCCTCGCTTACATCCTTACTCACAAAAAATAACCCTAAGTATTATCTGATAATACTCTGACATCTTTCGCTATCTGAATGATTCTTAACTATTAAATATTTTTTAAGAATAGCCTTAAAGTCTGGCTGTTGTTTATTTGATTATGAATTATCAGAATAGCGGCGGAATAAGGTTATTCCTCTGCTCAGGGACGAATGAGTAGGCTAAGAGTCTTCTTAATAAGAAAAATGGCAACCGAATCAGGGCCAGTTTTTAATCAAAGGCAGGAAAAGATGAATCGTATAACGTGGATCGATAATCTGCGGGGATTGAGTATTCTCGCAATCATTTTTTTGCACAGCACTATTGCCGTACATAATAACGCCGGACATTTTACCGCTTTCAGCGGCCTGTTAAATGAGATGCTGGCACCGGTAAGGCTGGGGCTGATGTTCTTTGTTTCAGGTTTATTTGTCGATGCCGGGTTAAGAAAAGGCCTGGGTCCTTTTTTTAATAACAAGGTGCGCAGTATTCTCTATCCATTTGTGGTCTGGGTTGCCGTCTACGGCGGGTTGAAAATCCTGTTTAGCTCGATGGCTAATACGCCGCAATCACCGATGAATATTATTCTCTCCCACCTGACCGGTGGCGGTGATATGACCTGGTTCCTGCATTCGCTGTTTATCTTCTTTATTGTGATTATCTTTGCCCGTCACTTGCCGTTCCTGCTGGTGTTTGCCATCTGTATGACGCTGAGCTGGGCGCTGCCAGCGATTGAGGCGGATGGCGTGTTTGCCAGCTTCGACAATACCCACATCAATAAATCGCTTTATCTGTTTGTATTCTTCTATCTCGGCGATTACGTCGTGAGGAAGCAGGTGGATATCGCGGAGAAAGTGCAGCATGGCCCGACGCTGTTTATCTCAGTAATTAGTTTTGTGCTGCTCTCCTGCCTGAATATCTTTGTGCTGGAACGTCATTCCCAGGCGTTATTGTCACCGCTGGCACTATTATCGGTTCCGTTCTTTGTCTGGATTGCGCTGAAACTGAAGTCTGAACTGGTCTACTACATAGGCGTCAATTCTATCGTCTTCTACCTGTCGCATTATCTGGCGATTCAGTTCTTCAGTAAGATTGTGAAGTTTGAAAGCCCGTCTGCCTGGGTAAATGACCTGAAGTTTATTTCGGCATTCCTGGTGGCGCTGGCGTTACCGTGGACATTATGTCTGATGAGAAAACGCGGCTGGTTTAATTTCCTCTTTACGATGAAAAAGTCATCGAAGCCGATGACAACCAAACCGGTTTAATTACTGCAGTAGAAATAAAAAGGGCCGCCCGTTTTACCGGCGGCCCTTTTTTAATCAGGTTTTAATCAGGCGAGCTGCACCGGTAGCGCTTTCGCCAGACGCTTCATCTGGTTGTCACCTTCAAAATAGGCGACCTTAGGCTGCCACTGACGCGCCTCGGCATCGTCTACCTGCACATAGGAGCAGATAATTAAAATATCGCCTTCGCAGGCGCAGCGGGCGGCCGCACCGTTGACCGAGATGATTTTCGAGCCACGCTCAGCCGCGATAGCGTAGGTGGAAAAGCGCTGACCGTTGGTGACGTTATAAATATCGATCGCTTCATATTGCAGAATGCCGGAAGCATCCAGGAAATCCTGATCGATAGCGCAGGAACCTTCATAATTGAGGTCCGCCTGCGTCACCTTCACGCGGTGCAATTTGCCTTGCAGAACTGTGCGAATCATAGCCAGAAACCTTGTCAGAGAAATAAAATAACCTGCAGCGGGATTAATTACTGCGTCAGGTCAACGGTTTGATTATCAATCAGGCGGGCCTTGCCCAGCCAGGCGGCCATCAGCACCACCGCGCGCTGGCTGTCCACCGTCAGCGGTTGCAGCGTTTCCGCATCACAGATCGCCAGGCCATCAGGGCGTAACCCCTGCGCCAGCAGTGCCTCACTGGCTGCCTCAATGATCTCGTCAATATGACGCTCGCCATTCTCCAGCTGCGTCGCCATCTGATGCATCACCTGGCTCAGGACCGGTGCCAGCTTACGCTCATCTGCCGTCAGGTAGCCGTTGCGCGAACTCAGCGCCAGGCCATCTTTAGCGCGCACCGTAGGCACACCAACAATCTCAATGTCGAAGCCCATATCGGCCACCATCTTACGAATGATAGCCAGCTGCTGAAAATCCTTTTCACCGAAACAGGCAATATCGGGCTGTACCAGATTAAACAGTTTGCTGACGATAGTGGCCACACCGCGAAAATGACCTGGACGTGTGGCCCCTTCCAGCAGGGAAGAGAGCACAGGCACCTCAACAAAGGTCTGATTCTGCGCGCCCTGCGGATAGACTTCAGCAGGTGAGGGGGCGAAGACCACGTCAACCTGGTGGCGATTCAGCTTTTCACAATCTTCCTGCAGCGTGCGCGGGTAGCGCGCTAAATCATCGGCGCGATCGAACTGCATCGGATTGACAAAGATCGAGACAATCACGATGTCGCCGCGCGCCCGTGCTTCATCCACCAGCGTCAGATGGCCTTCATGCAGGTTGCCCATGGTCGGCACCAGCGCAATGCGTTTACCCTGCAGACGCCAGCGACGGACTTCCTGGCGCAGCATCAGCAGCGTTTCAATGATCAACACGGTGACTCTCCTGGATTACTGGAAACTGTGCTCTGCCGCCGGATAGGTTCCGGCCTCGACTTCGGCGATATAGTGGCGAATCGCCGCGCGAACATCGCCGGTCTCCGCCAGGAAATTTTTGGCAAATTTGGGAATGTGGCCGCCGGTTACGCCCAGCGCGTCATGCATCACCAGAATCTGACCATCGGTGACATTGCCGGCACCGATACCGATCACCGGGATGGTGAGCGCGTCGGTAATCCGCTGCGCTACCGACACCGGCACACACTCCAGCACCATCAGCTGTGCACCTGCGGCTTCCAGCGCCAGCGCATCGGCCAGCAACTGCTCTGCACCGGCTTCATCCCGGCCCTGCACTTTATAGCCGCCAAAGATATTGACCGACTGCGGTGTCAGGCCCAGATGACCACACACCGGAACGGCCCGCTCGGTCAGCATCTGCACGGTCTCAGCCAGCCAGCTGCCGCCTTCAAGCTTCACCATGTTAGCACCGGCACGCATCAGCTGCGCGGCGTTGTCAAAGGTCTGCTGTGGCGTGGCATAACTCATAAACGGCAGGTCGGCGAGCAGCAGTGCCTGTGGTGCGCCACGGCGCACGGCGGCGGTGTGATAGGCGATGTCGCTGACCGTGACCGGCAGGGTGGAATCATGCCCCTGCACCGTCATCCCTAAAGAATCACCAACCAGCAGCACCTGAATGCCTTCATCGGCAAACAAGCGGGCGAAACTGAAATCGTAGGCGGTCAGGGTCGCGAATTTTTTACCGCTGGCTTTCGCCTGACGCAGATGTGAAATCGTGGTGGGTTTCATGGCGCTCTCAACTCAGGAATTCTGATGGGCGCAGTTTACTGGATAGCGTGAAAGAGCGGAATCAGAGATGTGCGTTTGTCTGCTCAGCCGTGCCACAGCACGATGCTGCTGCTGTCGAGGGTAGCCAGGATTGTGCTGAGTGCGCGACCGTCGGGCAGGCGGGCGTCTGGCGCAATCGCCAGCAGGGGCACCAGCATAAAGGCGCGATTCAGCAGATCATAGTGCGGCACAATCAGCCGCTCCGTGTTGATGTGCGCCTCGCCAAACAGCATCAGATCGATATCCAGCGTGCGCGGACCCCAGCGTTCTGCCTTGCGCACCCGGCCATGCTCCTGCTCAATCCGCTGGGTATGGTCAAGCAGCGCTTCGGCACTGAGATCGGTCTCCAGCGCCACGGCGGCATTGAGAAAATCGGGCTGATCGGGTGGGCCATAAGGCGGCGTGCGGTAAAACGGCGAGGTAGCGATGCGTTGCGTCTGCGGCAACGCATCCAGTGCGGTCAGCGCTGCATCAACCTGATGCAGCGGATCGGCCAGGTTACTGCCTAACGCGAGGTAAACCCGTGTCATGAGACGTTCTGGTTGTCACGACGCGGTGCGGAAGGACGGCGGCGCGGACGACGCGATTTATTACGCGGCACCGGATCGTCACCCAGGTTATTGAGCATGTTTTTCTGATGCGGCGGCGCAGCCACCTGGAATTCACCCCACCACTGGCTCAGGCGCAGCAGTTCCGGGTTATTTTCCACTTCCGCCCGCAGCGCCAGCAGATCATAAGCAGCACGGAATTTCGGATGCTCCATCAGTTTCCAGGCGCGTTTACCGTGTCGGCGGGACATGCGTAACTGCAGCAGCCAGATATCGCGGATTAGCGACGTAATACGTTTCGGAATCGCCAGCGCACGGCAGGCTTCGTCCAGCGTATCGTTCATCGCCATCGCAAAAGCTTCGAAGTAGGTCAGGCCACTCTCCTGCGCAATGCGTTCTGCCGTTTCAAGCTGCGGATACCAGAACATCGCGGCAAACAGGAACGCCGGATTAACGCGCATGTCGTTGTGAATGCGGTTATCGGTGTTTTTCAGCACCTGCGCCAGCATCCGCTCCATGTGGCTGTCGCTGTTTTCGGTGAAGTTGCGCGCCAGCGTCGGGAACAGTGGCTGGAACAGCTGATATTCACACAGCTTGAGATATGTGCTGTAGCCGTAGCCAGCCTGCAACATCTTCAGCGACTCTTCAAACAGGCGAGCAGGCGGAATATCACGCAACAGCGAGGCCAGACGTGGAATCGGCTCGGCGGTTTCCGGCGCAATGCTCATATTGAGTTTGGCAGCAAAGCGTGCGACGCGCAGCATGCGGACCGGATCTTCGCGGTAGCGGGTTTCCGGATCGCCAATCAGGCGAATGATGCCCTGTTCGAGATCGCTGATGCCGCCGACATAGTCACGCACGCTGAAATCAGCCACGCTGTAGTAGAGGCTGTTGATGGTGAGATCGCGTCGCTGGGCATCATCTTCGATTGAGCCGAAGATGTTGTCGCGCAGCAGCATACCGCTCTGGGCACGCTGCGAGCTGTTGCGATCCTCTTCCGGCTCTTCCGCCTGATGATGTCCACGGAAGGTGGCGACTTCGATCACTTCCGGGCCAAACATCACGTGCGCCAGACGGAAACGACGGCCAACCAGGCGACAGTTGCGGAACAGCTTACGCATCTGCTCAGGCGTGGCATTGGTGGTCACGTCGAAATCTTTAGGTTTTTGCCCCAGTAGCAAATCGCGCACGCCACCGCCTACCAGATAGGCTTCATAACCGGCTTTGTTCAGGCGATAGAGCACTTTGAGGGCATTTTCGCTGATGTCTTTACGTGAGATGGTATGGCTTTCACGAGGAATGATGGTCATCAGACGCTCTGGTTCAACCTCTGCTGGGGCTTCCTCTTCATCACGCTTCAGGACTTTCCGGCAAAAATTAGCTACTCGGGTAAAAATGGGACACCTCGACAGTGGCAATTAGGGTGTAGGTAAAATCAGCGGCTAATCATAGCCTGTTGAGAACCGTTTGAGAATGCTGTTGTCTATGCATCCGGTTTCAGGGCGTTCTCTTGCGGCATCAAAGCGATATTCCACTGCGACACCGCATCAGACAGCAGTTTGTCCTGCGTTAAGTCCTGCCAGCCGCCTGAAACCGGCTGTCCGAGGAAGCGTAACGCCGCCACCAACAGGGGTCTGGCATCGCCATCCGGCAGCGCAGGTGCATGATTCTGCTTCGACAACTTATGACCATCGTGGTTAAGCGCCAGCGGCAGATGCAGCCAGTCAGGCACCGGCCAGCCAAATTGCTGGCAGAGCGCAATCTGTCGCACCGTCGGCTCAATCAAATCTGCGCCGCGAACCACTTCGGTAATGCCCTGAAAATGATCATCGACAACGACCGCCAGGTTATAGGCAAACAGGCCATCACGGCGGTGAATAATAAAATCTTCCTGTGCCAGACGCCTGTCCGCCTCCACACGGCCACGCAGACGATCGTCAAACGCAAAGACCGGCGCATGCTGGCGTAAACGCAGCGCGGCATTCTCCGGTCCGCGTTGCCGTTCACGGCAGTAACCATCATAGAAACCGCCAATCTGCTGAATGCGACGCCGGGGGCAGGTGCAGTAATAGCTTTGACGATGCTGCTGCAGCCAGGCCAGCGCGTCACGGTAGGCCTCATGACGTTGTGACTGCCACAGAACCTCGCCATCCCACTCTAAACCGTAGTGCTCCAGCTGATGCAGGATACGGCTGGCGGCACCCGGTACTTCCCGTGGCGGATCGATATCTTCAATTCTCACCCGCCAGACGCCGTTTTGCGCACGCGCGCTCAGGTAACTGCCCAGGGCAGCAATCAGCGATCCGAAGTGGAGTTCACCAGAGGGAGAAGGGGCGAAGCGACCGATACAGGAGGATGACATAGGTTTCAGAAGTGACCACGCAGCGGACAAAACAGCAGTTGTTCCACTGCGTGGTAACAGGCTGGACGCGGCATCAGCCGGCCATTTGTTTCTCACGAATTTCTGCTAACGTCTTACAGTCGATGCAGAGATCGGCAGTAGGACGGGCTTCGAGACGGCGGATACCAATCTCAACGCCACAGGAATCGCAATAGCCGAAGTCGTCATCTTCAACTTTCTTCAGCGTCTTCTCGATCTTTTTGATCAGTTTACGTTCGCGATCGCGGTTACGCAGCTCCAGGCTGAACTCCTCTTCCTGCGCGGCACGGTCAACCGGGTCCGGGAAGTTAGCGGCTTCATCCTGCATATGAGAAACGGTACGATCGACTTCGTCCCGTAATTGATTACGCCAGGCTTCCAGAATCTTGCGAAAATGGGTCAGCTGCGCATCATTCATATACTCTTCGCCAGGCTTCACCTGATAAGGTTCGACGCCAGCAATAGAGAGAATACTCAGGGACGATGTTTTACGGTTTTGACCTTCTTGCATGTTGCTTCTCCTGGATAACACGCACTATACCCTTCGAATTTCGTCTCGCAGGGGCCTTGCTGCCAGCCTGCATTTGACGTCTGCGGGGTACATCGATCCCCCATTGGGGAAAAAAACAGGCCGCTATAAATAACAGAAGCAGTCAGGGTTGGCAATTCTTCATGAACACACCTTGACAAGCCTGTGAGGAACAGCGTAATTGGCCCTTAGCTCAGAACATTCTTAACACATAAAATTGCAAAAGATATTACAAGGTTACGTTGATCGGCGATTTAAGAAACATTCCCTCCGCCGATAAGTCTGCCTGATACGCTAAAACCTCTACGCCCTCCTGCTGCGCCTGAGCCAGTTGTTCTGCATACGCCACATCAATGTGCCGTGCCGGAGAAACGTCCTCAATCCCCGAGTGCAAAACGGCAAACAACAAAACGGCCCGATGACCCTCTGCCGCAACTGTTGCCAGTTCACGCAGGTGTTTCTGTCCTCGAATCGTCACCGCATCCGGAAAATACCCTTTTCCTTCATGTAGAAGGGTTACGGATTTCACCTCAATATAGCAGTTGCGCCGGGCCTCTGCTTTGAGCAGGAAATCAATTCTGCTTTTTTCAGTGCCATATCTCACTTCCGCCTGACGATGCGTATAACCGGCCAGCGCCGGCAGCCGATCCTGCTCCAGCGCCTCAGCCACCAGCTGGTTGGCGCGCAGCGTATTCACGCAGATCCAGTGGCCCTGTTGTGTTTCGGTCAGTTCCCAGCTGTGGGGGTATTTGCGCGTCAGGCTGTCGGACGTCGAGTACCAGACCCGATCGCCCGGCGTGGCGCAGCCGGTCATGGCGCCGGTATTGGCGCAGTGAATTGTCAGAACGTCGCCCTCTGGCGTCACCACATCGGCCAAAAAACGTTTGTAACGGACGATCAGACGGGCGGGTTTAAGGGGCGGAGAGAAGTGCATGTGGATCCTGAGAATGTAATGGCCAGCTAGCCAGGGCGCGATAGCGGGTGCGGCCCCGGGCATATTCAGAGGCGAACAGAGAAAAGGTAGAGACGCGAAAACGCCAGTGAAAGCCGCGCGGCGGTAACGTCACCGGCTGCGTGGCGTGGCGTAACAGCGTGATGTGCGGATGAAACGGCTGGGGGCTCTGGTAACAGCCATGCCGGGCGGCCTGGGCCCGCAGCAGGCTGGCGAGCTGCAACAGACCGCGTGGCGCGCGCTGGCAGCCGAGCCAGACCACGCCGGGGCGCGGCCAGTGTCCGGCATCATCCAGGTCGAGATCAAAACCGGGCTGCACAATACGGGAGGCCAGCGTCTGCAGGCGCTGTGAGGTTTCCGGCGCAACTTCACCCAGAAACGCCAGCGTCAGGTGCAGATTCGCCGCGACCACCGGCTGGCCCGCCTCCGCAGGAAAGGTATCGGCCCGCCAGCGCACCAGCTCTTGCTGCATCTCGTCAGGCAGGCTGATGGCAAAAAATAAGCGTTGTGTCGCCATGGCGCTCTCCGGCAAATATCACGGATGGATGCTACAATGCGCGCCATCTTAGCACAGGCAGAAGCGGAGTTTGCTGTGAGCGATTTACCGGTCAGCGCGGTGCTGCCTGACATCCTGGCGGCGCTGAGTGACGCCCCACAAATCCTGCTGGCCGCGCCCACGGGGGCAGGCAAATCAACCTGGCTGCCGCTGCAGTTGTTACAGCAGGCGGCGCTGCCGGGACGGATCATCATGCTGGAGCCACGTCGGCTGGCGGCGCGTAATGTGGCGCAGCGGCTGGCGGAGCAACTCGGCGAGCAGCCGGGTGGCACGGTGGGATTCCGGATGCGTGGCGAAAGCTGCGTCGGGCCACAGACCCGGCTGGAGGTAGTGACCGAAGGGATGCTCACCCGTATGCTTCAGCACGACCCGATGCTGGAGGGCGTGTCGCTGGTGATCCTCGATGAATTTCACGAGCGCAGCCTGCAGGCCGATCTGGCGCTGGCGCTGCTGCTTGATGTGCAGCAGGGGCTGCGCGACGACCTTAAAATCATGCTGATGTCCGCCACGCTGGACAACGCCCGGCTGGCGGCGCTGCTGCCGGATGCGCCACTGATCGTCTCAGAAGGGCGCAGCTATCCGGTTGAGCGGCGTTACGCGTCACTGAATCAGAATGTGCGTTTTGAAGAGGCGGTCGCGCGTGAAGTCGCCCAGCTGCTGCGGGATGAGAGCGGTTCGCTGCTGCTGTTTCTGCCGGGTGTGGCGGAGATCGAACGGGTGAAGCGCGAGCTGGAATCACGCATCAGTGACGACGTTGATCTGACGCCGCTCTATGGCGCACTGCCGCTGGCGGCGCAGCGCCGGGCAATTCTGCCTGCCGCCGACGGCCGCCGCAAAGTGGTGCTTGCCACCAATATCGCCGAAACCAGCCTGACCATTGAGGGGATTCGGCTGGTGGTCGACAGTGCGCTGGAACGCTGCGCGCTGTTTGACGCCCGCAGCGGCGTGACGCGTCTGCAGACCCAGCGAATCAGCCAGGCATCGATGATCCAGCGAGCGGGTCGCGCCGGGCGACTGATGCCGGGGCTCTGCCTGCATCTGGTGCCGCAGGAGCAGGCATCACGAGCGGCGGCGCAGAGTGAACCGGAAATCGTTAACAGCGATCTCTCGTCGCTGTGGCTGGATCTGCTGCAGTGGGGCTGTACCCAGCCGCAACAGCTGCAGTGGCTGGATCTGCCGCCCGCCAGAAATCTGGATGCGGCGCAGCAGCAGCTGACCCGACTGGGAGCACTGGACAACAACGGCCTGCTCAACACGCTGGGACGGCGCATGGCGCAGCTGGGATGCGATCCCCGACTCGCCGCCATACTGTGTGCCGCAGGCGATGAGCCGGATGCGGTCGCCAGCGCCGCGCTGCTGGTGGCGATTCTGGAAGATCCTCCCCGCAGCGGCAGCGCCGACCTGCGTGATGCGCTGCATCGGCCGCAGGCGCAATGGCAGCGGCGGGCGCAGCAGTGGCAGCAGCGGCTTAAAATCCGTGGCGGGCGCATCGATGAAGATCGTTTCGCCGGATTGCTGGCGGTGGGCTTTGGCGATCGGCTGGCGCGGCGACGCGATCAGAGCGGTCGCTATCAGCTGGCCAACGGGCTGGGCGCCAGACTCGATGAGCAGGATGGCCTGACGCGTAATGAATGGCTGATTGCGCCTGCTCTGTTGCAGGGCAGTGCCACACCGGATGCCCGGATGTTGCTGGCACTGCCGGTCGATATTGAAACGCTGTGCCAGCAGCAGCCCGCCCTGATTGAGCGCCGGACCGAAGTGGAATGGGACGAAGAGAAAGGCACGTTGCGTGCTTTCAGACGTGAGCAGATTGGCGCGCTGATACTGAAAACCCAGCCGATGGCGCGCCCGGAACCAGAGGTGCTGCACGCGGCCATGCTGCGCTGGATCGTCGAAAAAGGTCTGTCGGTACTGGGCTGGACGCCGGAGGCCGAACAGCTGCGCCTGCGCATCCAGTGTGCGGCCCGGTGGCTGCCGGAAGAGAGCTGGCCCGCGACCGACGATGACACCCTGCTTGAGAGCCTGTCGCAGTGGCTGTTGCCGCAGATGTCAGCGGTACGCGATCTCCGCAGCCTGCAGGCGGTGAACCTGACCACGGCACTCTTACATTTACTCACATGGTCACAACGTCAGCGGCTGGATACTGTGCTGCCAACTCATTACACTGTGCCCACCGGAAGCCGGCTGCCAATCCGCTACGATGCGGAGAAGCCGCCCGCGCTGGCGGTCAGGATTCAGGAGATGTTTGGCGAAGCGCAGAATCCCACCGTAGCGGAAGGACGTATTCCGCTGGTGCTGGAGCTGTTATCGCCCGCCCAGCGCCCGTTGCAGATCACCCGCGATCTGGCGGCGTTCTGGCGCGGTGCCTGGCCGGAGGTCAGGAAAGAGATGAAGGGACGTTATCCTAAACATCCCTGGCCCGAGGATCCGGCCACCGCCTTGCCAACAAGGCGAACCAAAAAAATGTCCCCGCAGGGTTGAGTCCGCTGGATCGAATTCAGAGGGTTCTGCCATGCGGCACGCGAGAAAGCAGTTAGAGTAGCGGCGCTGCTGTAAGCACTGCCTGGAGAAGAAAAGTAATGTCTGGGAACGATCGCGAACCAATAGGGCGCAAAGGTAAACCGTTGCCGCCGCGCAGCAGTGCGGGCCGGGGACGACGCAGGGATATCGAACAGGATATCGATCAGGACGATTTTAATGATGACGAGGAGGAAGCGCCGGTGCCACGTAAAGGTAAAGGTGGAAAACCGCCGCGCGGCAAACGCCGTTGGCTGGGATGGGTAATCAAACTGTTCCTGGTGTTTGTGGTGGTCATGGCCGCGTGGGGCATCTACCTCGACTCGGAAATTCGCAGCCGGATTGACGGTAAAGTGTGGCAACTACCCGCCACCGTCTATGGCCGCATGGTCAGCCTGGAACCCGGCATGGCCTACAACAAAAGTGAAATGGTGGCGCTGCTGGAAGGTACTCAGTATCGCGAAGTCTCCCGTATTACCCGCCCTGGCGAGTTTTCGGTGAAGGGCAACACCATCGATCTGCTGCGTCGCCCGTTTGATTTCCCCGACAGTAAAGAGGGGCAGATCCACGCGCGCATGAGCTTCAGTAAAGATGAGCTGAGCGAGATTAAAAACCTCGAAACCGGTCGTGATTTTGGCTTTTTCCGCCTCGATCCGCGTCTGATCACCATGCTGCAGTCGCCGAACGGTGAACAGCGACTCTTCGTACCGCGCGCCGGTTTCCCGGATCTGCTGGTCGATACGCTGATCGCCACCGAAGATCGCCATTTCTATGAGCATGATGGCATCAGCCCTTACTCCATCGGCCGCGCCTTCCTGGCGAACATCACGGCCGGGAAAGCGGTGCAGGGCGGCAGTACGCTGACGCAGCAGCTGGTGAAGAACCTGTTCCTCACCAACGAGCGTTCGCTGTGGCGTAAAGCGCGTGAAGCCTACATGGCGGTGATCATGGATGCGCGCTACAGCAAAGATCGCATCCTGGAGCTCTACCTGAACGAGGTCTATCTCGGTCAGGCTGGCAGCGATCAGATCCGCGGTTTCCCGCTGGCCAGCCTCTATTACTTTGGCCGTCCGGTTGATGAGCTGAGTCTGGATCAGCAGGCGATGCTGGTCGGCATGGTGAAAGGGGCGTCGCTCTATAATCCGTGGCGTAACCCGAAACTGGCGCTGGAACGACGCAACCTCGTGCTGCGCCTGTTGCAGCAGCAGAAAGTAATCGACCAGGAGCTGTATGACATGCTGTCGGCCCGTCCGCTGGGTGTGCAGCCAAAAGGCGGCGTGATTACGCCGCAGCCGGCCTTTATGCAGATGGTGCGTAACGAGCTTCAGGCAAAACTGGGCGACAAGGTGAAAGATCTCTCCGGGGTGAAAATCTTCACCACGCTGGATCCGGTGTCGCAGGATGCGGCCGAAAAAGCGGTGATCGATGGCATTCCGACGCTGAAAAAACAGCGTGGCCTGAAAGATCTGGAAACCGCGATGGTGGTGGTTGACCGTTTCAGCGGCGAAGTCCGCGCTATGGTCGGCGGTGCCGATCCACAGTATGCCGGTTACAACCGCGCGCTGCAGGCACGCCGCTCTATCGGCTCACTGGCGAAACCGGCGACTTACCTGACCGCGCTGAGCCAGCCAAACAGCTACCGGCTGAACAGCTGGATCGCCGATGAGCCGATTGCGCTGAAGCAGCCAAACGGCAGCATCTGGAAACCGATGAACGACGATCGTCGCTTCAGCGGCAAAGTGATGCTGGTGGATGCGCTGACCAACTCAATGAACGTGCCGACCGTAAACCTCGGCATGACGCTGGGGCTGGATGCGGTAGTGGATACCTGGAATAAGCTGGGCGTGCCGAAAGAGCAGCTGCATCCGGTGCCATCGATGCTGCTGGGTGCCTTAAACCTGACGCCGGTTGAAGTGGCTCAGGCGTTCCAGTCGATTGCCAGCGGCGGCAACCGCGCGTCGCTGTCAGCGGTGCGTTCGGTGATTGCGGAAGATGGCAGCGTGCTCTATCAGAGCTATCCGCAGGCGCAGCGTGTTGAGCCGGCGCAGGCCGCTTATCTGACGCTCTACACCATGCAACAGGTGGCTGACCACGGTACCGCCCGTGCGCTGGGCGCGCGTTTCCCGAATGCGCATCTGGCGGGCAAAACCGGTACCACCAACGATCTGGTGGACAGCTGGTTTGCCGGTATTGATGGCAAAGAAGTGGCGATCACCTGGGTGGGACGCGATAACAACCAGCCGACCAAACTCTATGGTGCCAGCGGCGCGATGCAGCTCTACCGTCGCTACCTGGACATTCAGGCCCCGATGCCGTTACAGCTGACGCCGCCGGAAGATGTGTCGCTGATGAATGTGGATTCTGCCGGTAACTTTGTCTGCGGCACGGGCAGCAGTACCTGGCGTTCTCTGCCGGTGTGGGCGCTGGATCCGAATGCGCTGTGTCAGCAACAGCAGCAGCAGGTTCAGCAGCAACAACAGCTCTTCGATCAGCAGCAGCAACAACAGCAACAGCAGCAGCCGCAACAACCGGCCCAGCAGCAACAGCAGGAGCAGAAAGATAGCGACGGCGTAGCAGGGTGGATAAAAGATATGTTTGGCAAATAAATCAGTCAGACAGGTTAAAAAGGGCGCTTCGGCGCCCTTTTTTTGTTCCTGATCAATACGCGTCAATCGGCCTGCAAACGGCGTCACTACTGGGATTTCTTCTTGCAGTACCTGCTGAATTTCGCATATTATCTAAGCGTTATAATAATCATTATCGTTTCGATTCGCCTGCCTGAGCCTATTGTTAAGAGACACTTTTATGAATGCGCGAACGACTTTTTCTGACAACACCAAAAAAACATTTTCCCGACCGCTTCTGGGCATCATGATCTCACTGAGCCTGAGCTCCTCTCTTTACGCCGCGCAGACGGAGACGATGGTCGTCTCGGCTGATGGCGGCAGCGGCGTCGAGGCGGAAAGCGCCTGGGGACCAGCACCCACCGTGGCAGCGAAACGCAGCGCCACCGGGACCAAAACTGATACCCCCATTGAAAAAAATCCGCAGTCCATCTCCGTGGTCACCCGTGAAGAGATGGAGATGCGTAACGTAACCAGTGTGAAAGGGGCGTTTAACTACACGCCTGGCGTGCTGACCGGTAACCGGGGCAGCTCAGACGTGATTGATGCGCTGTCGATTCGCGGTTTCAGCGAAACCAACACCAATCAGTATCTGGATGGTCTGAAACTGCAGGGTGACAACTACTCTGAGTTTGCCATCGATCCTTACTTCCTGGAACGCGCTGAACTGCTGCGCGGCCCGGTTTCGGTGCTCTACGGTAAGAGCAATCCCGGCGGGGTGGTCTCGCTGGTGAGTAAGCGTCCGACCCAGGAAACCCTGCGCGAAGTGCAGTTCCAGATGGGCAACGACAACCTCTTCTCGACCGGTTTTGACTTTGGCGGCGCGCTGGACGACGACGGCGTCTACAGCTATCGCCTGACCGGCCAGGCGCGCAGTCAGGATGCGCAGCAGGCGATGAACAAAGAGAAGCGCTACACCATCGCACCGGCTTTCAGCTGGCGTCCCGACGATCGGACCCGCATTGACCTGCTGACCTATTTCCAGAACGAGCCAGAAACCGGTTATTACGGCTGGCTGCCGCGTCAGGGCACGGTGGTACCGATCACCCGCGCTGATGGCAGCCAGTACAAACTGCCAACCAACTTTGATGAAGGCGAGCAGAGCAACAAGATTTCACGCAACACCAAAATGGTCGGTTATAACGCCGAGCACAGCTTTAACGACACCTGGACGCTGCGCCAGAACCTGCGTTATGCCGACCTGCGCACCGATTACCGCAGCATTTACGGCAATGGTTTCCTGCCGGAGACTCAGCAAATCACGCGCGGTTCGGCGGTTTCAGAAGAGAAGCTTAACCAACTGGCGGTCGATACCCAGGCGCAGGCGAAATTCGCCACCGGCCAGGTTGATCATACGCTGCTGCTGGGCGTGGACTTCCAGCGTACCCGCAATGATATCGACGCACAGTTTGGCACTGCCTCCAGCCTGAATGCGGTTAATCCGCAATATGGTGATAACAGCGTAACGCCATTTGCCGATCCTTATCAGCATCTCAACAAACAGCGTCAGACCGGCCTCTATGCTCAGGACCAGATGGAGTGGAACCGCTGGGTGCTGACGCTGGGTGGCCGCTACGACTATGCCATGAACTCGGTTTACGATCGGGTAGCGGATAGCGTTGATCGTCAGAACGATCAGGCCTTTACCTGGCGCGGGGGCCTGAACTATGTGTTTGATAACGGCATCGCGCCTTACTTCAGCTACAGCGAAGCTTTTATTCCGAATGCGGGTTCGACCTATGACGGTCAGGCATTTGATCCGTCACGCGCTAAGCAGTATGAAGCGGGCGTGAAATATGTACCGAAAGATCGTCCGGTGGTGCTCACCGCAGCGCTTTATCAGCTGACCAAAACCAAAAACCTGACCGCGGACCCTGATACGTTTAATCATCCGTTTGCCAGCGTGCAGAGCGGTGAAATCCGGTCACGGGGCGTAGAGCTGGAAGCTAAAGCGGCGCTGAATGCCAACGTTAACCTGACGGCGTCCTACACCTACACCGATGCGGAATATACCGAAGACACCCAGCTCAAAGGCAAAACGCCGGTACAGGTGCCGAAACATATGGCCTCACTGTGGAGCGACTACACCTTCCACGAGACAGCCCTTTCAGGCGTAACGCTGGGCGCGGGTGTGCGTTATGTCGGTGAGAGTCAGGGCCTTTACAGCACTGGCACTGAGCAGAACCAGAACTTTAAAGTTGCCGGTTACACCACGGTGGATGCGGCGCTGAAATATGATCTGGGTCGTTTCGGTTTGCCGGGTTCGACAGTGGGCGTCAACGTCAACAATCTGTTTGACCGCGACTACGTTGCCAGCTGCTACCGTGAATACGCCTGCTACTGGGGTGCGGAACGCCAGATTGTCGGCACCGCGACCTTCAGATTCTGATTTAACCGGGCGCTTCGGCGCCCGTTCACAGGGATAACCATGCCGCATCCGCACGCAGAAGAGGCGACCTTTACGCTGAAAAACGCCAGTTTTGAAGTGCCGGGCCGGACTCTCCTTCAGCCACTGTCGCTGACCTTTCCGCCGGGAAAAGTGACCGGGCTGATCGGTCACAACGGCTCGGGCAAATCAACACTGTTAAAAATGCTGGGTCGTCACCACGCGGCCAGCAGCGGAGAGGTGCTATTGAATCAGCAGCCCGTCGGGCGCTGGAACAGCAAAGCCTTTGCCCGTCAGGTAGCCTATCTGCCGCAGCAGTTACCGGCAGCCGAAGGGATGACGGTGCGTGAACTGGTGGCGATTGGCCGCTATCCCTGGCACGGCGCGCTGGGGCGCTTTGGTCAGGAAGATCGCGACCGGGTAGAGGATGCGATTGCCCAGGTCGGACTTAACGCCTTTGCCGGACGGCTGGTAGATAGCCTGTCGGGCGGCGAGCGTCAGCGCGCCTGGCTGGCGATGATGGTGGCGCAGAACAGCCGTTGTCTGCTGCTGGATGAACCGACGTCGGCGCTGGATATTGCCCATCAGGTTGAGGTGCTGGCGCTGATAAAAGCGCTGAGCCAGCAGCGCGGCTTAACCGTGATTGCGGTGCTGCACGATATCAATATGGCAGCACGCTACTGCGATCATCTGGTGGCGCTGCGTCAGGGCGCGATGATTGCCGAAGGAGACGCAGAGGCGATTATGCAGGCTGAGGTGCTCGGTGCGATTTATGGCATTCCGATGGGCATTTTACCGCACCCGCAGGGCGGCGCGCCGGTCAGTTTTGTCTGTTAAGGAGAGGATGATGCCCGATCTTAATCGCCGCCGACTGATGCTGGCGCTGGCAGTCTCTCCGCTGTTTTGTGCGCTTCCCCTGCGTGCCGCCACGCCAAATCCGGGTCGGATTATTGCACTGGAGTGGTTACCCACCGAACTGCTGATAGCACTAGGCGTCACGCCCTGGGGCGTGGCCGATCTGCACAACTACAACATCTGGGTAGGGGAGCCGCCGCTGCCTGAAGGCGTGATCGATGTAGGTCTGCGCACTGAACCCAATCTTGAGCTGATGGCGCAAATGCAGCCGTCGCTGATCCTCTGCTCCAACGGCTACGGCCCGCCTAAAGAGAAACTGACGCGCATCGCGCCCATTATGGGCTTCGACCTCCACAGCGGCGACGGGAAACCTCTCACTGCCGCGCGCGCATCGCTGCGTCAGCTGGCGGCGCGCCTTGGATTAAGCGCGCGAGCGGAACAGCATCTGCGCGAGGTCGATGATCAGCTGGCGGCGGCGCGCCAGCGGCTGGCGCCCTATGCCGGACGCACTATCCTGCTGATGTCGCTGCTCGACAGTCGTCACGCCATTACCTTCGGCAAAAACAGTCTGTTTCTGGAAGTGATGACTCTGCTGGGCCTGAAAAATGGCTGGCAGGGTGAAACAAATTTCTGGGGCAGCGCGGTGATCGGCATTGAAAAGCTGGCGCAGGTCGGGGATGTGGATGTCATCTGCTTTGATCATGATAACGATGCGGAGATGCAGCAACTGATGCGCAGCCCGCTGTGGCAGTCGCTGCCGTTTGTACGCACCGGACGCTTTCAGCGCGTCCCGGCCGTCTGGTATTACGGTGCGACGCTCTCGGCGCTGCACTTTGTTCGCGTGCTGGAACGCGCGCTGGAGACGCACTGATGCGCCATGCTCTGTTTCCCGCAGGCCTCCTCAGCCTGCTGTTTCTGCTGGCGCTCAGCCTGACGCTGGTCAATCTGCATCAGGCGTTGCCACAGGCTGAATGGTGGCAGGCACTCTGGTCTCCGGCGGTCGATAGCCTGCCGCAGATGGTGTTTCACCACAGCCTGCTGCCGCGTATCGTGCTGGCGCTGCTGGTGGGGAGTGGACTGGGGTTAGCCGGTCTGCTGTTTCAGCAGATATTGCGTAATCCGCTGGCGGAGCCAACCACGCTGGGCGTCTCTTCCGGCGCACAGCTGGGCATTACCGTGGCGACGCTGTGGCATCTGCCGGGCGGGGCGCTGACACAGCAGTTTGCCGCGCTCAGTGGCGCGCTGCTGGTGGGCGCGCTGGTGTTTGGTGTGGCCTGGGGCAAACGTCTGTCGCCGGTAACGCTGATTCTGGCCGGGCTGGTGCTGAGCCTCTACAGCGGCGCGGTGAATCAAATCTTCGCTATCTTCAATCACGATCAGCTGCAGAACATGTTTCTGTGGAGCACCGGCGCGCTGAATCAGATGAACTGGGAAAATGTGCAGCAACTCTGGCCGCGCCTGCTGCTGGCGTTTGTGCTGGCGCTGGCGCTGCTGCGTCCGCTGACGCTGATGGGGCTGGATGATGGCGTAGCGAAAAACCTTGGCCTTGCGCTTTCCGTGGCGCGTGTCGGTGGCCTCGGGCTGGCGATCCTGCTCAGCGCACAGCTGGTCAACGTCGCCGGTATCATCGGCTTTATCGGGCTGTTTGCGCCGCTGCTGGCGAAGATGCTGGGTGGACGACGGCTCATCACCCGGATGCTGCTGGCTCCGCTGACTGGCGCGCTGCTGCTGTGGCTGGCGGACAGTTGCGTGTTGTGGCTCAGCACTCACTGGCGCGATATCCCGACCGGCACCGCCACGGCGCTGCTCGGCGTACCGATTCTGCTGTGGCTGCTGCCGCGACTGCGCACCGGTTCGGTGCCGCCCGCGCTGAATCAGGGTGATAAGGTGCCCGTCGAGCGACAGAACCTGCTGCGCTGGGCGCTGACCGGGCTTGCCATCCTGGCACTGCTGGGGTGGGGCGGTCTGGCGTTTGGGCGAGATGCGCAGGGCTGGGTCTGGTCTGCGGGTGAGATGCTGCAATCGCTGCTGCCGTGGCGCGCACCGCGCGTGCTGGCCGCGCTGGTGACCGGCCTGATGCTGGGCGTGGCGGGGAGTCTGATTCAGCGGCTAACCGGCAATCCCATGGCCAGCCCGGAAGTGCTGGGCATCAGTTCGGGTGCCGCTTTTGGCGTGGTGATGATGATGTTCTTTGTACCGGGCGATGCGCTGGCCTGGCTGCTGCCCGCCGGTGCGCTGGGCGCGGCGCTGACGCTGCTGGTGATCATGGCGGTAGCCAGTCGGGGCGGCTTTTCGCCGGAACGAATGCTGCTGGCGGGCATGGCGCTTAACAGCGCCTTTGTCACCCTGCTGATGCTACTGCTGGCGAGTGGCGATCCGCGTATGGGCGGGCTGCTGAGCTGGATCTCCGGCTCGACCTATAACATCAGCGGCACTCAGGCGATTCAGAGCGCAATCTGCGCGCTGGTGCTGGTGTCGCTGGCACCGCTGGCCAGTCGCTGGCTGACATTGCTGCCGCTGGGAAGCGCTACCGCACGCTCGGCCGGTATGGCGTTGACGCCTGCGCGGCTGAGTCTGCTGCTGCTGGCGGCCGCGCTGACCGCCAGCGCGACACTGACTATCGGTCCGCTGAGTTTTGTCGGACTAATGGCACCCCATATGGCGCGCATGCTGGGATTCCGGCGGGCGTTGCCGCAACTGCTGCTGTCAGGATTACTGGGGGCGGGATTGATGGTGCTGGCTGACTGGTGCGGACGAATGCTGGCATTCCCGGATCAGATCCCAGCCGGGCTGATGGCGACCTTTTTAGGCGCGCCTTACTTTATCTGGCTGCTGCGGCGTTCAGGTTAAGAGGAAAAAGCAGGCTGGTTTCAGACGCCGGCCAGATCCAAAGTAGGGTGAATCTGACAACAACGAAGAAGCTCAATGCGCAGGAAATTGGGTCAGAGGAGGAAAGCGTCCCGCGGCAGGGACAAAAACGCCGGGAGCGTTTTTGAACAACGCGAAGCGTTGGCCCGGCAACGGGCGCACCTCATGGATGAGGTGCGTAATCGCGCGGGCCGAGCGAGTCATGGATGACGGCTTTCGCGCCTTTCCGATCTGACCCTGTTTCCTGTGCGTGCACCCTCTCACAACAGAGCGGGGCAAGCCTCATCAATAACAAAAGACCGGCTGCTGCCGGTCTTCATCTTTAACGCTGCCGCAATTACAGCTTCGCGAAACAACGACGCGCGGCGTCGACAGTGCGCTGAATATCCTCTTCGCTGTGCGCCAGCGACATAAAGCCCGCTTCATAGGCTGAAGGCGCAAAGTAAACGCCCTCTTCAAGCATCAGGTGGAAGAAGGTTTTAAAGCGCTCCACATCGCAGCGGGTCACATCGGCGTAACAGGTCACACTGTCAGCATCGGTGAAGAACAGGCCGAACATCCCGCCAACATGGTTAATCACCAGCGGGATATTTTGCTGTTGTGCTGCTTCACGCAGACCCTCTGCCAGCTTGCGGGTCAGGGCATCCAGCTTCTCATGGGTGCCCGGCTGCGCGATCTGCGTCAGGCAGGCGAAACCCGCCGCCATGGCGATTGGGTTACCAGAGAGCGTTCCCGCCTGATAAACCGGACCGGTCGGAGCCAGCGCCGCCATCACTTCGCGACGGCCACCGAACGCACCGACCGGCATCCCGCCACCAATGATTTTCCCAAGGCAGGTCAAATCAGGGCGCACATTGTAATGAGCCTGCGCGCCACCCAGCGCGACACGGAAACCGGTCATCACTTCATCAATAATCAGCAGTGCGCCGAACTCATCACACAGTGAACGCAGACCCGTCAGGAACTCTGGCTGCGGTGGGATGCAGTTCATGTTGCCAGCCACCGGCTCAACGATGATGGCCGCAATCGACTCGGGATATTGCTCAAAAGCGCTGCGCACTGAGTCGAGATCGTTAAAGGTGCAGGTCAGGGTATGTTTAGCGAAATCGGCCGGTACGCCCGGCGAGTTCGGCTGACCCAGTGTTAACGCACCGGAGCCGGCTTTCACCAGCAGATGATCGGCGTGGCCGTGGTAGCAGCCTTCAAACTTGATGATTTTATCGCGGCCGGTAAAGCCACGCGCCAGACGGATAGCGCTCATGGTCGCTTCGGTGCCGGAGTTGACCATCCGCACCATCTCCATGCTCGGCACCAGCTCACACACCAGCTGCGCCATGGTCACTTCCATTTCGGTCGGTGCGCCAAAACTTAAGCCGCGCTGTGCCGCTTCAATCACGGCGTTACGAATCGCCGCGTTGTTATGACCCAGCACCATCGGACCCCATGAGCCGACATAGTCGATATAGGCTTTGCCGTCAGCGTCATAGAGATAGGCGCCATCAGCGTGTTCAATAAACAGCGGAACGCCGCCCACACCGGTAAATGCGCGTACTGGCGAGTTTACCCCACCCGGGATCAGGCGTTGTGCCTCGGCAAACAGTTGTTCGGACTTACTCATTTTCGGCTCCAGCGGTTCATAAAAATATTGCGCCATTCTACGGAAGAGGGGCAGCAGACGAAAGGTGGATTCACCCCCTGTGCCCTTAACAGGAGTGAAAGCGGCACAGAGTGCGAAGGGCAGAGCTTGATTGCGCTGAGGTGCTGGCTGATAATAGCGTAATTAAGGTCGTTTTCTGACCTGGGCGTTTACCGGAGTAAAACATGAGTGATGAAGTAGTAGCACTGCCGTTGCAGTTTACCGACGCCGCAGCCACCAAGGTGAAGAACCTGATTGCCGACGAAGAGAACCCGGCGCTGAAACTTCGCGTCTATATCACCGGTGGCGGTTGCAGTGGTTTCCAGTACGGCTTCACCTTTGATGACCAGATGAATGATGGCGACATGACGATTGAAAAGCAGGGCGTCTCACTGGTGGTTGATCCGATGAGCCTGCAATATCTGGTGGGCGGTTCAGTGGATTACACGGAAGGTCTGGAAGGCTCACGCTTTATCGTGACCAACCCGAATGCCAAAACCACCTGTGGCTGTGGCTCTTCCTTCAGTATCTGATAATGCAGGCCGTCATACAGACGGCCTCGTTTACCATTCTATTGTGACCAGCCGGTTACTTTGCTTCACACTTCCCTGCGATTGAATCTGGCCGTTTGTTACGCGCGGCTGCGCGCTTGCCTGTCTGCCGCAGTTGATCTGCGGCGCGAGCTGACCGTTAGCCGTGTTGATTTCACAGCGTGAATAGATGACAAGTCTGGCGCCAATAGAGCCATTTATCGATCCTGCAAAGGCAGAACCGGCGATCGACAGCCCTATGGCCAGCAGCAGTGCTCTGGTCATATAAGGTTCCTGGTGTTTTAAAAAAGCGCCGGAGCGCTAAAAGGACGGCGAGCATACGTGGCGCGTTCGTCTCTGGTATTGATCAACGGCAAAAATCGCAGTGACTTTAATCAATTCGCCGATTTATTCATCGGGATGCAGGGCCGCACAGAGTTGCTGCGCGGCCAGCAGCAGTCGCGGGCCTGGCCGGCTAAGCCAGTCCTCGTTGATGGCAATCACCGGTACATCCAGCTGCGGTCGCCAGAACACCCGGATGTTTTCCGCCTGCTGCGCACTGCCACCCGTCACAACGGCCTGAGGATGGCGCATCAGCACCTGCTCACGGCTGACCTGCGGCCAGCTGACGCGGCTGTCAGCAAAGATGTTCCTGCCGCCACATAACGTAATAATTTCATTCTGCAGCGTGGCTCTGGCGGCGGTAAACAGGGGCTGCTGACCAAATTGCAAAAAAAGCGGAACCGCAGTCAGATGAGCATAGCGCTGACGCAGCGCGGCTTCCTGCTGACGTAACTGGCGGGCAGCGCGAGTTGCCTGCTCCGGTCTGGGGCTCCAGTGGCCCAGATCGGCCAGCGCCGTGAACATCTCATCCAGCGTCAGCGGATCAATCCATTTAACCGGCACGCCGAGCTGCTGTAGCTGGTCAATCTGCCGCTGCGGATTACCGCCTCGCCAGGCTAACACCAGATCCGGCTTAAGCTGCAGAATACGTTCAGCCTTGATGCCCTGCCAGTTTGCGACCTGCTCAATCTGTTTCGCCTGCGGCGGATAGTCGGACCAGGCGCTGACCGCAATCGGGGTAATCCCGGCAGCAAAGGCGAGTTCGGTAAGGTGAGGGGAGAGGGTAATCACGCGTGGCGGGGAAGCCAGCAGGCTGCCGCTCAACAGCAGCAGCCAGCAGAGGAGTAGCGTTTTAGCCACGCGCCAGATGCGCCAGCAGGTTCTCCACCATCAGCGAAGATTGCTTCGCCGCAACGCTTAAGAACTCATCAAAGCTGAGGTGAGATTGCTTATCGGCCACGTCGGAAATGGCGCGAACGACCACAAAAGGCACCTGGAATTGATGACAGACATGGCCGATAGCGGTGGCTTCCATCTCAACGGCAATCGCCTGTGGGAACAGATTACGAATGCGCGCCAGCGGTTCGGCACCATTGATAAAGGCATCACCGCTGACCACCAGACCGCGTACGGCATTCAGATCCAGCTGCTTAATACAGGCTTCTGCAGCGGCGATAAGCTTGCTGTCTGCCACAAACGCGGCCGGACAACCCGCCATCTGACCCGGCTCATAACCAAAAGCGGTGACGTCAGCATCGTGATAACGCACTTCTTCTGACACCACGATATCACCGACGCTGAGCGACGGCGCTAAACCGCCAGCCGAACCGGTGTTGATCACCACATCCGGCTTGCAGAGCTGCAGCAGCAGCGTGGTACCCAGCGCGGCAGAGGTTTTACCAATGCCCGATTTCAGCAGAGCCACCTCAACGCCCTGCAGGGTGCCGGTATAAATTTCACAACCCGCCAGCGACAGCGTTTGACGGTTTTCAATTTTGTCGCGCAGCAGTGTGACTTCCTGCTCCATCGCGCCAATAATGCCTGCTTTCATAGTGAGTTCCGCTAATGTAAAGAATCAAAATTTAGGGCATAGTCTACCATGGCATTCAGGGGATTAATTCACGAAAAAATAAGGGGTAATCCATGTCAGCGATCAATTTCAGGAAGAAGATCAGCTTCTCGCGCCCTTATAACAGCCGCAAGGAACCGGAAGGCGAATATTACATTACGCGCCATTTTGAGAGCGATCGCGGACGGATTATAAACTCCGCCGCAATCCGGCGTTTGCAGCAAAAAACGCAGGTGTTTCCGCTGGAGCGTAACGCTGCCGTTCGTTCCCGCCTGACGCATTCGCTGGAGGTGCAGCAGACCGGGCGTTACATCACCAAAGAGATCCTGCAAACCCTGAAGATGCAGGGCGGGCTGGCGCAGTATGGTCTTGATGAGCTGGAAGGCGCGTTTGAAAGTCTGATAGAGATGGCCTGTCTGATGCATGATGTCGGTAATCCGCCTTTTGGCCATTTTGGCGAGGCGGCGATTAACGACTGGTTTGAAGAGAACCTCTCTGCCGAGCTGGTGGATCCGCTGGTGGCCGGCGTGGAAGGAGAAGCACAGCGTAAAGCCTTTGATCAACTCAACGCCATGATCCGCCAGGATCTCTGCCACTTTGAAGGCAATGCGCAGGCGATCCGGATGGTGCATACGCTGCTGCAACTGAATCTCAGTTATTCTCAGGTCGCCTGCATCCTGAAATATACCGCGCCTGCCTGGTGGCAGGGGGAAAAGCCCGCCGAATTTAGCGTACTCATGAAGAAGCCTGGGTTTTATCTCTCTGAGCAGGATTATATTGCCGAACTGCGCGCTGCCACCAATATGGAAGAACACCACCGTTTTCCGCTGACTTATATAATGGAAGCTGCGGATGATATCTCCTATTGTATTGCCGATTTGGACGACGCTGTAGAAAAAGATATCTTTAATGTTGAAAGTTTGTATGAGTTTCTCAATAAAGCCTGGGGGCCGGTTAAAAATAATGACGCTTTCAGCCGGACTATTGGCGAAGCCTGGCGTGAAGCCTGCAGTAAAAAACGCCGAAGCCGCAGCGATCAATTTTTTATGTCACTCCGCGTAAATGTTCAGAGCGTGCTGGTAAGCTATGCGGTGAAACGTTTTGTTGATAATCTTCCTGCTATATTCGATGGAAGTTTTAACCATGCGCTACTGGAAGATGAGGGTGAAGAGGGCCGCTTACTGCAATTGTTTAAAACCGTTGCGCGCCAGCAGGTCTTTAATCATTCTGAAGTAGAGCAGCTGGAGTTGCAGGGTTACCGGGTGATTAAAGGGCTGCTGGAGATCTATCAGCCGCTGATGCGCCTTAATTACGAAGCCTTTACCACGCTGATAAATGAAGATTTCCTGCGTCAGCATCCGATCGAAACCCGGCTTTTTCATAAGCTCTCGGGTAAACACCGTAAAGCCTATTTGCATAAGATGCGTAATCTGGTTGTAGAACATAAATATCAGCGTCTGTTGTGGGAACGTTATTATCGCTTCCGGCTCATTCAGGATTATATCAGTGGTATGACCGATCTCTATGCCTGGGATGAGTACCGACGACTGATGGCGGTAGAATAAGCCGCCAATTGTAAAGAGCGCGAATAAATTTTTACTTTTGCCTTAAACTTTTAAAGGAACTTCGCGCTAAAACATTTATCTCACCTTTCGACCACAGCAATGGTCTGAACAGTAATCTTATTGAGAAACGAAAAATGAAAAAAAAGACCTTAATGTTAAGTGCGCTGGCGTTAAGCCTGAGCATGGCGCTCGCCCCTGTTACTGTTTCTGCTGCGCAAACGGCCTCTTCCGATAGCCTGCAACAGCCAAGTCTGGCACCGATGCTGGAGAAGGTGATGCCGTCTGTGGTCAGTATCAGCGTCGAGGGGACCACCACGGTGAAAACCCCGCGTATGCCGCAGCAATTTCAGCAATTCTTTGGCGACAATTCGCCATTCTGCCAGGATGGTTCCCCGTTCCAGGGTTCACCGATGTGCCAGAACGGCGACGGTGCAGGCGGTAACGGCGGCGCGCCAGTGCCTGATACACAGCAGGAAAAATTCCGTGCTCTGGGATCGGGCGTCATCATTAACGCTGAAAAAGGCTATGTGGTAACTAATAACCACGTCGTGAATAATGCCACCAAAATTCAGGTACAGCTCAGCGACGGTCGTCGCTATGACGCCAAAGTCATCGGTAAAGATCCCAGCTCTGACATTGCCCTGATTCAGCTGCAGGAAGCCAAAAATCTTACCGCAGTCAAAATCGCTGACTCTGACAACCTGCGCGTCGGCGATTATACCGTGGCGATCGGCAACCCTTATGGTCTGGGTGAAACGGTCACCTCAGGTATCGTCTCCGCGCTGGGACGCAGTGGCCTGAACGTGGAAAACTACGAAAACTTTATCCAGACAGATGCGGCCATTAACCGGGGCAACTCCGGTGGTGCGCTGGTTAACCTCAACGGTGAACTGATCGGGATTAACACCGCCATTCTGGCGCCCGATGGCGGCAACATCGGTATCGGCTTTGCTATCCCCAGCAACATGGTGAAAAACCTGACGGCACAGATGGTCGAGTTTGGTCAGGTGAAACGCGGCGAGCTGGGCGTGCAGGGGACTGAGCTGAACTCTGAGCTGGCAAAAGCGATGAAGGTCGACGCACAACGTGGTGCCTTTGTCAGCCAGGTGCTGCCAGACTCTGCGGCTGCCAAAGCCGGTATCAAAGCGGGTGACGTCATTGTCTCGATGAACGGTAAACCGCTGAGCAGCTTTGCTTCGCTGCGTGCGGAAGTGGGCTCACTGCCGGTTGGCACCACCCTGAAACTGGGGCTGCTGCGTGACGGCAAACCGGTCGATGTCTCTGTTAAGTTGCAGCAGAGCAGCCAGTCAAAAGTGCAGTCCGCGACCATCTACACCGGCATTGAAGGCGCCGATCTCAGCAATATCGAAGCGGGTACCAAAGGTGTCCGGGTTGATAACGTGAAACCGGGCAGTGCTGCGGCGCGTATCGGCCTGAAAAAGGGCGATGTGATTCAGGGCGTTAACCAGCAGGTGGTAACCAACCTGGGTGAGCTGCGCAAAGTTCTCGATAGCAAGCCGTCCGTTCTGGCGCTGAATGTGAAACGCGGCGACAGCAGTATCTATCTGCTGATGCAGTAAGCGAACAACAACGGATTAAGAGGCGGACTGCGGTCCGCCTTTTTTATGTCCACTTTCTGCCTCGTCAGAGTGTGATGCTCGCCGCAAATTTGGTAAATGACGGCCTGGCTCTGTGCAATTGCACAATGTTCTGCGTGCTGTGCATGCGTATTCTGTTTCTCCCCCCTCTTTTCAGGAGTAATGGATGGCTACCTATCACCTTGATGCCCGGCTGGCACAGGATATCGTGGCGCGCACCATGAAAATTATTGACAGCAATGTCAACGTGATGGATGCGCGGGGCCGGATTATCGGCAGCGGTGACCGGGAACGTATTGGGGAGTTGCACGAAGGTGCACTGCTGGTGCTCTCTCAGGGGCGCGTTGTCGACATCGATGAGGCCGTGGCTAAACATCTTCATGGCGTGCGGCCTGGCATTAACCTGCCGCTGCGCATCGATGGTGACATCGTTGGGGTGATCGGCCTGACCGGCGAGCCGCTGGCGCTGCGGCATTATGGCGAGCTGGTCTGCATGACCGCGGAGATGATGCTGGAGCAAGCCCGGCTGCTGCATATGCTGGCGCAGGACAGCCGTCTGCGTGAAGAGCTGGTGCTGAACCTGATCCGCAGCGATACCCTGTCGCCACAGCTGACCGAATGGGCGCAGCGGCTCGGTATCGATCTCAATCAGCCGCGTGTGGTCGCCGTAGTGGAAGTGGATAGTGGTCAGCTCGGCGTCGACAGCGCGATGTCAGAGCTACAGCAGTTGCAAACGCTGCTGACCACGCCGGAGCGGGACAATCTGATCGCGATTGTGTCACTGACCGAAATGGTGGTGCTGAAACCGGCCCTTAATGGGCATGGGCGTCACGATCAGGAAGATCATCGCCGCCGCGTAGAGCAGTTACTACAGCGGATGAAAGAGAGCGGTCATCTTCGGATGCGTATCGCGCTGGGCAACTTCTTTACCGGACCCGGCAGCATCGCACGCTCTTACCGGACGGCGCGCACCACGATGATGGTGGGCAAGCAACGTATGCCCGAGGTGCGCAGCTATTTTTATCAGGATCTGGTGCTGCCCGTGCTGCTCGACAGCCTGCGGGGTGGCTGGCAGGCCAATGAGCTCGCCCGGCCACTGGCGAAGCTCAAGAGCATGGATAACAACGGCTTGCTGCGCCGTACGCTGATCGCCTGGTTTACCCACAACGTCCAGCCGAGCGCCACCGCGCGTGCGCTGTTCATTCATCGTAATACGCTGGAATACCGGCTGAACCGGATTTCTGAACTGACCGGACTGAATCTTGGCCATTTTGATGACAGGCTGTTGCTCTATGTTGCTTTGCAACTGGATGAGCAGGGCTGAAGTGAAGATTTGCGGCATAAAAAAGGCCAGCAATGCTGGCCTCTCTGGTCGGGCAGGAAATTAACGACCGTTACGGGTTAATTTTTCCAGATCCGATTCAATTTCAGTGATCTTGTGAGAAACCACGCTTTCCAGGTGACGCAGGTCATCCAGAATTTTGCGTTTCAGATCGACTTCAACCTGATCGCGCTGGCAAATCTGGTCCAGTTCATCGATGACATAACGCAGATTCGGGCTTATTTCCTGAACTTCTTTGTAGCCCTGGGTCGCGTGATCGGCAACAACCGTTTTGCGCTGGCGCGGATATTTGAATTTGACGCTCTTCGCGAAAAACTCACCTTTATCTTTGCGGAAGTAGATTTTCAGAATGTCGTTATTGGCTTCCTGACGCAGGCTATAGCGGTCAATGTCGTCCGGGTTACTGATACCTAAGCTTTTCAGATTGTCATACATAGCGTTGTTTCCATCAAAAGTGAGAAGCGCGCAGACTTGTTCATGACGTCCGTCAACTGTAGACATAAATAAGCGGGATGAACATTGCGCGACAGGATTTAACTGGCGCGGATTATGACCTGGATAAAAACTAAACGCACCAGTTAATTCGCGACGCGAAGCATGTTGTTCAGGAATCACTGTAAAGAAAAGATGACGGGCTGGAAACCAGCCCGTCGCTTAAATCAGTCGATGGTGCGCAGCAGCTCGTTAATACCTGTTTTGCCAAGCGTTTTCGCATCCACTTTCTTCACGATTACGGCACAGTAGAGGCTGTAGCTGCCATCTTTAGAGGGCAGGTTACCTGAGACCACCACGGATCCCGCAGGAACACGGCCGTAATGCACTTCGCCGGTCTCGCGGTCATAGATTTTGGTGCTCTGACCGATGTAAACGCCCATTGAGATCACGGAACCTTCTTCAACAATCACGCCTTCAACGATTTCAGAGCGCGCGCCAATGAAGCAGTTATCTTCGATGATGGTCGGGTTCGCCTGCAGCGGCTCCAGCACGCCACCGATACCCACGCCGCCAGAAAGGTGAACGTTTTTACCAATCTGCGCACAGGAGCCAACGGTCGCCCAGGTGTCCACCATGGTGCCTTCATCCACAAAGGCGCCAATGTTGACGTAAGAAGGCATCAGCACCGTGTTGCGGGCGATATAGGCACCCTGACGCACAGCCGCAGGCGGCACGACGCGGAAACCGGCTTCTTTGAAACGCGCTTCATCCCAGCCTGCAAACTTCATCGGCACTTTGTCGTAAAAGCGGGTTTCTGCACCTTCCATCACCTGATTGTCATTGATGCGGAAAGAGAGCAGTACGGCTTTCTTCAGCCACTGATGCGTTACCCACTCGCCGTCGATCTTCTCAGAAACGCGCAGTGCACCGCTGTCCAGCAGGGCGATCACCTGGTTGATGGCATCACGGGTTTCGCTGTCGACGCTGGCGGGTGTGATGTCAGCGCGACGTTCGAAGGCGGATTCAATAACGCTCTGTAACTGTTGCATATTTTTTTCCTGATCTGTCATGTGCGATGCCGGGCAATACCCCGACACAAGTAAAGAGATTAATGTTTACAAATCGAGTCTGGTCACACTTTATCGTTTGGATTAAGGGCCTCTGTCAACCGTTGTCGCAACGCTTTTCGCATTTCTTCGTCCAGTGCCTGACGTTCGCTGTTGGCCAGAATAAACAAATCTTCGACCCTCTCGCCGATGGTGCTGATGCGTGCGCCATGCAGTGAGACTCCGAGATCGGCAAAGACTTCACCGACCCGCGCCAGCAGGCCTGGCTGATCCAGCGCCACCAGTTCCAGATAGCTGCGACGATCGGTATGCGTCGGCAGGAAATTGACCTCGGTATCGACGCTGAAATGCCTGAGTTTGGCCGACGGACGGCGGGTACGCGGGGGCGCCCACTCTGACTGGGTTATTGCCTGCTCCAGCGCCTGAATGATCATCGGATGGCGATCCGGAGAGAGCGGGCTGCCATCCGGCTCCAGCACAATAAAGGTATCCATCGCCATGCCGTCGCGGCTGGTAAAGATTTGCGCATCGTGCACGCTGAGATTACGGCGATCGAGTTCACCCGCAACGGCGGCAAACAGGTGCGGGCGATCGGGACTCCAGATAAAGATTTCGGTCCCGCCGCGCGTGGCCTGCGGACTGACCAGCACCAGCGGTTTTTTCAGGTCGTGAACCAGCAGGTGACGGGCATGCCAGGCGATCTGATTCGGCGTATGGCGCAGGAAGTAGTCAGCGCGGCAGCGATTCCAGATCTGGTGCAGACGCTCTTCATCAATGTTGTCCATCCGAAGCAGCGCCAGCGCCTGCAGGCGATGATGACGCACCCGCTCACGCAGATCCGGACTGTTTTCCATGCCGCGTCGCAACTGCTTCTCGGTGGCGAAAAAGAGCTCACGCAACAGGCTCTGCTTCCAGCTGTTCCACAGACTTTCATTGGTGGCACAGATATCGGCTACGGTCAGGCAAACCAGATAGCGCAGCCGGTTCTCATTCTGCATCACCTCGGCGAACTGCTGTATCACCGTCGGGTCCTGAATATCGCGCCGCTGTGCTGTCACCGACATCAGCAGATGATGACGCACCAGCCAGGCCACCAGCTGGGTTTCACGTGAGTTGAGGCCGTGCATTTCAGCAAAGTCGAGCGCATCCTGCGCGCCGAGAATAGAGTGATCGCCGCCGCGCCCTTTGGCGATGTCATGCAGCAGCGCGGCCATCAGCAACAGCTCCTGCTGCGGCAGGCGCGGCCATAACTCGACGCACAGTGGATGCTGCGGACGGGTGCTTTCATTGGCAAAACTTTCCAGCTTCTGCAGCACCCGAATGGTGTGCTCATCCACGGTGTAGGCGTGAAACAGATCGAACTGCATCTGTCCGACGATATGGCCCCACAGCGGCGTATAAGCCCACAGCACGCTGTAGCGATGCATCGGCACCAGCGCCCGGCTGACCGCGCCGGGATGGCGCAGAATCGACATAAAGGTGCGGCGCGCTTCCGGGATCTGACACAGCGGCTGTTTAAGATGACGACGCGCATGGCGCAGGTGACGCAGGGTGGTGGAGTAGATCCCTTTGATGCTGTCGTTACGCACCATGACGTAGAACATGCGCAGAATCGCCTGCGGCTCTCGCCGGAACAGCGTTTCGTCGCGCAGGTCGATCAAATCGCCACGCAGCTGAAAATCGTCATCGATAGGCCTGGGCTTTTCGCTGGTGGAGAGCGCCAGAATCGCCTCATCAAACAGCTGCAGCAGCATCTGATTCAGTTCGCCGATACGCCGCGTGACCCGATAGAAATCTTTCATCATCCGCTCGACCGGCTCATTGCCCTCGCCCTGATAATTCAGGCGTTGTGCCACGCTGAGCTGGCGATCAAACAGCAGGCGATTATCGTAGCGGGGCAGGGAGAGGTGCAGGGCAAAGCGGATGCGCCAGAGAAATGCCTGACATTCGTTGAGTTCGCTGCGCTCCGCGTCGGTGAGGAAACCAAAGCCGACCATCTCATCCAGCGTGGTGGCGCCAAAATGGCGTCGGGCGACCCACTGCAGCGTATGAATGTCCCGCAGGCCACCGGGGCTGCTTTTAATGTCCGGTTCAAGGTTATAGCTGGTGCCGTGATAACGCTTGTGGCGCTCCTGCTGCTCTTCAATTTTGGCGGCGAAAAAGCAGGATGAGGGCCAGAAACCATCGCTGAAGATGTTTTTCTGTAATTCCAGAAACAGCGCCACATCGCCGGTCAGCATGCGTGACTCAATCAGATTGGTGGCAACGGTCAGGTCAGATAACCCCTCCAGCAGGCACTCTTCCAGCGTGCGGACGCTGTGACCCACTTCCAGCTTAAGGTCCCACATCAGCGTTAACAGATCGCTGGTGCGCTGCGCAGCCTGTTCATTCAGCGGCTGGCGGCTCAGGATCAGGACGTCAATATCAGAGAGTGGATGCAGCTCGGCACGGCCATAGCCGCCAACGGCGACCAGCGCGATAGCCGGCATCTCATCAAAGCCAAAAAAGCGCCACAGGCGACGCAGCAGCCGATCGATAAACAGCGTGCGGGCATCAATCAGCGGCTCAACGGGTTCACCGGCATCAAACGCGGCGGCCAGATGTTGCTGAAACTGCTCCAGCCGCGGCTTCAGAATGTCACGTGTCAGCTGGTCGTCACCCCATTCGGCTGGCGAATCGACCAGACCGTTTTTCACATCTTCTGACAGACTCACGCTCATGCAGCTCTTCTCTTTTTTAGCCAAAAAAAAGCCGGCTCAGCGCCGGCTTGATCTGTAATGGGGGAATTACCCTTCGGCGACAAGCACAGCGGGCAGCGTGTCGTCTTTGCGCAGGGTTAAAATCTCACAGCCGTTCTCCGTCACCACAATAGTATGCTCATACTGCGCGGACAAGCTGCGATCTTTGGTTTTTACCGTCCAGCCATCTTTCATGGTGCGGATGCGGTAATCCCCGGCATTGACCATCGGTTCTACCGTAAAGGTCATGCCCGCCTGGAGTACCACGCCGCCATCATCGGCATCGTAATGCAGCACCTGAGGCTCTTCATGGAAACCCTTGCCGATACCGTGACCGCAATATTCGCGCACCACAGAGAAGTCGTTGGCTTCGACATATTTCTGGATGGCGCGACCCAGTTCGCGCAGGCGGATGCCGGGCTTGATCAGACGCAGTGAGAGATAGAGGCTCTCCTGCGTGACACGGCACAGGCGTTCGCCCTGAATGGTCGGCTTACCGACGATAAACATCTTTGAGGTATCGCCGTGGTATTCATCTTTAATTACGGTGACATCGATATTCACTACATCACCATCTTTTAACGGACGATCATCGCTGGGGATCCCGTGGCACACCACTTCATTCACCGAGATGCAGACCGACTTCGGAAAGCCGTGATAGCCGAGGCAGGCGGAGACGGCCTGTTGCTTTTGAGTAATGTGATCGTGGCAGATGCGGTCCAGTTCACCGGTGGTCACACCCGGTTTTACGTAAGGCTCGATCATCTCCAGCACTTCGGCGGCCAGTCGGCCCGCGACGCGCATTTTTTCGATTTCTTCAGGGGTTTTAATTGAAATTGCCATTAAATTAATCCGCAGTTGTCGAAATTTTCGACAATAATAAGTTCTGTGCTGTCATGTTAGCAGCCAGCAAATGGGCTGCCAAATAGAGAACGCGCTGACCTCCGTCAGCGATCATTTATTGGCGTCCCTGGGCTGGTTGTGGTATAAAGCGCGCCGACGATTCTCTGTATGGCCGTTTCGGTCAGCAGGAAACGCATAACTCTCATTATGTGTAATAAAACACACATGTATCGACACATACGCCGGGGTGCCTTGAAAGAGGTCGGTCGTATGGGATACATGGAGGCCCAACCCCAATCAAACTTTAGAGGTTTTATCATGGCAACTGTTTCCATGCGCGACATGCTCCAGGCTGGTGTTCACTTCGGTCACCAGACCCGTTACTGGAACCCAAAAATGAAGCCATTCATCTTTGGTGCTCGTAACAAGGTTCACATCATCAACCTGGAAAAAACTGTACCTATGTTCAACGAAGCTCTGGCTGAACTGAACAAGATCTCTTCCCGTAAAGGTAAGATCCTGATCGTAGGTACTAAGCGTGCTGCTGCTCAGGCGGTAAAAGAGTCTGCACTGAGCTGCGACCAGTTCTTCGTAAACCACCGCTGGTTGGGTGGCATGCTGACTAACTGGAAAACCGTGCGTCAGTCAATCAAGCGTCTGAAAGATCTGGAGATTCAGTCTCAGGATGGTACTTTCGACAAACTGACCAAAAAAGAAGCGCTGATGCGTGCGCGTGAGCTGGCCAAGCTGGAAAACAGCCTGGGCGGTATCAAAGATATGGGCGGTCTGCCAGACGCGCTGTTTGTTGTCGATGCTGACCACGAACACATCGCAATCAAAGAAGCAAACAACCTGGGTATCCCGGTATTTGCTATCGTTGATACCAACTCAGATCCAGATGGCGTTGATTTCGTTATCCCAGGTAACGACGATGCAATCCGTGCTGTAAACCTGTACCTGACTGCCGTTGCGACCACCGTTCGCGAAGGCCGCTCTCAGGACCTGGCTGAGCAAGCTGAAGAAGCGTCTTTAGAAAACGCTTAATAAGGTTTGCTCTGCATAAGAGCCCTTAGCATTCAGATGTGATCTGTAAGGGGCCTATACTGGCCCCTTTATTTTATCTAAGTCTGTTACGCCCCCCAACCGGACGGCGGGACAGAGTAAATTTTCCGCAAATAAGTGTCTGCTGGTGCAAACGTACACAGGCACGAACCGAGGATTCTGGAATGGCTGACATTACCGCTGCATTGGTAAAAGAACTGCGTGAGCGTACTGGCGCTGGCATGATGGATTGCAAAAAAGCGCTGACTGAAGCGAATGGCGACATTGAGCTGGCGATTGAGAACATGCGTAAGTCTGGCGCAATCAAAGCAGCGAAAAAAGCAGGCAACGTTGCTGCTGATGGCGTAATCAAAACCAAGATCGTTGGCGACTACGGCGTGATTCTGGAAGTAAACTGCCAGACTGACTTCGTTGCAAAAGATGGCGGTTTCCAGGCGTTCGCAGACAAAGTTCTGGATGTGGCTGCAGCTGATCGCGTTACCGACGTTGAAGTTCTGAAAGCGCAGTTCGAAGAAGAGCGCGTTGCACTGGTTGCTAAAATCGGTGAGAACATCAACATCCGTCGCGTTGCTATCCTGGAAGGCGCAGAGCTGGGCAGCTACCTGCACGGCGCACGTATCGGCGTTCTGGTTTCAACCAAAGGCGCTAACGAAGATCTGATCAAACAGATCGCGATGCACGTTGCGGCAAGCAAGCCTGAATTCGTTAAGCCAGAAGACGTTTCTGCTGACGTGGTTGATAAAGAGTACCAGGTTCAGCTGGACATCGCGATGCAGTCTGGCAAGCCAAAAGAGATCGCAGAGAAGATGGTTGAAGGCCGTATGAAGAAATTCACCGGCGAAGTCTCTCTGACTGGTCAGGCTTTCGTTATCGACCCAAGCAAAACCGTTGGCCAGGCTCTGAAAGAGCAGGGCGCTGACGTTATCAACTTCATCCGCTTCGAAGTTGGTGAAGGCATCGAGAAAGTTGAGTCTGACTTCGCTGCAGAAGTTGCAGCAATGTCCAAACAGTCTTAATGCTTTGAAAGAACCGCCAGATGGCGGTTCTTTTTTGTCTGTGAATCGCAACAGATACGTTTTCAGTTTCATCCCAATAGCAATTTCATTGCGGTAAGCGGATGATCGATCAGAATTTACTTCTCCTTTACACCCAATCTTCCAGGAAGAACTGACCATGGCGACCAACGCAAAACCTGTTTATCAACGTATCCTGCTTAAACTCAGCGGCGAAGCCCTGCAAGGCGCTGAAGGTTTTGGTATCGACGCGAGTGTGCTTGACCGCATGGCACAAGAGGTAAAAGAGCTGGTTGAACTGGGCATCCAGGTTGGCGTGGTGATTGGCGGAGGGAACCTGTTCCGTGGAGCGAGCCTGCAGCAGGCCGGCATGAACCGCGTTGTGGGTGACCACATGGGTATGCTGGCAACCGTGATGAACGGCCTGGCGATGCGTGATGCACTGCACCGCGCCTATGTGAATGCACGCCTGATGTCAGCGATTCCACTGAATGGCGTCTGTGACAACTACAGCTGGGCAGAAGCAATCAGCCTGCTGCGTAACAACCGCGTGGTGATCTTCTCCGCCGGTACCGGTAACCCGTTCTTCACCACTGACTCTGCAGCGTGTCTGCGCGGCATTGAGATTGAAGCGGACGTCGTGCTGAAAGCGACCAAAGTGGACGGCGTCTACTCTGCGGATCCGGTGAAAAGCCCGGACGCAACGCTGTATGAGCAACTGACCTATGCTGAAGTGCTGGATCAGGAGCTGAAAGTGATGGATCTTGCGGCCTTTACCCTGGCGCGTGACCATAAATTACCTATCCGTGTTTTCAACATGAATAAGCCTGGCGCACTGCGTCGCGTAGTGATGGGTGAAAAAGAAGGCACCCTGATTACGCATTAATACCCGAGGCGAGATAAAATAAGGTATATTCTGTCAGCGCGATGATAATGCATCGCGCACCAGTCAGGATTATCGATGATTATCGATCCCGCTTCCGGTTACGCCGGAACTGGCCAGGTCAAACCGAATCCAAGGGTTTCAACGTGATTAACGACATCAAAAAAGATGCTGACACGCGCATGGAAAAATGCGTTGAAGCATTCAAAACCACCATCAGCAAAGTGCGCACCGGTCGTGCTTCACCTTCGCTGCTCGACGGCATCGTCGTCGAATATTACGGCACGCCGACGCCACTGCGTCAGCTGGCTTCTGTCACTGTGGAAGATTCACGCACGCTGAAAATCAACGTGTTTGATCGTTCACTGAGTCCGGCAGTCGAAAAAGCGATCATGAAGTCCGATCTCGGTCTGAACCCAAGTTCAGCCGGTACCGACATCCGTGTTCCGCTGCCTGCGCTGACAGAAGAGCGTCGTAAAGATCTGATTAAAATCGTGCGCGGCGAAGCCGAGCAGGGCCGTGTGTCGGTACGTAACGTCCGTCGCGATGCCAACGATAAAATCAAAGCGCTGCTGAAAGATAAAGAGATCAGCGAAGACGACGAACGTCGTGCGCAGGATGAAGTGCAAAAAATGACCGATGCGTACATCAAGAAAGTTGATGCTGCACTGTCAGAAAAAGAGACGGAGCTGATGGATTTCTAATCCCATCACTGCCGGACAAAACGCCGTACAGAGAGGTATTCGTATGAATGCGACATCTGGCGGCGTTTTACATTGTGCCTGTGGGCACGCTGACTTCACACGGATAGCTTCATGAAGCGATTAACTCTGCTGGGATCCACCGGCTCAATCGGCACCAGTACGCTGGCGGTGGTGCGCGCCAACCCGGCGCTTTATCAGATTACGGCGCTGGTTGCCGGCCATAACGTGGCGCTGATGGCCGAGCAGTGTGCGGCCTTTACACCGCGCTACGCCTGCATGGCAGACGAGGCATCCGCCGCTGCGTTGCGTGAGCGACTGAGAGCAATCAGGGTCAATACTGAAGTGCTCTCCGGCGTTCAGGCAGCCTGTGAGCTGGCCGCGCTGGATGAGGTGGATCAGGTGATGGCGGCGATCGTTGGCGCATCGGGTTTGCTGCCGACGCTGGCGGCCATTCGCGCCGGAAAAACGGTGCTGCTGGCCAACAAAGAATCGCTTGTCACCTGCGGCCGTTTGTTTATGGAGGCCGTGCGTCATCATAACGCACAGTTACTACCGGTCGACAGCGAGCATAACGCCATTTTTCAGAGTTTACCGGCTACCATCCAGCATCAGTTAGGTTACGCTGACCTGCGGGATAATGGCATTGAGTCGATTATCCTTACGGGATCGGGTGGTCCTTTTCGTGACACAGATTTAGCGGATCTCAGCGCCATGTCGCCAGATCAGGCCTGTGCACATCCGAACTGGTCGATGGGGAGAAAAATCTCTGTCGATTCGGCCACCATGATGAATAAAGGTCTTGAGTACATTGAAGCCCGTTGGTTGTTTAATGCCAGCGCAGCGCAGATGGAAGTGATACTCCACCCACAGTCGGTGATTCACTCCATGGTGCGATACTGCGATGGCAGCGTGCTGGCTCAATTAGGTTCTCCTGATATGCGTACGCCGATTGCCCACAGCATGGCCTGGCCTTCGCGCATCAATGCAGGCGTGACGCCGCTGGATTTTACCCGCATGTCGGCGCTCTCCTTTGCAGAACCTGATTTTAGTCGCTACCCCTGTCTGAAACTGGCCATTGATGCCTGTGATGCAGGGCAGGCGGCGACCACCACGCTGAATGCAGCCAACGAGGTTGCCGTCGCGGCTTTCCTGAATCACCAGATCCGCTTCACCGACATTGCCGCGCTAAATAGTGAGGTGATGGCGGCACAAGTGTGTCCGGAGCCGGATTCGGTGGACGCTGTCCTTGAAATCGATCGCACTGCGCGTGCGCTGGCGACAGAAATGTTGCCGCGTTTCACGTCGTGATGCCGATCGTTATGAGGCCATTTGTTCGCTTCAGGTGAAAATGATATAGTCGCTGGCTCGCGTTTCACGGTCTGTCACCGAATTCGGTGTGGCCCGGCACTGAGAGTGTGTCGGGATTTGAATCGGGCGCAATGTATTCAGAAACCACAGCATTTCTGATGAAAGGAATTGGTTAAGCGTTATGTCGTCTAACAATCACAACAACACTGATGACCAGCAGGGAAACGGTCCGCGCCACGTCGCTATCATCATGGATGGCAATGGCCGCTGGGCCAAAAATCAGGGAAAATTGCGCATTTCAGGCCACAAAGCTGGCGTTAAATCGGTACGCCGTGCCGTCAGCTTTGCGGTCAGTAACAATCTTGAAGCCCTGACGCTTTACGCCTTCAGCAGTGAAAACTGGAGTCGTCCGCCGCAGGAAGTCACCGCGTTAATGGAACTCTTTGTCTGGGCGCTTGATAGTGAAGTGAAGAGCCTGCACAAACACAATGTTCGCTTACGCGTCATTGGCGATACCAGCCGTTTCAGCCCGCGTATTCAGGAACGTATTCGCCGTTCTGAGACGCTGACCGCAAATAATAGTGGCCTGACGCTCAACATTGCTGCCAACTATGGCGGCCGTTGGGATATTATCGAAGGCGTGAAAAAACTGGCTGAACAGGTTCAGGAAGGATTACTGCGACCTGACCAGATTACCGAAGAGAGCCTGACGTCGCAGCTCTGTATGCAGGAGCTGGCGCCAGTGGATTTAGTGATAAGGACCGGGGGAGAGCATCGGATTAGCAACTTCCTGCTGTGGCAGATTGCCTATGCTGAATTCTATTTTACCGATGTGCTCTGGCCGGATTTCGATGAACACGTTTTTGAAGGTGCACTGAATGCATTCTCTCTGCGGGAGCGTCGTTTTGGCGGCGCTGCACCAGGCGGCGCCTGAGCAATCTGGGGGTAACCTTTGCTGAAGTCTCGTCTGATTACCGCGTTGATATTAATTCCGCTGGTAATAGCTGCACTGTTCTGGTTACCGCCTGTTGGCTTCGCCCTGACAACCATCGTTATCTGCATGCTGGCAGCCTGGGAATGGGGTCAGTTTGCAGGGATGGCATCACGGCAACAGCGCGTCTGGCTGGCTGTACTTTGTGGTCTGCTGCTGGCGCTGATGCAGTTTACGCTGCCACCTTATCAACACACGGTGCATCTGCCACAGATCGCGACATCGCTTTGGGCGTCGCTGGTGTGGTGGGTCGTTGCACTGCTGCTGGTGCTCTCCTATCCCGCTTCTGCGGCCTTCTGGCGCCATTCGCGTCCCCTTCGCTTACTGTTTGGCGTGTTAACGCTGGTCCCTTTTTTCTGGGGCATGGTGGCGCTGCGCCAGTATCACTATGACACCGACCACTTCGCCGGTGCCTGGTGGTTGCTGTTTGTGTTGCTGCTGGTATGGGGAGCGGATTCAGGTGCTTATATGTTTGGCAAGATGTTCGGCAAGCACAAGCTGGCGCCAAAGGTCTCACCAGGCAAAACCTGGGAAGGCTTCCTGGGCGGTCTGGTCACCTCGGCGCTGATTGCAGTGCTGTTTGCGACGCTGGCGCCACTGACGGTTTCCACCGGTACGCTGGTGATTTGCGCGATTATCGCGACGCTGGCCTCTGTGCTGGGCGACCTCACTGAGAGCATGTTTAAACGTGAAGCGGGCATCAAAGACAGTGGTAATCTGATTCCTGGTCACGGCGGCATTCTTGATCGTATTGATAGTCTGACTGCGGCGGTGCCGGTGTTTGCCTGTTTATTGCTGCTGGTGTTTCGCACCCTTTAAGGACAGGCAAAGATGTTGAGCATACTCTGGAGTTTCGTCGCCTTTATCGTTGCGCTGGGCGTATTAATTACCGTTCATGAGTTTGGCCATTTCTGGGTCGCTCGTCGCTGTGGCGTCAAAGTTGAGCGCTTTTCCATTGGTTTTGGTAAGTCGCTCTGGCAGCGCCGTGATCGCCACGGCACCGAATTTGTCATCGCGCTGATTCCCCTTGGCGGCTACGTTAAAATGCTCGACGAGCGTGTTGAAAGCGTGCCAGCCGAATTTCGTCATCAGGCTTTTAACAACAAAGCCGTCTGGCAACGCGCCTCCATCATTGCGGCAGGTCCTGTCGCTAATTTCATCTTTGCCATCTTTGCCTACTGGGTTGTGTTTATTCACGGCGTGCCCGGCGTGCGCCCGGTAATCGGTGAAATTTTAAACGGTTCGGTGGCTGCGGAAGCTCAAATTACGCCCGGCATGGAACTTAAGGCTGTTGACGGTATCGAAACGCCTGACTGGGATGCTGTGCGTATGGCGCTGGTGGGTAAAATCGGCGACAGCAGCACCACCTTAACAGTGGCTCGATTTGGCGAGGACGCAACCCAGCAGAAACAGCTGGATTTGCGTAACTGGCAGTTTGAGCCTGATAAGCAGGATCCGGTCGTCGCGTTAGGGATTCAGCCACGCGGTCCGCAGATTGAGACCACGCTGGCAGAAGTACAGGCGAACTCGCCAGCCAGTGAAGCCGGTTTGCAAGCAGGCGACAGGATCGTTAAAGTCGATGGTCAGCCATTATCGCAGTGGCAGACTTTTGTCACGCAGGTCCGGGATAACCCCGGCAAAAGCATGGCGCTTGAGGTGGATCGCGGCGGTGAGTCTATTGCGCTGACGATGACGCCAGAAGCGAAATCTGGCAGTAAAGCGGGATTTGCGGGTGTCATTCCGCGCATTGTTCCTCTGCCAGAAGAGTACAAGACGGTAAGACAGTATGGCGCGTTTGCGGCTATCGGTGAGGCTAGTGTAAAAACCTGGCAACTGATGAAGCTCACCGTCTCCATGCTGGGCAAGTTAATAACCGGTGATGTGAAGCTGAACAACCTGAGCGGGCCAATTTCGATTGCGCAGGGTGCAGGGTTGTCAGCAGAGTATGGGTTGATTTACTACCTGATGTTCCTGGCGTTGATTAGCGTCAACCTGGGCATTATCAACCTGTTCCCTCTGCCGGTTTTAGATGGTGGGCACTTGCTCTTCCTGGCGATCGAAAAGATCAAGGGTGGACCGGTGTCCGAGCGAGTTCAGGACTTTAGTTATCGCATCGGTTCAATTTTACTGGTGCTGTTAATGGGGCTTGCACTTTTCAATGATTTCTCACGTTTGTAACCGCTGGAACGCGAACATTCGAGGGATGTGTTAGGAAAACGCATAACAACGATGGCGATGAAAAAGTTGCTCATAGCGTCGCTGCTGTTTAGCAGCGCCACCGTTTACGGTGCAGACGATTTCGTAGTGAAGGATATTCATTTCGAAGGGCTGCAGCGAGTCGCCGTCGGCGCGGCTCTGCTGAGCATGCCAGTACGGGTTGGCGATACGGTGAATGACGATGATGTCAGAAATACCATTCGCTCGCTGTTCGCTACTGGCAACTTTGAGGATGTTCAGGTCCTGCGAGACGGTACAACGCTGATTGTCCAGGTCAAAGAACGTCCTACCATTGCCAGCATTACCTTCACCGGTAACAAAGCGGTGAAAGAGGATCAGCTCAAACAAAATCTGGAAGCCTCAGGTGTCCGTGTCGGCGAAGCGCTGGACCGTACCACCATCTCCTCTATCGAGAAGGGACTTGAGGATTTCTACTACAGCGTAGGTAAATATACCGCCAACGTGAAAGCCGTGGTCACGCCACTGCCGCGTAACCGTGTGGATCTGAAGCTGGTCTTTACTGAAGGTGTCTCTGCAAAAATTCAGCAGATCAACATCGTCGGTAATAAAGCCTTTAGCTCCGATGAGCTGATTTCCCGCTTCCAGCTGCGCGATGAAGTGCCATGGTGGAACGTGGTCGGCGATCGTAAATATCAGAAGCAGAAACTGGCGGGTGACCTTGAAACCCTGCGCAGCTTCTATCTGGATCGTGGCTATGCACGCTTTAACATCGATTCAACGCAGGTCAGCCTGACGCCTGATAAAAAAGGCATCTACATCACGGTGAACATCACCGAAGGTGACCAGTACAAAATCGCTGGCGTGATCGTCAATGGCAGCATGGCGGGCCATTCAGCAGAAATTGAACATCTGACCAAGATTCCGGCGGGCGAGCTTTATAACGGCGCCAAAGTCACGAAAATGGAAGATGACATCAAGAAACTGCTGGGCCGCTACGGCTATGCTTATCCGCGCGTGGCAACACAGCCAGAAATCAACGACGCCGATAAAACCGTAAAACTGCATATCAATGTGGATGCGGGTAACCGTTATTATGTCCGTAACGTCCGTTTCGAAGGCAATGACACGTCGAAAGACTCCGTGTTACGTCGCGAAATGCGTCAGATGGAAGGCGCGTGGCTGGGCAGCGATCTGGTTGAACAGGGTAAAGAGCGCCTGAACCGTACCGGTTACTTTGAAACCGTTGATGTGGATACTCAGCGTGTGCCAGGTTCGCCGGACCAGGTTGACGTGGTCTACAAGGTTAAAGAGCGTAACACCGGTACCTTTAACTTCGGCGTCGGCTACGGCACCGAAAGTGGTGTGAGCTTCCAGGTCGGCGTCACGCAGGATAACTGGCTGGGCACCGGTAATACCGTGGGCATCAGCGGGACCAAGAACGATTACCAGACCTATGCTGAATTCTCGCTGACTGACCCTTACTTCACCGTTGATGGTGTCAGTCTGGGTGGTCGTCTGTTCTACAACGACTTTAAAGCAGATAACGCGGACCTTTCTGACTATACCAACAAAAGTTATGGTCTGGATGGCACGCTTGGCTTCCCGGTTAACGAAAACAACACCCTGCGTGTCGGTCTGGGCTATGTCCACAATGACCTGTCAAACATGCAGCCTCAGGTGGCGATGTGGCGTTATCTTGACTCGGTCGGCAAGCCGCAGCAGCTCAATGATGAAGGTGATTTCTCAGCAGATGACTTCACCTTTAACTACGGCTGGACTTATAACACCCTTGACCGCGGCTTCTTCCCGACGTCCGGTAACCGTACCAACCTGAACGGTAAGGTGACGATTCCGGGCTCGGATAACAGCTTCTATAAGGCCACGCTGGATACTCAGCAGTATGTGCCGATTAACCAGGATCGTACCTGGGTGCTGTTAGGCCGTGGTCGCGTAGGTTATGGCGATGGTCTCGACGGCAAAGAGATGCCGTTCTACGAGAACTTCTACGCCGGTGGTTCAAGCACCGTGCGCGGCTTCCAGTCCAACACCATTGGACCGAAAGCAGCCTACTTAAATAACAACTCGTCGAACTGCCGAATCGCCGATCCAAATGGCGTCTGTAAGTCTGACGATGCGGTGGGCGGTAACGCCATGGCGATTGCCAGCCTTGAGCTGATTACGCCAACGCCGTTCCTGAGCGAGAAGTATGCTAACTCGGTTCGTACCTCGGTGTTTGTCGATGCCGGTACAGCGTGGGATACCCATTGGGAAAATACCGCGGAAACGCGTGCGGCGGGCATTCCTGACTACAGCGATCCAAACAATATCCGTGTATCCAGCGGTGTTGCGCTACAGTGGATGTCACCGCTCGGCCCGCTGGTGTTCTCTTACGCCCAGCCGATGAAGAAAGTCGATGGAGACAAGTCAGAGCAGTTCCAGTTTAACATTGGTAAAACCTGGTAATGTTCTGAGCATGGATGCATAGCTGAAGTATTGCTGCCGGACAGCACCTGTTGCTGTTCCGGGGCAAACACTGTGTCGCTGACACAAACGTTGATGGTAAGGAGTTTATAGTGAAAAAGTTGTTGTGTGCCGCAGGTCTGGGTCTTGCTTTAGCGGTCTCCGCTGGTGTTCAGGCTGCCGACAAAATTGCAGTGGTAAACGTGTCCAGCATTTTCCAACAGTTACCGCAACGTGCGACTGTTGCTAAACAGCTGGAAAACGAGTTCAAAGGCCGTGCAACTGAGTTGCAGAGCCAGGAGCGCGATCTGCAAACCAAAATGCAGCGTCTGCAGCGTGACGGTTCTACCATGAAGGCGAGCGAACGCAGCCGTATGGAAAAAGATGTCATGTCTCAGCGTGAAGCTTTCTCTACAAAAGCCCAGTCTTTTGAGCAGGATAATCGCCGTCGTCAGATGGAAGAGCGTAACAAGCTGCTGAGCCGTATTCAGGATGCCGTGAAGAAAGTCGCTGACAGCGATGGTTACGACGTCGTGATCGACGCTAACGCGGTGGCTTATGCGTCAAACGCAAAAGACATCACTGCTGACGTGCTGAAACAGGTTAAATAATTCATGTCATCTATTCGACTGGCTGATTTAGCCCAGCAGTTGGATGCAGAATTGCACGGAGATGGCGATATCGTCATCTCCGGCATTGCTTCTATGCAATCCGCCACAACTGGCCAAATCACTTTTCTTGCAAACAGCCGTTACCGCGAGCAACTCGCCCTGATTAAGGCCTCAGCCGTGGTGCTGACGGAAGCGGATCTGGAGTGGTGCAATACCGCAGCGCTGGTGGTGAAAGATCCCTACCTGACCTATGCGCGTATGGCACAAATACTCGATACCACGCCACAGCCAGCGCAAAATATTGCCCCCAGTGCAGTGATCGATCCCTCAGCCCGACTCGGTAGCAACGTCGCCATTGGCGCCAATGCGGTGATCGAAGCGGATGTTGAGCTGGGCGATAACGTGGTCATTGGTGCAGGATGTTTTGTTGGCAAAAAAACCCGTATCGGCAGCGGTACCCGTCTCTGGGCCAACGTCTCTGTTTATCACGAAATTGAAATCGGTCAGGATTGCCTGATTCAGTCAGGTACCGTCATCGGTTCTGATGGTTTCGGCTATGCCAACGATCGCGGTAACTGGGTGAAAATCCCGCAGTTAGGCGCGGTGATAATCGGCGATCGCGTAGAAATAGGTGCCTGCACCACTATCGATCGCGGTGCGCTGGATAACACTCTGATCGGCAATGGTGTTATCATAGACAACCAGTGCCAGATCGCTCACAACGTAGTTATTGGCGACAATACTGCGGTTGCAGGCGGTGTGATCATGGCGGGTAGTTTGAAAATTGGGCGTTACTGTATGATTGGCGGTGCCAGCGTCATTAACGGCCATATGGAAATCTGTGACAAAGTAACGGTGACCGGTATGGGTATGGTCATGCGTCCTATCACAGAGCCTGGTGTCTATTCATCAGGCATTCCGCTGCAACCCAACAAAACCTGGCGCAAAACTGCAGCGCTGGTGATGAACATCGATGACATGAGCAAACGCTTAAAAGCCATCGAGCGCAAGGTCGGCAAAGACGACTAACCGCCATCCCAAAACTGACCGGCTTTCATAATAAAAATGTTAAGCAGGGAAGCCCGGCGCCACAGAACCTATTTGCGGCCTGCGGAAGATCATTTTGATCTGTGCAGGCCGTGTTATTGATGTCATCAGATTTTTAGGACAGGAAGAGTATTTTGACTACTGAAACTCATACTCTGAAAATTGAAGAGATTTTAGAGCTGCTGCCGCACCGCTATCCGTTTCTGCTGGTAGACCGCGTGCTGGAATTTGAAGAGCACAAATACCTGCGTGCAGTGAAGAACGTTTCTGTTAATGAACCGTTTTTCCAGGGGCATTTCCCTGGTAAACCGATTTTTCCTGGCGTTCTGATCCTGGAAGCGATGGCGCAGGCTACCGGTATTCTGGCGTTTAAAAGCGTAGGTAAACTGGAGCCAGGCGAACTCTACTACTTTGCCGGTATCGACAGTGCCCGTTTCAAGCGCCCTGTGGTACCTGGCGACCAAATGATCATGGAAGTCACTTTCGAGAAAACCCGCCGTGGTCTGACCCGCTTTAAAGGCGTGGCGACTGTCGACGGTAAAATCGTTTGTGAAGCGACCATGATGTGTGCCCGCAGCCGGGAGGCATAATTCGTGATTGATCCAACAGCCACTATCCATCCCAGTTCTGTCATCGAAGAGGGCGCTATTATTGGCGCCCGCGTTCACATTGGCCCGTTTTGCTTTATTGGTGCGAATGTTGAGATCGGTGAAGGAACGGTACTGAAGTCACATGTTGTGGTGAACGGCCACACGCGCATCGGTAAAGATAATCAGATTTATCAGTTCGCCTCAATTGGCGAAGTGAATCAGGATCTGAAATATGCCGGTGAGCCAACACGGGTTGAGATCGGTGATCGTAACCGCATCCGTGAAAGCGTGACGATTCATCGCGGCACCACGCAGGGTGGCCAGGTCACCACCGTGGGCAGCGATAATCTGCTGATGGTTAATGCTCACATCGCGCATGACTGCGTGATTGGCAACCGCTGTATCTTCGCCAACAACGCCACCCTGGGTGGTCACGTGACGGTCGATGATTTCGCCATTATTGGCGGCATGACAGCGGTACATCAGTGGTGCATCATCGGTGCTCACGTGATGGTTGGCGGCTGTTCGGGCGTGGCGCAGGATGTGCCGCCTTACGTTATTGCGCAGGGCAACCACGCTACGCCGTTCGGGATCAATATCGAAGGTCTCAAGCGTCGTGGCTTCAGCAAAGAGTCGTTGCACGCTATCCGCAACGCCTACAAGTTGCTCTATCGCAGCGGCAGAACGCTGGAGGAAGTGAAACCGGAGATCGAAGCCATCGCACAGCAGCACAGCGAAGTGCAACCTTTCTACGATTTCTTCACCCGTTCAACCCGTGGATTAATTCGTTAATCCATGTCAGCGCGTTGCTTAACGATTGCCCTGGTCGCCGGAGAAACCTCCGGCGATATTCTTGGTGCAGGTCTGATCCGTGCCCTGAAAGCCCGTCATCCGGATGCACGCTTTGTCGGCGTGGCGGGTCCCCTGATGCAGGCTGAAGGGTGTGAAGCCTGGTATGAGATGGAAGAGCTGGCGGTGATGGGCATTGTCGAGGTGCTCGGTCGCCTGCGACGCCTGCTGACAATCCGTCGCGCTCTCACCCGGCGTTTTACCGAACTCCGACCCGATGTCTTTGTCGGGATTGATGCGCCCGATTTCAATATCACGCTGGAAGGCAATCTTAAACGCACTGGCATTCGCACTATTCACTATGTCAGCCCCTCGGTGTGGGCATGGCGGCAAAAGCGTGTCTTTAAGATTGGTCGTAACACCGACCTAGTGCTGGCGTTCCTGCCATTTGAAAAAGCTTTTTACGATCGCTATAACGTTCCCTGTCGTTTTATCGGTCACACCATGGCGGATGCCATGCCGCTGCAACCCGATAAGCTGGCTGCACGCCGTCATCTGGGCATTGCCGATGATGCGCTCTGCCTGGCCTTGCTGCCCGGCAGCCGGGGTGCGGAAGTGGAAATGCTCAGCGCCGATTTTCTGAAAACCGCTCAGTTGCTGCGTCGTCACTATCCGGCACTGGAAATCGTGGTGCCGCTGGTCAACGCCCGTCGCCGCGAACAGTTTGAGAAGATTAAAGCCGAAACCGCCCCCGAACTGCCGATGCATCTGCTTGATGGTCAGGGACGTGAGGCGATGATTGCGAGCGATGCCGCACTCCTGGCGTCAGGCACTGCCGCACTGGAGTGTATGCTGGCAAAATGCCCGATGGTCGTCGGTTATCGCATGAAGCCGGCCACCTTCTGGCTGGCGAAACGGCTTGTCAAAACCCCTTACGTCTCGCTGCCAAACCTGCTGGCAGGGCGTGAGCTGGTCAAAGAGTTACTGCAGGATGAGTGTCAGCCTGAAGCCCTGGCCGCAGCGTTAGATCCGCTGCTGCATGCCGGGCCTGAGCGAGAAACACTCCTGCAGACGTTTCATGAATTACATCAACAGATCCGCTGGAACGCCGATGAGCAGGCAGCGGATGCGGTACTGGAGCTGGTGAATGCCTGATTTTATCTATCCTGTCGCCAGACTGATTGCCGGTGTGGACGAAGTGGGGCGCGGTCCGCTGGTTGGCGCGGTCGTTACTGCCGCGGTGATCCTCGATCCGGCAAACCCGATTACCGGCCTGGCCGACTCGAAGAAACTGTCTGAAAAGCGCCGCCTGGCGTTGTATGACGAAATCAAAGAGAAAGCGCTGGCATGGAGTCTGGGACGCGCAGAGCCTGAAGAGATCGATCAGCTCAACATTCTGCATGCCACTATGCTGGCGATGCAGCGCGCCGTAGCTGGCCTCGGCATTCAGCCCGATTATGTGCTGATTGATGGCAATCGTTGCCCTGCACTGCCAATGCCTTCACAGGCGGTAGTTAAAGGGGATAGTCTGGTTGCCGAAATCAGTGCAGCATCGATCATCGCCAAAGTGTCGCGTGACCAGGAGATGACCGAACTCGATCTGCTGTTCCCGCAGTATGGTTTTGCGCAGCACAAAGGTTATCCGACGGCGCTGCATATAGAAAAACTGACGCAGTATGGCGTCACGCCGCACCACCGTCGCAGTTTTGCGCCCGTACGCAATGCGCTGCTCGATGCTGAAGTACTGGCTGCACGCCAGACCCTTACGCTTTAATAGCCTGACGCTGTTTTAACCGGAAACTGATATGGCTGAACCCCGTTTTATACATCTGCGTGTCCACAGTGACTATTCGATGGTTGATGGCCTGGCGAAAACCGGGCCGTTAATCAAGAAGGCGGCTGCCCTTGGCATGCCGGCTATCGCGATTACCGACTTCACTAACCTCTGTGGCCTGGTGAAATTTTACGGTGGCGCGCACAGCGCAGGGATAAAGCCGGTCATTGGTGCCGATTTCAACGTTGCCAGTGAGCTGATGGGGGATGAGCTGACACAGCTTACCGTGCTGGCGTCCAGTAATACCGGATACCAGAACCTGACGCTGCTGATCTCCCGTGCCTATCAGCGTGGGTATGGCGTGGACGGACCGATCATCGACCGCGACTGGCTGATTGAATTGCAGGAAGGATTAATCCTGCTGTCGGGCGGACGGCGTGGCGATGTGGGTCGCAGCCTGCTGCGCGGCAACAATGCCCTGGTTTCGCAATGCCTGTCGTTTTACCAGCAACATTTCCCCGATCGCTACTACCTGGAGCTGATTCGTACCGGCCGTCAGGACGAAGAGAGCTATCTGCATGCGGCAGTTGAACTGGCGATTGCAGAGGGAATACCGGTCGTTGCCACCAATGAAGTCTGCTTTATCAATGCAGAAGATTTCGATGCGCACGAAATTCGCGTCGCCATTCATGATGGCTATACGCTGGATGATCCCAAGCGTCCGCGTAACTACAGTCCTCAGCAATATATGCGCAGCGAAGAGGAGATGTGCGAGCTCTTCTCGGACATCCCGGAAGCGCTGGAAAACAGCGTAGAGATTGCTAAGCGTTGTAACGTCACGGTCCGGCTGGGCGAGTACTTCCTGCCGCAGTTCCCGACCGGTGACATGACCACCGAAGATTATCTGGTGGTGAAATCCCGTGAGGGTCTGGAAGAGCGTCTCGAGTTCCTGTTCCCGGACGAAGCCGAACGCCTTGAGAAACGCCCGGAATATGATGAACGTCTGGAAATTGAACTCAACGTTATTAACCAGATGGGTTTCCCCGGCTACTTCCTGATCGTAATGGAGTTCATCCAGTGGTCGAAGGACAACGGCGTGCCGGTCGGGCCGGGGCGTGGTTCCGGTGCCGGTTCACTGGTGGCCTATGCGCTGAAAATCACCGATATCGATCCGCTGGAATTTGACCTGCTGTTCGAACGCTTCCTGAACCCGGAACGCGTCTCGATGCCCGATTTCGACGTCGACTTCTGCATGGAGAAGCGCGATCAGGTGATCGAACACGTTGCAGATATGTACGGACGTGAAGCGGTTTCCCAGATTATTACCTTCGGCACCATGGCGGCGAAAGCGGTCATTCGCGATGTGGGCCGCGTGCTGGGACATCCTTACGGCTTCGTTGACCGCATTTCAAAACTGATCCCGCCCGATCCCGGCATGACGCTGGAAAAAGCCTTTATTGCTGAACCGCAGCTTCCCGCCATGTATGACGCGGACGAAGAGGTTAAAGCGCTGATCGACATGGCGCGCAAGCTGGAAGGGGTCACGCGTAACGCCGGTAAACATGCGGGCGGCGTGGTCATTGCGCCAACGAAGATCACCGATTTTGCGCCGCTCTATTGCGATGAGCATGGGCAGTTCCCGGTGACCCAGTTCGATAAAAATGATGTGGAATATGCCGGCCTGGTGAAGTTCGACTTCCTGGGCCTGCGTACGCTGACCATCATCGACTGGGCGCTGAAGATGATCAACCCGCGCCGGGAAAAGCAGGGACTGGAGCCGATCGATATCGCCTCTATCCCGCTGGATGATAAGAAAAGCTTCGATATGCTGCAGCGCTCGGAAACCACCGCGGTGTTCCAGCTTGAATCGCGCGGCATGAAAGATCTGATTAAGCGTCTGAAGCCCGACTGCTTCGAAGATATGATCGCACTGGTGGCGCTGTTCCGTCCTGGCCCACTGCAGTCCGGCATGGTGGATAACTTCATTGACCGTAAGCATGGCCGTGAAGCGATCTCCTATCCGGACATTCAGTGGCAGCATGAAAGCCTGAAACCGGTGCTGGAACCGACCTACGGCATCATCCTCTATCAGGAACAGGTGATGCAGATCGCCCAGGTTCTCTCCGGTTACACGCTGGGCGGTGCGGATATGCTGCGTCGCGCCATGGGTAAAAAGAAACCCGAGGAGATGGCCAAACAGCGTTCTGTATTCCGCGACGGTGCCGAAAGTATGGGCATCGACGGGGAACTGTCGATGAAGATCTTCGATCTGGTAGAAAAATTTGCAGGTTATGGCTTTAACAAGTCACACTCTGCGGCCTACGCACTCGTCTCCTACCAGACGTTGTGGCTGAAGGCGCACTATCCGGCTGAGTTTATGGCTGCGGTCATGACCGCCGATATGGATAACACCGAGAAAGTGGTTGGCCTGGTCGATGAGTGCTGGCGGATGGGACTGAAAGTCCTGCCGCCTGATATCAACTCCGGTCTCTATCAGTTCCATGTTAATGACGCGGGCGAGATCGTTTACGGCATTGGCGCGATTAAAGGCGTCGGTGAAGGTCCGATCGAAGCGATCATCGACGCCCGTAACGAAGGCGGTTATTTCCGCGAGTTGTTTGATCTCTGCGCCCGTACCGACACCAAAAAGATCAACCGTCGGGTAATGGAAAAATTGATCATGTCCGGGGCCTTTGATCGCCTTGGACCGCATCGTGCTGCGCTGATGAGTTCACTCAGTGACGCGTTAAAAGCGGCCGATCAGCACGCGAAAGCGGAAGCGATTGGCCAGGCTGATATGTTTGGCGTACTGGCGGAAGAGCCGGAACAGGTTGAGAAATCGTACGCCAGCGTCACGCCGTGGCCTGAGCAGGTGCAGCTGGATGGCGAACGGGAAACGCTGGGGCTTTACCTTACCGGCCACCCGATTAATCAGTACCTGAAAGAAATTGAGCGTTACGTTGGCGGGGTGCGGCTGAAAGATATGCATCCTACCGATCGGGGTAAAATTACCGTGGCGGCCGGTCTGGTGATCGCGGCACGGGTAATGGTCACCAAACGCGGCAACCGAATTGGTATCTGTACTCTGGACGATCGCTCCGGTCGTCTTGAGGTGATGTTATTTACCGATGCGTTAGATAAATACCAGCAGTTGCTGGAGAAAGACCGAATTCTGATCGTCAGCGGACAGGTCAGCTTTGATGACTTCAGTGGTGGCCTTAAAATGACCGCTCGTGAAGTCATGGACATCGACGAAGCTCGCGAAAAATACGCGCGCGGACTTGCTATCTCGCTGACGGACAGGCAAATTGATGACCAGCTATTAAACCGACTCCGTCAGTCTCTGGAACCTCATCGATCAGGGACTATTCCGGTGCATCTCTACTATCAGAGAGCCGACGCGCGAGCGAAGCTGCGCTTTGGTGCAGCGTGGCGAATTTCGCCCAGCGATCGTTTACTTAACGATCTGCGCTCGTTGATTGGATCGGAGCAGGTGGAACTGGAGTTTGACTAGAACAGGAACATTATGAGTCTTAATTACCTGGATTTTGAACAGCCAATTGCAGAACTGGAAGCGAAGATCGATTCGCTGACCTCAATTGGTCGTCAGGATGATAAACACGTTAATCTGGATGAAGAAGTTCAGCGTCTGCGTGAGAAAAGCGTTGAGCTGACCCGTAAAATCTTCGCCGATTTGGGCGCATGGCAAATCGCTCAGCTGGCGCGTCATCCTTTGCGTCCTTACACCTTTGACTACGTGCGCAACGCCTTCGACGATTTCGATGAGCTGGCGGGCGACCGTGCTTATGCCGATGACAAAGCGATTGTGGGCGGGATTGCACGTCTTGATGGACGTCCGGTGATGATCATCGGGCACCAGAAAGGCCGTGAAACCAAAGAGAAAATTCGCCGTAACTTCGGCATGCCAGCACCGGAAGGCTATCGCAAAGCGCTGCGCCTGATGGAGATGGCTGAGCGTTTCAAAATGCCAATCATCACCTTCATCGACACACCGGGTGCCTATCCGGGTGTGGGCGCGGAAGAGCGTGGGCAGTCTGAAGCGATTGCCCGCAACCTGCGTGAAATGTCTGGCCTGAAAGTGCCGGTGATCTGTACGGTCATCGGTGAGGGCGGTTCAGGTGGTGCGCTGGCGATTGGCGTGGGCGACAAAGTGAATATGCTGCAGTACAGCACCTATTCAGTGATCTCGCCGGAAGGCTGTGCATCTATTCTGTGGAAAAGCGCTGACAAAGCGCCGCTGGCCGCTGAAGCGATGGGCATTACCGCTCACCGTCTGAAAGAGCTGAAGCTGATTGACTCGGTGATCCCTGAGCCGCTGGGTGGCGCGCATCGCCGTCCGGTTGATATGGCGCAGTCACTGAAGCAGCAGCTGCTGGCCGATCTGGCCGATCTCGATGGATTTAGCACTGAAGAGCTGCTGGATCGTCGTTATCAGCGCCTGATGAGCTACGGCTACGCCTGATTTAGCCCCATCCATAAAAGCGGACTCCGGTCCGCTTTTTTTATGCCGCCGGTTTATCTCCGCACGCTATTCCCCTCTCTTTCAGCGCCATCCGATAGCCGCCTTGCTACACCTTCCGCGGGTTAGCGGTTATGCTTGTCCGGTTCCACAATAATCAGGGAGATGGGCATTGAATATTCTGGCGATCATGGGCGCGCACGGCGTGTTTTATAAAGATGAACCGTTACGCGAACTCGACGCGGCGTTAAATCTGCAAGGCTTCAGGCTGCTTTACCCGAAAAACAGTGACGATCTGCTGAAACTGATCGAGCACAATCCGCGTATCAGCGGCGTCATCTTCGACTGGGACGCGCACAACAGTCCGGAACTCTGTGGTGAGATTAATCAGCTCAACGAATACCTGCCGCTGTACGCCTTTATCAACACCCACTCGCAGATGGATATCAGCGTCAATGAGATGCGCATGCCGCTGCACTTTTTTGAGTACGCGCTGAATGCCGCCGACGATATCGCGCTGCATATCCGGCAATATACCGATGACTATCTCGACCACATTACGCCGCCGCTGACTAAAGCGTTGTTCACCTATGTGAAAGAGGGCAAGTACACCTTCTGCACGCCGGGCCATATGGCGGGTACCGCGTTTCAGAAGAGCCCGGTGGGCTGCCTGTTCTACGATTTCTTCGGGGCCAATACCCTGAAATCGGACATCTCAATTTCCGTTACCGAACTGGGTTCGCTGCTTGATCACACCGGTCCGCACCTTGAAGCGGAGGAGTACATTGCACGCACTTTTGGCGCCGAACAGAGTTACATGGTGACCAACGGGACCTCAACGTCGAACAAAATTGTCGGCATGTATGCCGCACCGGCGGGCAGTACCGTGCTGATCGATCGCAACTGCCACAAGTCACTGACCCATCTGCTGATGATGAGTGATCTTATCCCCATCTGGCTGAAGCCGACCCGCAATGCGTTGGGTATTCTCGGCGGTATCCCGAAGCAGGAGTTCACCCGCGAGAGTATTTCGCTCAAGGTGGCTGCCACCGACCGTGCCACGTGGCCGGTTCATGCGGTGATCACCAACTCCACCTATGATGGGCTGCTCTACAATACCCAGTACATCAAAGAGACACTGGATGTACCGTCGATTCATTTCGATTCAGCGTGGGTGCCTTACACCAATTTCCATCCGATCTACGCCGGTAAAAGTGGCATGAGTGGCGACCGCATCCCGGGAAAAGTGGTGTATGAGACGCAATCGACCCACAAACTGCTGGCGGCGTTTTCGCAGGCATCAATGATTCACATTAAGGGCGACTACGACGAACAGACGTTTAACGAAGCCTACATGATGCACACCACCACCTCGCCCAATTACGCCATCGTCTCCTCTATTGAAACTGCTGCTGCCATGCTGCGTGGCAATCCCGGTAAACGACTGATCAATCGCTCGGTGGAGCGCGCGCTGCACTTCCGTCGGGAGATCCAGCGCCTGCGCGAGGAGTCCGATAGCTGGTTCTTTGATATCTGGCAGCCGGAAGAGGTTGATGAAGCGCAATGCTGGCCGATCCAGCCCGGCGACGAAGAGTGGCACGGATTTACTCAGGCCGATCGCGATCACATGTACCTGGATCCGATCAAAGTCACCATTCTGACGCCGGGCATGAGCGAACTGGGGAAGATGGCGGAAGAGGGGATCCCGGCGGCGCTGGTGGCGAAGTTTCTGGATGAGCGCGGCATCGTGGTGGAGAAAACCGGTCCCTATAACCTGCTGTTCCTGTTCAGCATCGGTATCGACAAAACCAAAGCGATGAGCGTGCTGCGCGGACTGACCGAGTTCAAACGCGCCTACGATCTTAATCTGCGGGTGAAAAACATGCTGCCGGATCTCTATGCCGAAGATCCTGACTTCTATCGCAATATGCGCATCCAGACACTGGCGCAGGGGATCCATCAGCTGATCCGCCATCACGATCTGCCACGTCTGATGCTGCAGGCATTTGATGTCCTGCCCGAAATGAAGATGACGCCGCATCAGGCGTTTCAGCAGCAGGTGAAGGGCAACATCGAAACGGTGGATCTCAGCGAACTGGTCGGGCGGGTGTCGGCCAATATGATTCTGCCTTATCCGCCAGGCGTTCCACTGGTGATGCCAGGCGAGATGATTACTGAGAAGAGCCGCGCAGTGCTCGATTTTCTGCTGATGCTGTGCAGCATTGGACGGCATTATCCGGGCTTCGAAACGGATATTCACGGTGCCAGCCTGACCGAAGAGGGCGAGTATCGCGTCCGCGTGCTGAAAAACGACCTCGCATAAACCTTTAAACGACTATCAGCGGCAGGGTGTCTGTGGACAGCCTGCCCGAATCAGGGAATTGAACATGTTGCAGTTAACCGCTATTCACCACATCGCCATCATCGCCTCTGACTATCAGCGCAGCAAAGCATTCTATTGTGACGTACTGGGTTTCCGTCTGATGGGCGAATATTACCGCGAAGCGCGGGACTCCTGGAAAGGCGACCTTGCCCTACAGGATCGCTACACCATTGAGCTGTTCTCTTTTCCTGAGCCGCCGGCGCGGGTCAGTCATCCTGAAGCGTGTGGCCTGCGTCATCTGGCCTTTACCGTGCCGGATGTTGCCGCTGCCGTCGCGACGCTGGCCGATAAAGGCGTTATCTGCGAGCCGATTCGCATTGATGACCTGACCGGTAAACAATGCACTTTCTTTGCCGATCCGGATGGTTTGCCGCTGGAGCTTTATCAGGCGTAAAATAGCGCGCTCAGCGGGCGACATTCAGTGGCCCGATTTTCTGGATTCTGCCATGTCTTTGCCCGCTTTTGACACTCTGTTGCAACCTGATGCCGCCCTGGTGGTCGCATTCAGCGGTGGACTGGATTCAACCGTGCTGCTGCATCAGCTTCGCGGCTGGCAGCAGCAGCATCCTCAGTTGCGCCTGCGGGCACTGCATGTTCACCATGGGCTTAGCCCGAATGCCGATCGCTGGGCAACCCATTGCCAGACGATTTGCGCGCAGTGGCAGCTGCCCTGTGAAGTGCTCCGCGTTAACGTTGATGGCCGGGAAAACGGCATTGAAGCAGCCGCCCGCACTGCCCGTTATCAGGCGCTGAGTGCGGCACTGCAGCCGGGCGAAGTGTTACTCACAGCGCAGCACCTCGACGATCAGTGCGAAACATTCCTGCTGGCGCTGAAGCGCGGCAGTGGTCCCGCCGGGCTGGCAGCGATGCCCGCTACACGCACGCTGGGTTCTCATCAGCTGGTGCGTCCGCTGCTGAATCAGACGCGACAGTCGCTTGAAGCCTATGCCGACGCGCATCAGCTGGCGTGGATTGAAGATGAGAGCAATCAGGATCTTCGCTACGACCGCAACTTTCTGCGTCAGCGGCTGCTGCCTGAGCTTCACCAGCGCTGGCCCCATTTTGCCGAGGCAGCGGCCCGCAGTGCGGCGTTATGCAGTGAGCAGGAGCAGTTGCTGGATGAACTGCTCGTCGGGCAACTGGCAGAGCTGATCCAGCCTGATGGCAGCCTGCACTTTCCACCCTTAATGGCCATGAGTGAGCTGCGTGCTAATGCCTTATTGCGGCGCTGGATCGCCGGACAGGGTGGGGCGATGCCGTCCCGTGAAGCGCTGAAACGCATCCACGACGAAGTGATGGCGAGCCGGGAGGATGCGCAGCCCCGGCTGCGATTCGGTCAGGCTGAACTTCGTCGTTACCGTCAGCAGCTCTACTGGCTGCCGTTGTTCAGTTCACTGCGCGACACCGAGCTGGCATGGCCCAATCTCTGCCAGCCGCTGGCGTTACCGCAGAATCTTGGCACGCTGCGTGCCAGCCAGTCGCAGAGCCTGTTGCGCTATCCTGAGCCGGATGAGCAGGTCAGCGTGCGGTTTCACGCACAGGGTTATGTCCATCTGGTGGGCCGTCGTGGCGGAAGGGAAATGAAAAAACTGTGGCAGGAGTTACAGATACCGCCGTGGCAGCGTGAACGGCTGCCGTTAATTTTTTATAACCAGACGCTGGTCTGCGTTCCGACTCTTTTTGTCACCCGTGATGGCGCGGCCACTGATCAGCAGGGCTGGCAGATAGTCTGGGACGGAGCATGCGGCGCAGGAGAACAACAATAATGAAACAGTGGCTTATTGCCTGTTTAGCGGTCACCGTGTTACCGGCATGGGCAGCGGGTGATGCGCAGCGCGGCGCACAGAAAGCGGGCAGTTGCATGGCCTGTCATGGCGCAGCAGGAAAAGCGGCGGTGCCGCTCTATCCTGACCTGGCCGGGCAGCACGCACCTTATCTGGAACATGCGCTGCAGGCCTATAAAAAGGGCGAACGCAGTGGCGGTCAGGCTGAAGTCATGAAGGCGTTTGTGGCGGGATTGAGTGACAGCGATATGGCGGATTTAGCGGCGTACTACAGTTCGTTGCAGCCCTGAAGTTTAACAGGGCGGAAAGGTCCCGCCCTGAATGCGTAGGTTACTCTGCGCTGACAACCACCGTACCCAACTCGGGATGGGTGAAGCTGGCGATATGGTCGAGACGTAATTCGCGATGTTCACCGGAAAGATCGATAGCCAGATATTCAACGTTCTTACGTGAAAAGATCTCTTTGGCTTTTGCCTTAAGCTGCTCGCCATCTTTCATTTCCAGCGACAGCATCCAGTTGTTCTGGCAGGCGAGTTCCAGATTATCGTAATCATCGCAATTGATAGGTTGGTACGCTTCATTTATCAACATAGTCGCTCACCAATAAGTTAGCAGCGGCGTAGGCCGCCTGTTCCCTGACAGAAGAGTTTAGCTCAGTATTTGCGGCAACATCATTAAGTGCCTTCAATGCGCAGCCAATCGCATCCGGTATGTAACCTAAATCCCCGCTGCCGATTTCGGCATACTTCCGGCGAACTAACTCACAATAATTTTGCACGTGGCCCTCCTCGGCAGAGCGTAAATACTCTGGTTAACTGGCGACTATATCATAGCCATTTAGAGGAAATCAGCCTGCGTAAAGCAGGAACAGTGCGCGAATCACTGCTAAAGTGACAGATTCCGCTGTCTGAGGCGGAATAAATCAGAGCACAAAAGGTTAATTTGATGAACAGGTTATCGGAGGTCAACGTGGTTAAGGTGTGGGGAGCGAGCTTATGATTATGCTATCCCGTTCGGTTGAGATTCCGGAGAGTGAGATTGAGCTGACGGCGATTCGTGCTCAGGGCGCAGGCGGACAACATGTCAATAAAGCCAGCACCGCCATTCATCTGCGCTTCGATATCGCTGCCTCTTCACTGCCCGCGTTTTATAAAGAGCGGCTGCTCACCGCCACTCATCATTTGATTACCGGTGATGGCGTTGTGGTGATCAAGGCGCAGGAGTATCGCAGTCAGGAGATGAATCGTGAAGCGGCGCTGCAACGTCTGGTTAATCTGATCAAGGAGCTGAGTACCGTGGAAAAAGCCCGGCGCGCCACGCGGCCGACCCGCGCCTCAAAAGAGCGCCGTCTTGAAGGAAAAGCCCGCCGCAGTTCAACTAAATCGATGCGCGGCAAGGTACAATAAAAAACGCCCCGCAGGCGGGGCGTTTGAGTACTTACAACGTCAGGGGCGAGCGGCGAAGAGATCGAGCCTGCTCAGGGAACGCGGTCAGATCGGAAAGTCGCTAACGCCATCCATGGCCGCTCGGCCCGCACCGTCCCTGGCGCGGGACGCTTTCCTCTCCTGACCCGGTTCCCTTCGCGTTGAGCTCATCTGTTGCGGCCAGATTCAGCCCGCTTTGATTAACGCTAAGAACTTACTTATTCAGAGCCTTCAGCAGGAATTCAACAATTTCATCCTGCTTAATCATCTGCTTCTCACCGGCACGACGTGATTTGTACTCAATCTCCTGATTATCGAGATTGCGATCACCAATGACGATGGTGTGTGGCACACCGATCAGTTCCATATCAGCGAACATCACGCCCGGACGCTCTTTACGGTCATCCAGAATAACCTCAACGCCTTTAGCACGCAGGGTGGCATACAGCTCTTCCGCCAGCTCTTTAACCCGGAACGATTTCTGCATATTCATTGGCAGAATCGCAACCTCGAAAGGTGCCAGTGCGGCTGGCCAGATGATGCCGCGGTCGTCATGGTTCTGCTCAATGGCTGCCGCAACAACGCGGGTGATGCCGATGCCGTAGCAGCCCATGCTCATCACCTGATTGCGGCCATCTTCGCCCTGAACAGACGCTTTCAGCGCGTCAGAATACTTGGTGCCGAGCTGGAAAATATGACCGACTTCGATGCCGCGCTTAATCTGCAGCGTGCCTTTACCATCCGGGCTTAAATCGCCTTCGACCACGTTACGGATATCCGCAACGCTGGCCAGCGGCAGATCGCGCTCCCAGTTAATGCCGAAGTAGTGCTTACCATCGACGTTGGCACCGGCGCTGAAGTCGCTCATCTTCGCCACGGTACGATCAGCAATAACAGGCATCTGCAGACCAACCGGGCCGATTGAACCCGGTCCGGCACCCACTGCAGCGCGAATCTCTTCTTCGGTCGCGAACACCAGCGGTGACGCAACGATCTCTGACTTCTCCGCTTTGATCTCATTAAGCTGATGATCGCCGCGTACCAGCAGGGCAACCAGCGCGTGGCCGCTCTCTTCAGCACCTTTAACAATCAGCGTTTTCACTGTTTTTTCAACAGGCACATTGAATTGCTCAACCAGCTCCGCGATGGTTTTTGCGTCTGGCGTCTCGACCAGTTGCATCTCCTGCGACGGCGCTGCGCGCTCACCAGCGGGTGCGACGGCTTCGGCCAGCTCAATGTTGGCCGCGTAATCAGAATCGGTAGAGAAGATCACATCATCTTCACCGCTCTGCGCCAGAACCTGGAACTCATGGGAGGCGCTGCCGCCAATCGAGCCGGTGTCGGCCTGCACGGCGCGGAAATCCAGACCCATACGGCTGAAGATCTGGCTATAGGCGCGGTACATCGCGTCATACGTTTCCTGCAGCGACTCCTGCGAAACGTGGAACGAGTAAGCATCTTTCATGATGAATTCACGTGAACGCATCACGCCAAAGCGCGGACGGACTTCATCACGGAATTTGGTCTGGATCTGATAGAGGTTGAGCGGCAGTTGCTTATAAGAGCTCAGCTCATTGCGGATCAGGTCAGTGACCACCTCTTCATGCGTCGGACCCAGCACGAACGGACGCTCGTGGCGATCTGCAATACGTAACAGTTCCGGGCCATACTCCTCCCAGCGACCGCTCTCCTGCCACAGGTCGGCGGGCTGCACAACCGGCATTAAAATCTCAACCGCGCCCGCGTTGTTCATCTCTTCGCGCACGATGTTTTCGACTTTTTTCAGCACGCGAACCCCGGTCGGTAACCAGGTGTACAAGCCAGAAGCCAGTTTGCGGATCATACCGGCGCGCAGCATCAGCTGGTGGCTGATCACTTCAGCGTCGGAAGGCGTCTCTTTCTGAGTAGAGAGCAGATATTGAGTAGTACGCATTGATTACGGTTCCAGTTGATCGGAAAGTCACAGACAGAATTTTGCTGGCGGCTAGTGTACCAGTGAGATCACCGGCTCAAAAGCGGGTTTTAACGCGGGTCGATAGCGATCACTTCAGTACCGGCATCGTCAATGCGCCAGCGTACATTAAAATCCATCAGCCAGGCCGCATATTCCCGCGCCTGCGTTTCGCCCTGACGGTAAGCGGGACGGGGATCCTGTGCCAGCACTTCACTGATAAAGCGAGCCAGATTGGGGTAGCGCGACTGCTGGTGAAGCTGCTGTTGTGCCAGCGCGGAGAAGCGAACCGGCATATCAGCCGCAGGTGCCGCCTGAGCAAAACCCGCCTGGGCATGCGGCAATGCTTCGGCAAAGGGCAGATAAGGTTTGATATCCACCACCGGGGTGCCATCGACCAGATCCAGACTGCCAAGCTGCAGGATCACCTGCTGTTTTTCAATCCTGATACCTTTTAGCTCAACCAGCGACATGCCAATGGGATTGGGACGGAACGTTGAACGTGTCGCAAATACACCCATGCGCGCATTGCCGCCCAGTCGGGGAGGCCGAACCGTGGGACGCCAGCCGCCCTCCATCGTCTGATGGAAGACAAACAGCAGCCAGAGGTGGCTGAACGCTTCCAGTCCACGCACCGCTTCCGGCTGATTGTAAGGTGGCTGCAGGTGCAGTTCGCCGCCGCCATCCTGCACCAGCCCTGGCTGGCGCGGTACGGCAAACTTCTCCTTCCACGGTGAGCGGATTACCCCAATTTGCGCAAAGGCGAATTCACTCATTGATTGCTGACTTTCAGTGCCGAACCCTGACACACCGCCTGACGATAGCAGCCTGGCGTGCCGGTGACGATTTCACACTGATGCAGCAGCACCGCATTGGCTTTCATCTGTGACGCTTTGATCTGCAGGCGTTTACGTGCAGTAGCGATGTTGGCTGGGGAGTTCTGATTACTCATCTGGCAATCTTCAGCGGAGACTTCACCCAGATCGCGGAACGGCTTGCTGACCAGATCGGCGGCATCGGTATAGAGCTTAACCGGTGCCGGTCGTGACACAGGCTTACGGGTGGGTTCACTGGATTGCTGCGGCCGGGACGGTGCGCTGCTTATCGGGTGATACTCATGAACACACCCTGTCAGCATCAATGCTAACAAGCAGAGCGGTAAAAAACGCATGGCAACATCCTCAGGTTTCAAAAAGTGGCGTTATTGAAACAAGGACAAGAATAAATAACAAGTCGGGCAGGGCACCCAATAACAGAAAGGGCGGCATAGCGCCGCCCTTAAGGAGATGAACAGCTGAATTACCAGCCTTTAACCGCGCCGCCGTTAAAGACTTTGTTAGCGGCATCGTAGACTTCGTCAGACTGGTAAGCCTTGACGAATTTCTTCACGTTTTCCGCATCTTTATTATCTTCGCGCGCCACAATCAGGTTCACGTACGGTGAATCTTTATCTTCGACGAAAATGCCATCTTTGGCTGGCGTCAGGCCAATCTGGCTGGCGTAGGTGGTGTTGATAACCGCCAGCGCGATCTGCTGATCGTCCAGTGAGCGAGGCAGCTGCGGCGCTTCCAGCTCAACAATTTTCAGATGCTTAGGGTTTTCAGTGATATCCAGTGAGGTTGGCAGCAGGCCCACGCCATCTTTCAGCTTGATCAGACCCACTTTCTGCAGCAGCAGCAGCGTACGGCCCAGGTTGGTCGGGTCGTTTGGAATGGCAACCTGAGCGCCATCCTGCAGTTCATCCAGTGACTTGATCTTTTTCGAATAGCCCGCGATTGGGTAGACGAAGGAGTTACCCACTGAAACCAGCTTGTAGCCACGATCTTTGATCTGCTGATCCAGATACGGTTTGTGCTGGAAAGCGTTGACGTCGATATCGCCTTTGCTCAGCGCTTCATTCGGCAGTACGTAATCGTTGAAGGTGACCAGCTCAACGTCCAGACCATATTTCTCTTTGGCAACTTTCTGCGCTGCTTCAGCAACCTGCTGCTCAGCACCGACAATCACACCCACTTTGATGTGGTTAGGGTCTTTCTCTTTTTGATCGCATCCTGCCAGCGCAATCGCGCCAATCAGTGCACCCACAGCGGCAATTTTCTTGAATCTGAAAGACATATCCTTTCCTTCTTAATAATGTGATATTGCTGGCTTATTTATGGGACACCGCATGCACGATGCGGTCGCCACAGAATTGAATGAGATACACCAAAACCACTAACAACACCAATACCGTATTCATCACAGTGGCGTTATATCCGATATAACCATACTGATAACCGATCTGGCCCAGACCACCGGCACCCACCGCGCCACCCATGGCGGAGTAACCAACCAGGGTAATCAGGGTGATGGTCGCAGCATTCACCAGGCCAGGCATCGCTTCCGGCAGCAGAACCTTACGGATGATCTGCATTGGTGTGGCGCCCATGGCACGTGATGCTTCAATCAGTCCGGTTGGCAGTTCCAGCAAGGCATTTTCAACCATACGTGCGATAAACGGCGCCGCGCCAACGGTCAACGGCACGATGGCCGCCTGCAGTCCGATTGAGGTGCCGACGATTACGCGAGTAAAAGGAATCATCCAGACCAGTAAGATAATGAAAGGAATGGAGCGGAAGATATTCACCAGCGCGGAGAGCACGCGATAAAGTCCCTGATTCTGCAGAATCTGGCCCGGACGGGTGACATAGAGTAAAACGCCGACCGGCAGACCCAGCACAAAACCGAAAAAGCCCGAGACGAAGGTCATCATCAGCGTTTCCCACACGCCCCGTCCCAGCAACCACATCATCGCTTCAGACATAACCTAACACCTCTACTTTCACATGATTCTCCTTCAGCCAGGCTATCGCCTCGCGGGTATCGCTTTCTGTGCCGTGCATTTCGGCCAGCATAATGCCGAACTTCACGCCACCGGCGTAATCCATCTGGGCACTGATAATGTTGTTATTCACGTTGTAACGGCGGGCAGCTTCAGACAGCAGCGGCGCATCAACCGATTTACCGGTGAATTCCAGTCGCAGCAGGGGCACGGTGCCTTCAGCGGCGGTGGCAGAAAGGCGCTGCTGGTAATCATCCGGAATATCCAGATGCAGCGTAGACTGAATAAACTGCTGCGCCAGCGGTGTCTTAGGATGAGAGAAGACCTCACTGACGCTATCTTTCTCAATCAGTTCACCGTGACTGATGACCGCAACCTGATCGCAGATGCGTTTCACTACATCCATTTCATGAGTGATCAGCAGAATCGTCAGCCCAAGCCGGCGGTTAATGTCTTTAAGCAATTCCAGAATAGAGCGGGTCGTCGCGGGATCCAGTGCGCTGGTGGCTTCATCACACAGCAGAACCTTGGGATTGCTGGCCAGGGCGCGGGCAATCGCGACACGCTGCTTCTGTCCGCCCGACAGATTGGCGGGCCAGGCATCATGCTTGTCTGATAATCCCACCAGTTCCAGCAGTTCAGTTACGCGAGCCGTGATCTGAGCGCGGGAGAGATTACCGAGTTCCAGTGGAAGAGAGACGTTACCCGCGACGGTACGGGAGTTCATCAGATTAAAGTGCTGGAAGATCATGCCGATCTGGCGGCGCGCCTGGGTTAACTGACGTTCGTTGAGTGCGGTTAAATCAGCACCGTCTACCAGTACGCGGCCCGAAGTAGGGCGCTCCAGCAGGTTAACGCAACGAATCAACGTACTTTTACCGGCACCGGAAGCACCGATAACGCCATAAATCTGTCCGGCAGGCACGTGCAGGCTGACATCCCTTAACGCCGGAACAGACCGCGTGCCTTGCTGAAACACCTTGGTGATATTTTCTAGTTTAATCATTATGTTATTTATTATCGTGTTGCGTTGTCCGTGGTGTGGGAAGCCTCGTCGCTTTTATTCGGTATAAAAGCTGGATGGATGTTAAGGCATCCAGACGTCTAAATCAATGGAAGTGATTCAATCTGACATTCTCCCTTTTATAGCAATCATGCGATACTGATCGGCAATTTTTACAGCAGGAGTTTCTACGTGGCGAATAAAGTCCCCGCTATTTTTCTTGATCGTGATGGCACCCTTAATGTCGATAATGGCTATGTCCATGAGATCGATGACTTCCAGTTTATTGACGGCACGATTGAAGCGCTGCAACAACTGAAGGCAATGGGTTTTGCGCTGGTGGTTGTGACCAATCAGTCTGGCATCGCGCGCGGTATGTTTACTGAAGATACCTTTATGCGGCTGACAGAATGGATGGACTGGTCGCTGGCCGATCGCGATGTTGATCTTGATGGCATCTATTTCTGTCCTCACCATCCTGAAGCAACAGTAGCAGAGTTCCGTCAGGCCTGTGACTGCCGCAAGCCTCAGCCGGGTATGCTGTTGACGGCACAGGAAGAACTGAATATTGATATGGCCGCTTCTTATATGGTGGGTGACAAGCTGGAAGATATGCTGGCAGGGCAGGCTGCCGGTGTCGGCATGAAAGTACTGGTGCGCAGCGGCAAACCGGTCACTGCTGAAGGTGAAGCAGCAGCAGATTGGGTGATTAATAGCCTGGCAGAGCTTCCGGCGCGCATTAAAAAGGGGTAAAACAGCGCTTTTGTGCAAATTTCAGACGAACAGAAAAAAAGTCTCAATTTGCACTTGCGCTATCTGAGCCGTTCCCTATAATGCGCCTCCACTGACACGGCAAACCGGAAACGGAAAACGGGTCAGGAGGCACAGGAGACTGCGCCGCC
>NZ_JALNPM010000010.1:0-203870 GCF_024520875.1 Pantoea sp. Ft-CA_14 | reverse complement strand
GAACTCAGAAGTGAAACGCCGTAGCGCCGATGGTAGTGTGGGGTCTCCCCATGCGAGAGTAGGGAACTGCCAGGCATCAAATAAGTGAAGAAGCCCCGCACGAAAGTGCGGGGCTTTTTTACGTCTGCACTTTGCCACGTTAAGCTGAAAATATATGATCTGCAGGCACGCGGTATGTCACCATTAATTCCCCTTTCTCCACTTCTGAATGACCAGCAACCCGCTGATTTTTCGATAATTAGCGACATGGCTCACAATAATAATCTCGGATTACGCCGCCTTTACCTTCAGTAGACTTAAATGCTTTACTCACTCCTTTAAACGCTGTTGATCAGCAAGGAACAGAGGTAAGGCATGGCACCCACAAATAATAAAACTCAGACGGATGATACAAAGAAACGTATCTGGGCTATCGTCGGCGCGTCATCAGGTAACCTGGTTGAGTGGTTCGACTTCTACGTTTACTCCTTCTTCTCACTCTATTTTGCCCACATTTTCTTTCCGCAAGGCGATACCACCACTCAGTTGTTACAGACAGCGGGCGTTTTTGCGGCAGGATTTTTAATGCGTCCGATTGGCGGCTGGCTATTCGGCTATATCGGCGACAAACATGGCCGAAAAAATTCGATGCTGGTTTCGGTCTGCATGATGTGTTTTGGTTCGCTGGTGATCGCCTGCTTACCCGGTTATGAAACGATCGGCGTGGCTGCGCCCGTCATTCTGCTGCTGGCGCGTATGTTTCAGGGATTATCGGTGGGCGGAGAATATGGGACCAGTGCAACCTACATGAGTGAAGTGGCTCTGGAAGGACGCAAAGGATTCTACGCCTCATTCCAGTATGTCACGCTGATAGGTGGTCAGTTAGCGGCGGTACTCACCGTCGTGGTCCTGCAATTTTTGCTGACGGATGCAGAACTGCGAAGCTGGGGCTGGCGTATTCCGTTCTTCCTCGGCGCACTGCTCGCCGTTGTCGCATTATGGTTACGACGTTCACTGGAAGAGACCTCAGATAAGACGAGCCGCGAACATCGCGATGCGGGTAGCGTAATCGGGTTACTGCGCAATCATACTCGTCCCTTCCTGATGGTGCTGGGTTTCACCGCAGGCGGCTCCCTGAGTTTTTACACCTTCACCACCTACATGCAGAAGTATCTGGTTAATACGTCAGGTATGGATCCTAAAACCGCCAGCGGCCTGATGACCGGTGCGCTGCTGGTCTTTATGCTGATTCAGCCGATTATCGGTGCCCTGTCAGATAAAATCGGTCGTCGCACCTCAATGATGATTTTTGGCGCGGGCGCGGCCATCTGTACGGTCCCCATTCTGACGCTGTTGCAAAACGTGCAAAGTCCCGGTGTGGCTTTCCTGTTAATCATGCTGGCGCTGCTGATTACCAGCTTCTACACCGCCATCAGTGGCATTCTTAAAGCAGAAATGTTTCCGCCACAGGTGCGCGCACTGGGTGTAGGGCTATCTTACGCAGTAGCGAATGCGATCTTTGGTGGGTCGGCAGAGTATGTTGCGTTGCTGATGAAGCAGCAGGGGATTGAGACGACTTTCTTCTGGTATGTTTCAGCGATGGGCGCGGTGGCATTTCTGGTGTCGCTGTTGCTGCACAAGCGCGGTAAGGGGATTAAGCTTTAACAGAGAAAGCTACTGACTCAGATTCCACAGGGCAATGCCGCTGGCAGCACCGGCGGCATCCCATGCGAAATCTTTCCAGCTCCAGCCGCTGCCATTCGGGCGGCTGTCATACCACTCTTTTCCCGCCCCAGGCGTTAATGAAACAGTCTGACTTTGCCGGTCAGAATGGTGCTGACGCTGCCTTCCCATATTCACTACCGGCAGCGGCCAGAACTGCAGAGGCGACAAAATGCTCCGCTTTATCCCGTCCGCTCTACTGATCTTTTGCCATATGGGCGCATCCACTACGCAACAGCCCAGCAAGCAGCACAATTCGCATAGCAGATGCCTTATTGGCCGCAGCGATTAAAGAATCCGGCTGATCAGGCGATCGATACGTATCCGGCGCAGACGGCGAATCAGCTTGCGCACCTTGGCCGGGTAATCAGCAATACTCTCAAGCTCACGGAAATGCGTCACTACCGTCGTGTTCTGCCGGATTAACGTCAGCTCCTTCTCACGCTGAGCCGCTAACTCCTGATGAGGATCGTGGATCAGCACCGCATTTTCCAGATCGAGCCGCCAGGCACGTGGATTGAGGTTATTACCGGTAATCAGCTGCCATTCGTCATCAACCCACATTCCTTTAAGGTGATAACTGTTCTCGCCATCCTTCCACAGTCTCACGACCAGCTGATCGGTCGTAACGTAGTAGTGCAAACGGCTCATAAAGCGACGCAGATTGATTTCATACAGGTAAGGCAGCGCGCCTATGATTTTGAACGGCTGATCGGGCGCAATATAGAAGTCATTGGCTGTTTTATCGCCGACGATGATCTCAACCTGTTTTCCCTGACGCAGAAGATGAATGATATTACGTACCAGCAAGGCGGGCATGTTGAAGTAAGGGGTACAGATGATCAGCTTCTGTTCCGCACAGGGCATCAGGTGGAAAATGGTTTTATTGAGCAGGCTATGCTTACCCAGACCGACCAGCGGCGTGACCGTCAGTTCATCGTTGCCGGCATTCCCTTCAAACTGATAATTGAAACCGCGCAGGTCCTGACGGAACTGGCGTGTCTCATTTTTAATTTCAGGACTTGAGGGGCGCTCAGCAAAATCGAGTCGGTTTACCGCTTCCGCTGACTTCAGATTGAGCGTGATCCAGTCATACATCGTATCTGTCAGCTGGGAATTACGGATAACCTGGTAACGGTCATAGCGATACTTATCATGCTGATGCAGGTAGACATCATTGATGCTGGCGCCGCTGTAGAGCAGCATATCATCAATAATGAACCCTTTAAGGTGGAGCACGCCCAGCGCTTCACGGGTATTGACCGGGATTCCATAAACCGGGATGGCGATATCCGGATAACGTGTCGCCATTTCGCAATACCAGTCGGCATTGGTTACGCCTCGCGCTGCGCCAATTCGCCCACGCTGCGCACGGTGCCAGTCAACCAGAATCGAAATATCCAGCTCCGGCCGCGCCTGCTTCGCACTATAAAGCGCATCCATGACGGCACGTCCGGCATCATCATTTTCCAGATAGAGCGCAACAATACAGATGCGAGTCTGCGCTGCCGCAATCTTCTCCAGCAACGTCTGGCGAAATTCGGCAGGCGAGTAAAGTGTCGACACATCCGCAACGGATTGTGACAGTTTCGGCAGCTGTGCGAGGTGTTGTTGGTGTTTGTTACGTTTAAATTTAGACAACATCACAGTGCACTTCTTCTCTGTTCATTGCATGGCCTTTTGCCATCAAATCAGGGTTATAACCACAAATAATAACATCAACTTCGCCGATTCGAACGTTTTTTACCTTTCTCTACAAGGTTAGTTGATCTCATTCTGTAAAGACAATTTCAGGCTGACAATACCGTCATCCAGTTGAATATCAACATGAAAGTTTAGCTTTCGTGCCAGCGTAATCATGCCGCGGTTATGGGGCATGGTGATACCGTTCAATTGTTGCAAGCCGTGATGCCGGGTATAGCGGATCATTTTTTCCAGCAGACGACGGCCCATGCCTAAGCCTTTCAGGTCGGAACGGACCAGCACCGAAAACTCCGCATCAATGTTATCTGCATCAGAGATAGCGCGGGTGACGCCGATGATCTCGGATCGTCCATGATGCTGACGTACCGCCACAATCGCCATCTCGCGGTCATAATCGATCTGGGTCATGTTGGCGAGATCATCATGAGTAAACTCACTGATTTCACTGAAGTAGCGGTAATAGAGATCCTCTTTGGTGACCTGACTGATGAAATCGCGCAGCAGGGGCTCATCCTCTGGCAGAATGGGCCGGAACAGGCAGAATTGCCCATCCTTTAACTCTACCTGCTCTTCCAGATGCTGAGGATAAGGACGTATTGCCAGCCGTGCTTCGTTATCGCCGTGGAACGGAGCCAGCGTCAGGGTGACATCCAGCAGGGTAAAATCATTGCCCGCCGCCAGCAGCGGATGAATATCCAGTCGCTGGATCTCCGGGCAATCCACCACCAGGTTAGAGACCTGCACCAGCAGCTGGCTTAAACCGGGGATATCCAGCGGATTCAGCGCGCTGCGGCTGCGGATTTTTCCGCTCTTGATCGCCTGAATCACCAGATAGCGTGCCAGCGTCATATTCAGCGGGGGGAGGGCAACGGCAGCCTGTTTATCGGCCTGCCATTCAACGCCGCCTTCCCCCAGCATAATGATCGGGCCAAACAGGGCATCCTGTTCGACCACGACCCGCAGCTCCTGTGCGCCTGCACGACTCGCCATGCTCTGAACCAGCAGCCCTTCGATACGTGCCTGCGGCAACGTCTGTTTTACCCGATCAAAAATGGCCTCAGCGGCATGCTCCACTTCGCTGGCATTACGCAGGTAGAGCATCACGCCCTGCACCTCCGATTTATGCGCGATATCGGGTGAACGCAATTTTAGCGCCACCGGATAGCCAATCTGATCGGCAATCGCCACTGCCGCCTTACTGTCGCTGGCGATCCAGGTCGGCAGCGTGGCCAGGCCGTAAGCCTGCAGTACCGGCTGCACTTCATGGGTATCCAGCGCGGTAACACCGCGCTCCAGCGCCTGTGACAGCAGCTGGTGTGCATGGGCACTGTCCAGGTTCAGGGTGGCGGGCAGGGCAGGGGTTTCGCGCAGCTGCTTCTGGTTACGGCGGTACTCAACCTGATGCATAAAAGCGGTCACCGTTCCCTCTGGCGTGCGCCAGGTCGGTATCCCCGCCTGCGTAAAGGCACGGCGCGCGGCTTGTGAAGAGAACTCGCCGCTCCAGTTGGTCAGCAGCGTCACCAGCTTACCGCGCGGGTGACGGGCGATGGTGTCGATCAGATGTCCGGCCGTTTCAGTCGCGGGCGCGACCGCGCTTGGCGCATGAATAATCATCAATGCATCAAGTTCATGGCTGTCGAGCAGGATCTCTGTGCAGGCGGCATAACGTTCTGCTGTGGCGTCATCTTTTAAATCCAGCGGGTTGCCGCGGCCTGCGCCAGCGGGCAACAGCGCCTCGAGCTGCTGAATCGTCTGCTCGCTGAGCTGCGCCAGTTTCCCGTTGCGGGCATAGAGCTCATCCAGCGCCAGCGCGGCGGGGGCGGCACCATTACTGATGATCATCAGCCTGTCGCCACGCAGCGGCCGCATATGACTCAGCGACTCAACGGCGGAGAAGAGCTCATGAGTATCCTGCACCCGCAGTAACCCGGCACGCTGAATGGCTGCATCCCAGGCGGCGTCAAGACCGCTGTGGGTGTCCAGCAGCGCCTGTGCTTCCCGGCTGCGACCACTCTTGATCACCAGAATCGGTTTATTACGGGAGGCGCTGCGTGAGGCAGAAACAAAACGACGCGCATCGCTGAGGTGCTCAAGATAGAGCAGGATAGCGCTGGTTTTACCGTCGCGAGCCAGGAAGTCGAGCAGATCATCGACATCGGTATCCAGACTGTCACCCAGCGCGATAAACCAGGAGAATCCGAGATTACGCTGCTGCGCCCAATCGAGAATGGTGTTGGATACGGCGGCGGACTGGGAGATAAATGCGATACGGCCTTTCTCTATCGGCACTGGCGAGAAGCTGGCATTCAATCCCTGCCAGGGGGCCAGCAGGCCAAGACTGTTCGGGCCCAGCAGACGTATCTGCCACTGGCTGGCACAGGCTTTGAGTTCGGCCGACTGGCTGGCGGGCGCAGAGAGAATAATGCAGGCCTTGCAGCCTTTCTCCCCGAGCTGTTGCAGCAGTTCGAGGTTACGTTTTGAATGGGTGCAGATTACTGCCAGGTCTGGCGCGAAAGGTAAGCTGTCGATAGTGGGCCAGGCCAGTACGCCGCTGACCGCTTTATATTTCGGCGTCACCGGCAACACCGGGCCGCTAAAACCGCCCGCCAGCAGGTTACGCATCATAAAGTATCCGGCGCGCCCTGGCGTGACCGAGGCACCAATCACCGCAATTGATTTAGGTCGTAACAGCGCTTCCAGTCCGCGTTGGCTCATCTCGCTCTCCAGAGTTCGGGATTTGCGTGATTGTAAACGCTTTTTGCTGGCAGTGCTTCCGGGCAGATCGCAGGCTGCGCATCCCGATTTTAATCTCTGTCACCGCAGGGACGCTCCCGCCAGGAGGTGACTGGGCGATTAAGCCTGTCCGGCGTGGTGCGGTTTCCCTGCCAGATAGGCCGCGCGGAACTGATCAAAATGGTGAGATAACGCCTCAGCCGCCAGCCGATCGCCCGCCTGCGCCAGCAGCGCCGCGGCCACTTCAGCAGTGCAGTGCTGACCTGCGCCGTGGGCTTCACGCAGCGTATAGCGCGACGGGGTGCTGACATCCAGCGACATCACCGGCAGGGCGTCGAGCCAGGGGCTTTTACGGAACATTTTGCGGGCTTCGGTCCAGGTGCCGTCCAGCATAATAAACAGCGGCGGCTTGCCACTGGCGGGCGGCGTTGTCAGCACTTCGCGACCGGGGTCGGCATAAGCGGCCGGGAAAACCACCAGCGGCTGATAATCGGGATTGCGCACCGCCGCCAGCAGCAGCGGATCCGGCTCGGTGCGTGACCAGCCAAAAGCCTGAGTTTCCGGCAGAATATCGGCAATCAGCCGGCCGGTGTTGCTCGGCTTCATCGGCTCGGTATCGAACATCACCAGGCAGAAGCGGCTACGGGCGGACTGCGGCACGATCTGACTGCAGAGACAGTTGACCTCTGGCAGCAGGCAGCCCTGACAGCGGATGACCCGATTCCCGCGCGCGAGGAAAGGACGGGTGGATCGGGCCAGGCGTTGGGTGCGCAAGCGCAAAACAGCATTATCAGACATGAGTATTCAGGGCAGGAAAAACGTCAGTGTAATCGAAGCGCAGGCGAAAAGGAAAAGGCCAGCCAGGCTGGCCTCTGAAGATTAAAGTGACTCATCCAGCCATTCATTGAAAGGCGCTTTAGGCATCGCGCCATTCAGCATGTCGACCCGCTCGCCGTTCTTAAACAGCATGATGGTCGGGATGCTGCGAATGTTGAAACGGGCGCTCAGGGCCGGCTCCGCTTCGGTGTTCACTTTAATAAAGCGGACTTTACCGCTGCGTTCACTGGCGACATCTTTAAACACCGGCGCAAAATTGACACAGGGACCACACCAGGGCGCCCAGAAATCGATCACCACCGGCAGATCATCCTGCAGATATTTGTCAAAGTTAGCGCTGGTGGCATTCACCACTTCGCCATCAAATAACGCATTTCCACAGCGACCACATTTCGCCACGTCGGCAAGGCGTTCTTCAGGAACGCGATTGGTTGCCTGACAGGAAGCGCATACCGTATTCATAGGAACCTCTGATGTTGAAAAGTGTCAGTCTGGTAAATATTGTTCATTATGAAAGGGGACGGATTCCCTCTCAATCTGGATTGCTCTATAGGTTCAATAGTTGATAGCTAAGCGCCAGCACATCAGGTAATCTGCGCGCTCTCAATGCAGGAGGAAGACATGAACGACGAATTTAAAGGCAAGAGCGGTAAGGTTAAGGTGATGTACGTGCGTGGCGAGGACGATAAAAGCGCGCGCGCGCCTAATCCTCGTACAGGCAAAGGTGGTCACGCTGCTGCCCGTTCGGATGATAATCGTCGTTCGTCTGGCCCCCGTACTGAACGCAGTCAGGAAGGTGGTCGCTCCGCTGGCCGTCGCAGCGACGACACCGGTCGCAGCAGTTCACCGCGTCGTGATGAAGGCGGACGTAGCGCTCCACGCCGTTCAGACGATGGCGCAGGCCGCCGCAACGATCGTGGCGATGATAATCGCGGCGCCTATGGCAGCAGCGATTCCCCGTGGCGCACCGTGTCACGCGCGCCATCAGCAGATCGTCCGGCAACCGAAAGCGATAAGCCGGATCACGGCGGCATCAGCGGCAAAAGCTTCGTCGATCCCGAACAGATCCGTCGTCAGCGTAACGAAGAGACGCGCGTCTATGGTGAGAACGCCTGTCAGGCGCTGTTCCAGAGCCGTCCTGAAGCGATTGTTCGCGCCTGGTTCGTGCAGGAAGTGACACCGCGTTTCCGCGAAGCGCTGCGCTGGCTGGCGGCTAACCGCAAAGCCTATCACGTCGTGGAAGATGCAGAGATTACCAAAGCGTCAGGCACTGAGCATCATGGTGGCGTCTGCTTCCTGATCAAAAAGCGCATGGGTATGGCGGTTTCTGAATGGCTGAGCCAGGCGAATACCAAAGATTGCGTGCTGGCACTGGAAGATGTCAGCAACCCGCATAACCTCGGCGCGATTATGCGCAGCTGCGCGCACTTCGGCGTAAAAGGTTTGCTGGTGAATGACGCCTCACTGCTGGAGTCCGGCGCAGCGGTACGTACCGCAGAAGGCGGTGCTGAGCATGTGCAGGCCATCAGCGGCGCAACCTTCAGTGAAGGTCTGGAAGCGTTCCGTAAAGCGGGTTACACCATCGTCACCACCTCCAGCCATCAGGGCACGCCGCTGGCGCAGGCTCAGCTGCCGGAGAAAATGGTGCTGGTGTTAGGGCAGGAGCGTGAAGGTCTTTCTGATACCGCGTTCAAACAGGGTGACATGAGCCTGTCGATTGGCGGCACCGGCAACGTAGAAAGCCTCAACGTCTCGGTCGCAACCGGCGTACTGCTCGCCGAATGGTGGCGTCAGAACGCATAAAAAAACGGGCCGAAAGGCCCGTTTTGCTGTGTAACGTTAGTGCGCACCACCACCACCGCCGCCTGCGCTAAACGGCGGACGGGCAAACCAGATCAGCACTAACAGAATCAAAAAGACCCCCGCCGACGCCCAGAAAATTTCATTCGCTGAAATAATCAGTCCCTGGTTAGTAATCTGCTGCGCGATCCAGGCCGACGCCTGCTGCTGCGTCATCCCCATGCTCTCCAGCTGGCTATACATCTGCTGCGAATTGACGTTGTACGGGGTGATCGACTCCGTCAGGTAGCTATGATGCATCGACTCGCGGTTACTCCACATAGTGGTGGTAATCGACGTTCCCACCGAGCCTGCAAAGGTACGCATAAAGTTCGACAGGCTGGAGGCTGCGGCCATGCGCTCCGGCGGCAGTCCCGACAGCGTAATGGTGGTCAGCGGCATAAAGAAGCAGGCCACGGCAAAGCCCTGAATAAACTGCGGCCAGGCTGAGGCACCAAAGTCCATTCCCGGTTCAAACGTATACGCGCGCCAGTAGAAGCAGACGGCATACATAATGAAGCTGAACGTGACCAGCCGTCGCATGTCGAGCTTATGGGCAAAGCGTCCGATGATCGGCGACAGGATCACCGGCAAAATGCCCACTGGCGCAGACGCCAGACCGGCCCAGGTTGCGGTGTAGCCGTAGACCTCCTGCAGCAGCTGCGGCAACAGAACAATCGAGCCGAAGTAGAGCATATAAGCCAGACTGATCGACAGGCAGCCAATGGTGAAGTTGCGCGACTTAAACAGCGACAGATCTATGATCGGGTGATCGTCAGTCAGCTCCCACACCAGCAGGACTGACAGCGCAATCACGGCCACTACCCCGAGCACGATAATCTCGGACGAGTTAAACCAGTCGAGCTCCTTTCCGCGATCCAGCATCACCTGCAAACAGCCGATCCCCACCACCAGCAGCACCAGCCCGACCATATCGATCCGCCGGATTTCGGTTTTGGTTTCCCGGCCACGCAGGGTTTGCAGCGTCAGTATCACCACCGCCACACCAATGGGCACGTTGATAAAGAAGATCCAGCCCCAGTGATAGTTATCGCTGATCCAGCCGCCCAGTATCGGACCACAGATCGGTGCGACGATCACCGTCATCGCCCACAGCGACAGCGCAACACTGCGCTTGGCGGGCGGATAGTTGTTGAGCAGCAGACTTTGCGACAGCGGGATCAATGGACCCGCGACGATCCCCTGAATGACGCGGAAGAAGATCAGCATCTCCAGGCTGTCTGACATGCCGCATGCCCAGGAGGCGATAGCAAACAGAATGGTCGACCAGGTAAAGAGCTTCACTTCACCGATGCGTTTTGCCAGCCAGCCGGTCAGCGGGATCGAGATCGCATTGGCCACACCAAACGAGGTGATCACCCAGGTTCCCTGGGAGTTCGACGCCCCCAGATTACCGGCAATCGTAGGGATAGCCACGTTGGCGATGGTCGAGTCCAGAACCTGCATGAACGTCGCCAGCGATAGCGCAATGGTCATCAGGACCAGCGGCATTCCTTCAAGCGGTTTTTGTGCCATTACAGCCTCCGCGTCATCATCCGGCGTTGGCGCGGACGATATCGGTGATCAGCTGATTGACCGGCGCAAGGTCAATCGCCAGTGCGTTGCTGCTGTAAGCGGCTTGCTGACGGGCGCTGGTGGCCAGCGCGCTGCCCTCTTTGCTGGTGGTATCGATTTTAACCAGCGTTGAGAGGCCAATACGCAGCGGATGTCTGGCGATATCTTCCTGATTCAGTTCGATACGAACCGGCAGGCGCTGAACCACTTTGATCCAGTTACCGGTGGCATTCTGTGCCGGCAAAAGTGAGAAGGCGCTGCCGGTGCCCATATCCAGTCCTGCAACTTTGCCCTGATAAACCACTTCGTCACCGTAGATGTCGGCAACCACGGTGACAGGCTGACCAATACGAACGCCAGCCAGCTGGGTCTCTTTAAAGTTGGCATCGACCCACAGATTCGTTGCAGGCACGACGGCGAGCAGCGGGGTGCTGGTGGAGATTTGCGAACCGACCTGGACGCTGCGACGGGAGACAAAACCATCCATCGGACTACGGATTTCGGTGCGCTGCAGCGCCAGCCAGGCGTCACGCAGCTCAGCCGCGCTCTGTTGCACGGCAGGCTGATTTTCCAGTGAGGTGTTGAGGATCATCGCCTGATTCGCATTGTATTGCTGAATCGCCACGTCCAGTTGTGCTTTGGCCGTCGCGACGGCATCGCGGGCGTGCTGCAACTCTTCACGGCCAATCAGATTAGCCGCACCTAACGGCTCACGGCGCTTCAGGTCGGCCTGTGCCTGCGCCAGAGCGGTCTGTTGCAATGTAATGCTGGCCTGATACTGTTTACCATTAATCATCAGCTGATGCGTCTGACGCACGCTGGTGGCGAGTGCCGTCTGCGCTTTTTCAAACGCCTGCTCCGCATCCGTCTTATCCAGTGAAACCAGCACATCGCCTTTTTTGACGAAATCGGTATCTTCAAACCAGACTTTATTCACGCTACCGGAGACCTGTGCCATCACCTGCACCTGGTTACCCGCAACGTAGGCGTCATCCGTTTCCTGAAAATGGCGCAGGACCAGGAACCAGTAAACTCCCCAGGCAATACCAATCAGCACAAAGATCAACGCCAGCACGATGAGCACACTTTTGCGCTTCTTCTTTTTGTTGGCTGACGGTTGCGGGCTTTGTGCTTCTGCCGTTGCACTCATGTCTTTCTCCACGTTTTCCATTTAGTCGGGCGGCAGAAATCCCTTTTCGCCAGCGCCCGAGTCGAAAAAGCCAGCGACTGAGCGCTGGCCAGATAAAAAAGGAAATTAAAATAACGATTCCGACAGGTGATTGTGTCGCACTTATTGCTATTAGCGGGAAAGCGAGGCGATCAGCTGATCTTCATCCATTTTATCAAGACGATTAAGTAGCTTACGGGTGATGCCTTCCAGCTGCGACTTCTCATCGACGGAGAGCGACGACCAGAGGTACTGCAGGCTCTGATGCTGAGGTGGCAGCAGCTGACGCAGGAACTCCATCCCTTTATCGGTCAGATGCAGGTGCAGGCAGCGACGGTCGTGATCGCTTTCACGACGCTCAATCCAGCCGCGCTTTTCCAGCTCATCAGCAATGCGCGTGGCATTGGTGCGTGAAGAGCCAAGGGCAGAGCTGAGCTCAGAGGGCTGAATACTATGGTTTTCCTGTGCATCCAGCGTAATCAACGCCATGAACAGGGTTTCATTAATACCCTGTGCTTTCAGCATCTTATTGCGGTTGTCCAGCAGTTTACCCTGCATATGCATACAGAGACGCGTCAGAATAATTTCCTGCAACGGAAAATCCTTATGGCGATTGGCACGGATGTTTAGCATCTGCTCAATGGGAGTAAACGAACTTTCCATTAAAAAAAACCTCACTAATTGCAACTTGTATAATAACTATGGTGACAGGATAAGCGTAGTCACTTTTTGGCAGGTGATCGCTGACAGAATCACTATTCACCATCAAAGGTATTCCAGGCCATTCCCTGGCCCTGGGTCAAAAACCCGTACGTCCGGCGGCAGCCGCTATGCCGGAACGTGATCAAAAAGGGGGCAAATTTAATAATATCGCGGGGAAAAATAACTGAAGTGAATAGGTTTGCTACTAACCATAACAAACCTAACCATTTGTGACCAGACGCAATGCGCTGTCCGGCCAGGCTTCAGTTGATTTTTTCCGGCTCAAAGCGCGATCCGGCTGCCCAAATCAGCAGATTAACCACAGTCAGCAGCGCGCCAGCGCCACAGACGCCATACCAGCCCCAAAGATGGTAAGCGGTCGCGGAGAGCAGTGAGCCGGCCGCGCCACCCATAAAGTAGCTGGTCATGTAACCGGCATTAAGACGGTTCCGCGCCTCCGGCATCTGCGCGTAGATCACGCTTTGATTGGTGATATGGACGGCCTGTACCGCCAGATCCAGCAGCAGGATGCCGACGATCAGCGGCGCAAGCTGCTCCGCGCCCCACGCAATGGCAGCCCACGACAGCAGCATAAGCAGCAGGCCCAGTTTGGTGGTCAGCTTCGCTTTACCCTTGTCAGCCAGCGCGCCCGCCTGACGTGCGGCCAGCGCACCCGCGGCACCGACCAGCCCCAGCAAGCCAATCTCGCCCTCTGAGAAGTGATAGGGCGCCCCGGCGAGCAGAAAGGCCATTGAGGTCCACAGCAGGCTGAAATTGGCAAAGGAGAGGCAGCCGGTCCAGGCGCGGGTGCGGAGCACCCGATTACCGGCATACAGGCGAAAGATGGAGGCCAGCAGTTGCGGATAGCTCATGGGCACGGACTGTTTCACGCGCGGCAGCGATCGCCACAGCGCCAGGGCCATCACCACCATCAGCAGGCTGGCAGTCCAGTAAACGGTACGCCAGCCGCCAAGCTGCGCCAGGCCGCCTGCCACGGTGCGCGCCAGCAGAATCCCCAGCAGCAAACCGCTCATTACCGTCCCCACTATTTTGCCGCGCCGCTCCGGCTCTGCCAGCGTGGCGGCCAGCGGCACCAGGATTTGTGCGGCGACCGAGAACAGGCCGGTCATCACCGTGCCCAGCAGTAAAAAGAGAAAGGAGTGCGAAAGGGCGATAATCACCATGCCGGCAGCAGCCAGCAGGATCATCGTAACAATCAGGCTGCGTCGTTCAAACCGATCGCCAAGCGGCACCAGCAGCAGCAGACCGCAGGCGTAGCCCAGCTGCGCCGTGGTGACAATAAATCCGGCGAGGCTGACAGAGAGATCAAACTGTTGGGCGATGGTATTCAGTAGTGGCTGAACGTAGTAATTACTGGCTACGCAGAGGCCGGTTGCTACTGACATCAGCATTACTAAAGCAGGCGTCAGACCCTGGCGAGTCGCATTCATAAACAGCATCGGTCGCTAATAATCATTTGAGGTTAATAGTAACTCAAAAAACTATTTCACACGCATGTTTATTAACAGGCCATACCAGTCGGGATAGCAGCCATAAAAAAAGGGCAGAAAAATTTCTGCCCTCAGATAACTGCCCGACTAAAAGCGTATGCTCACTGAGCCAGCACTTGTATCAACCACCCTGGGGCGGAAATGTTTTCAGGTTATTGCGCGGCGGCCTGCGCCTCGCTGATCCATTTATCGAACTCAGCCTGATGCGCCTTAATCCAGCCATCCACATGACGGTTAATCGCATCTTCTGAGTTTTGTCCGGCATGCATTGCTGAGTTTTCAGCATTGATATCGGTAATGGGCAGCTTCATGACCGCAAACAGACGGGCAGCCGCCGGGTTTTTCGCCGCCCAGGCTTTGTTGGCGACGATGTGCATGGTGTTAACCGGGAAACCGTAGTTCGCACCGTTTGGCAGCTTAGTATCCACATCCTTCTGTTCGCCAGGCAGCGAAGAGAACGGCACCTGCAGCCAGACCACATCGCGGCCCGGCTTCAGCACATCGCTCAGCCAGTAGGGCGTCCAGGTGTAATAAAGGATCGGTTTACCCTGTTTGTAGCGTGCCAGCGTATCCGCCACCATCGCCGAATAGTTACCCATATTGGCGGTCACGGTATCACTGAGACCAAAGGCGCTGTTCTGATGATTAATCACCGCTTCACAGCCCCAGCCTGGCGTACAGCCGGTCATATCCGCTTTGCCATCGCCGTTGGCGTCAAACAGGCTGGCGATCTTAGGATCTTTCAGCTGTTCGATATTGGTAATGTGATATTTCTCGGCGGTCTTCTTATCAATCAGATAACCCTGGGCGGCACCGGTAACGTAGGTTCCCTGACGATAGAGCTTCTGATCGCCACCGGCGGCTTTGTACATGTCGTCATGCAGCGGCTGCCAGTTCACCGCGGTAAAGGTGGCGTCGCCAGCGGCGATAGAGGTGTAGCCAACGTTGTAATCCACTTCACTCGGCTTGCTGACCTGATAGCCGAGTTTTTCCAGCGCGCGGCTGACAATCAGGGTCTGAAAAGTCTCTTCAGCGATAGTGCTCTGTATGGGTTGTACCGTAATACCTTTGCCCGGCAGATCGGCAGCGGAGACGTGTGAAACGGCCAGCGTGGTTACCACGGCGGCGAGCAGAGAGGCTCTGTTGCGCATAGTCATTCCTTATTTCAGATGTCGCGTCAGGATGGGCGGCGCGCAGGCACCGCCCGACAGATTATTTTTTACGCGAAGGAGAGAAGATCAGGCCCAGCGGGCCGGTGTGATACCAGTGACGATTACCGCGGCTGCGGCTATCGCGACCAAACGATTGGGTCAGGCGGTCAAGGATAATGGCAAGGATCACAATCCCCACGCCACCCACCGTAGCCAGCCCCATGTCGAGACGGCCAATACCGCGCAGCACCATCTGACCGAGTCCGCCCACGGCGATCATCGAGGCGATCACCACCATCGACAGCGCCAGCATCAGGGTCTGATTGACGCCCGCCATAATGGTGGGCATCGCCAGCGGCAACTGCACTTTGAATAGCAGCTGACGCGGACTGGCACCAAAGGATTCGCTCGCTTCGATCAGATCGGCGGGCACCTGCTTAATGCCGAGAATAGTCAGGCGTACAATCGGTGGCAGGGCGAAGATAATCGTGACCACCACGCCTGGCACGTTGCCGATACCAAACAGCATCACAATCGGCACCAGATAGACAAAGGCGGGTGTTGTCTGCATCGCATCCAGCAAGGGGCGTACGATACGCGCTGCCCGTTCACTGCGGGCCAGCCAGATCCCCAGTGGCAGGCCGATGAGAATGCAGAACATCAGCGCGGTAAGCACCAGCGCCAGCGTGACCATCGCCTGCGACCAGGCGCCAATTGCGCCAATCAAGATCAGCGATACCAGCGTGGCGATGCCCATGGCGGGTGTCGCGATCTGCCAGGCGATCAGCGCAAACACCAGAATCGCTACCGGCGCGGGCATTCCCAGTAACAGCTGCTGAAAGGCGCTGAGAATATAGTCAACCGGTACCCGGATACCCTGAAACAACGGGCGGAAATGGTTGACCACCCAGTCGATGCCGGTGGTCACCCAGTGATCAAGCGGGATCCAGGTCTTGTGGAACGGATCCATGATATTGAAATGTTCCGGCGCGGGCGCAGGGGCGCTGTTGAGCCAGTCACTGCTGCTGGCTGCATCGGGTGTCGCGCTGCCATCGGGTGTGCCCCAGACATCGGCACCGCCGCTGCTGGTGGGCGCAGCCTGACTGCTGGCGGCGTTGCCGCTATCCCACGGATTGGTGGTTTCCTGACTCATGGCTGGGCTCCTTCACGATCTAACGCGCGCAATAGCGTGCTTTTGGAAATGATACCGACATACTGATTCTCCTCGCCGACCACTGGCACCGCACAGGGCGCCTGAGCGACGTGCGAGAGCAGATCGCTCAGTGAGGTATCGGCGGGCACCGCGGCTGGCGAGTCGAGAAGGGCGCTATCGAGTCCCAGACCTGCTGCCAGCGCGGCTTTCAGCGAGTCGGTGGAGACCACGCCAAGAAACTTCTGTTTCTCCAGCACGTAACCGTAGTCGCGGTCTTCATCCTGCAGCAGCTTAATGGCGGAGCGCGGGCCGAAACCTGGCGCTTTGCGGATTAACGCTCCCGCGCTACGACGGGCAATATCTTTGGCGCTGAATACGTGACTGATATCGACGCCACGGAAGAAGGTGCGGACATAGTCATTGGCCGGGTTATTCAGGATCTCATCCGGCGTACCAACCTGTATCACTTCGCCGCCCTGCATAATGGCAATACGGTCGCCAATACGCATCGCTTCATCAAGATCGTGGGAAATAAAGACGATGGTGCGCTGATGCCTGGCTTGTAAATTAACCAGCTCATCCTGCATTTCAGTACGAATCAACGGATCCAGAGCGGAGAAGGCCTCATCCATTAATAAGATGTCGGGATTGATGGCCAGTGCGCGGGCTAATCCGACGCGCTGCCGCATCCCTCCGGAAAGTTCATCCGGGTAAGCGTGCGCATAATTCTCCAGCCCGACCTGACGTAACGCTTCTAGTGCTTTTTCCTGGCGTTCAGCCAGTGCGATTCCCGCTAATTCCATGCCAAATGCCGTATTATTTAATACATTCATGTGCGGCATCAAAGCAAATGACTGGAATACCATACTGATTTTATTTCTGCGCACGTCACGCAGTTCGCTGGCTGATATTTTGGCAATATCGACACCGTCAATAATCACCTGGCCGCGCGTCGGCTCTATCAGACGATTGAGAAGGCGAACCATGGTCGATTTTCCTGAACCGGATAACCCCATGATGACGAATATCTCGCCTTCTTCAATGGCCAGACTGGCGTTCTTTACGCCAAGGGAGAGCCCGGTCTTCTCAAGAATGACATCTTTGGTCGCACCCTTTTCAATATATTTAAACGCGCGATCCGGATTGTCGCCAAATATCTTATAGAGATTTTTTACTTCGAGCTTAATAGCCATGCAGTCATTAAATCCTGGTTGAAATATCTAATATTATCCTGTCGTTCCCGCTGAAATTTAAGCAGGCCATACCGTAGCACACTGACGTTATCTGACAACCCTGAAGTGGGATATTGGCCGGCCGCGGGACATTCAGATGCCGATTATCTTCAGTGCTCACAAGGGATAAGCGTGGATTAATTTTTTGTGAAATCATTGGCGGGTTTTTGGCATTTCAGCCGATTTGCCGCGTGAAAGGGAGAAAAATAAGCGTCACCGACGTGAAATATTACGGAAATAATGGATTCCGATGTAGGGAAATAATCACGCCTGAAACGATCGGATTCAGTGGAATAATTGGTCGAAAAAAAAGGAAATGCGGGGAGGGGCAGAATCAACAAACGGTGAAATAGTCAGGCTGTTTTGCAGTAATATTTTTTTCTTATGATTAGACGGAATGGCGCGGCTGACACGGCACTGCCAGAGAAAACCGGATGCTGACAAAACAGCACCCGGTAACCCTCAGAAATTCCAGTCCTCGTCTTCGGTTTCGACCGCTTTTCCCATCACATAGGAGGAGCCTGAACCGGAGAAGAAGTCGTGGTTTTCGTCGGCGTTGGGCGACAGAGCCGACAGAATGGCCGGATTCACCGCTGTCAGCTCCGCCGGGAACAGCGCCTCATAGCCCAGATTCATCAACGCTTTGTTGGCGTTGTAGTGCAGGAAGGTTTTCACCTCCTCTACCCAGCCGACATCGGCATAGAGCGCCTCGGTATAAGCCACTTCGTTCTCATACAGCGCCAGCAGCAGATCATAGGCGAACTGCTGCAGCTCTTCGCGGCGCAGATCGTCAGCGGCAGCCAGCGCCTGCTGATATTTGTAACCGATGTAGTAACCGTGCACCGCCTCATCGCGAATAATCAGGCGAATCAGGTCAGCGGTGTTGGTCAGCTTGCCACGGCTCGACCAGTACATCGGCAGCCAGAAGCCGGAATAGAACAAAAACGACTCCAGGAAAACGCTGGCGATCTTCTTCTTCAGCGGATCATCGGCCTGGTAGTGTTCCAGGATGATGCGCGCCTTGTTCTGCAGCGGCGCATTCTCTTCGCTCCACTGATAAGCGGCATCCACATCCTGGGTGTTACACAGGGTTGAAAAGATCGAACTGTAGGAGCGGGCATGCACCGCTTCCATAAAGCTGATATTCGACAGCACCGCCTCTTCGTGCGGGGTAATGGCATCTTCCATCAGCCCCGGCGCGCCGATCACGTTCTGGATAGTGTCGAGCAGCGTCAGGCCGGTGAACACCCGGATGGTCAGCTGCTGCTGCTGTTTATCCAGCGTCTGCCAGCCGGGCAGATCGTTGGAGAGCGGCACTTTCTCGGGCAGCCAGAAGTTGCTGGTGAGACGATTCCACACTTCAAGATCTTTGTCATCCTGAATGCGGTTCCAGTTAATTGCCTGAATCTGTTTTAGTTTCATCGTTTTCATCACAGGGAGCATGAGACGCAGCCCTGAACCTCCGTGCCCTGAAGCGCCATCTGGCGCAGTCGAATGTAATAGAGCGTTTTGATGCCTTTTTTCCACGCGTAAATCTGCGCTTTGTTGATGTCACGGGTCGAGACGTCATCGCGGAAGAACAGCGTCAGCGACAGGCCCTGATCGACATGCTGAGTCGCTTCTGCGTAGGTATCAATAATCGCTTCCGGCCCAATCTGATACGCATCCTGATAGAGATGGAGATTCTCATTGGTCATAAACGGCGCGGGATAGTAGACGCGGCCGGTTTTGCCCTCTTTGCGGATCTCGATGGGGGAAACAATCGGATGGATGCTGGAGGTGGCATGGTTGATGTAGGAGATTGACCCGGTTGGCGGGATCGCCTGCAGGTTCTGATTAAACAGCCCGTGCTGCATCACCGCGTCGCGCAGCACCTGCCAGTCCGCCTGTGTCGGCAGCGTCAGTCCGGCATCGGCAAACAGCGTCGCTACCCGTTCCGTGCGCGGCAGCCATTCGCGCTGCAGATACTTATCGAAGTAGACGCCGCTGGCGTACTGCGATTCCGCAAAGCCATCGAAGGTCTGCTGACGCTCCTGTGCCAGCTGATTAGAGGTGCGCAGCGCATAATAGGTGATGCAGTAGAAGTAGAGATTAGTGAAATCCAGCGCTTCCGGTGAACCATAGGCGATGCCTTCCCGCGCCAGATAGCCGTGCAGGTTCATCTGACCCAGGCCAATGGCGTGCGAACGGCGATTGCCTTCGGCGACCGAGGGCACCGAGCCGATCTCGCTCATCATCGACACCGAGGTCAGAGCGCGGATCGCCACATCCACGGTACGCGACAGATCGCGTGAATCCATGGCGTGCGCAATGTTCAGTGAGCCGAGATTACAGGAGATATCTTTGCCGATCCGGCGATAGCTGAGATCGTCATTGTACTCGCTGGCGCTGTTCACCTGCAGGATCTCAGAGCAGAGGTTGCTCATGTTAATGCGACCGGCAATCGGATTACTGCGGTTCACGCTGTCCTCATACATGATGTAGGGATAGCCCGACTCAAACTGAATCTCGGCCAGCGTCTGGAAGAAGTCGCGTGGCTGAATATAGGTTTTACGGATGCGGTCGTCGACCAGCATCTCGTCATATTTCTCGCTGATGCTGATATCGCCAAAGGCCTGACCGTAGATCCGTTCAACGTCGTAAGGCGAGAACAGCGCCATCGGTTTGTTCTCTTTTGCCAGCTGGAAGGTGATATCGGGGATCACTACGCCCAGCGACAGGGTTTTGATGCGGATCTTCTCATCGGCGTTTTCGCGCTTGGTATCAAGGAAGCGGAAAATATCGGGATGGTGTGCATTGAGCCACACCGCGCCGGCGCCCTGACGCGCGCCGAGCTGATTCGCATAAGAGAAGGCGTCCTCCAGCATTTTCATCACCGGGATAACGCCCGACGACTGATTTTCAATACGTTTGATTGGCGCACCGGACTCACGCAGGTTTGACAGCAAAAAGGCGACGCCGCCGCCGCGCTTTGAAAGCTGCAGTGCCGAATTCACGGCGCGACCAATCGACTCCATATTGTCTTCGATGCGCAGCAGGAAGCAGGAGACCAGCTCACCGCGTTGCTGTTTGCCGCAGTTCAGGAAGGTTGGTGTAGCGGGCTGGAAACGGCCGCTGAGGATCTCCTCCAGCAGGGCCCGCGCAAGCTTTTCATCGCCCTGAGCCAGCGTCAGCGCCACCATGCAGGCGCGCTGTTCGAAGGTTTCCAGATAGCGTTTGCCGTCGAAGGTCTTCAGGGTGTAGCTGGTGTAGTACTTCCAGGCACCGAGAAAGGTTTTGAACTCAAATCCCCAATTTTCCGCCACCTCATGCAGCGCAAGCAGGAACGCAAAATCGTACTGGTTCAGCACTTCCGCTTCGTAATAGCTCTCTGCTACCAGATAGCGTAAACGCTCAGCGCAGCTATTGAAGGGGACGGTATTGGGTTGCACATGCTGCAGATAAAACTGACGTGTCGCTTCGCGATCCTTGTCGAACTGGATGCGGCCCTCGGCGTCGTAGAGATTGAGCATGGCATTAAGGGCGTGATAATCGAGCGTCACGCCGTTGAGGGTGTCTGTTGTTGCCAAAATTGGGTTACTCCCGCTTTAACTTTCGCGATATCGTCAGGCGTTCCCATCAGCTCGAAGCGGTAGAGGCAGGGAACCTGACATTTTTTTGCAATGATGCTGCCCGCCAGGCAGTAACCGGTACCGAAGTTACGGTTGCCCGCTGCGATCACGCCACGAATACCGCGTCGGTTCGCCTCATCATTAAGAAACTGAATCACCTGACCGGGCACCGCACCGCGACTGCTGCCACCGCCATAGCTGGGCACCACCAGAATATAGGGCTGGTCGATATGCAGTTGTTGCCGGGCATCAAGCGGGATGCGCCGGGCAGGCAGGCCGAGGCGCGTCACAAACCGGTGGGTGTTTTCCGACTGGCTGGAAAAATAGACCAGCGGGAACATGTGTTTATCCTCCGACAGCAGAAAGCGTGCGCAGCGTGGCGATTTTGTCCGGGCGGAAACCGCTCCAGTGATCGTTATCTGCCATCACGACGGGTACCTGGCGGTAACCCAGTGATTTCAGGTTGTCGATCGCCTCGGGCTGGCTGTCGAGATTGATAAGCTGATAGGCGAGACCCTGACGGTCCATCGCATTTTTGGTTGCCGTGCACTGGACACAGTTATCTTTAGTGTAAATAATAATGCGCATGATTCGTATTTCCCTCTATATGCGGTTCTGATGTCAGAAAACAGAGCAGGAGGAGCAGGTTGCGGGCCTCATTCTGCCGGACATCTGGTGTCGTGCTGATGAGATAAATACTAGATGTAGTGGTTTTGTGGGTCAAGCCCACCAGATATAGGGTTTTATGATTTGCATTTGCGCAACAGCGGCAAAGCCAGCAGGGATGCGCCCTGCAGCCTGGAAAAATCTTTTGTAAATGTCATCGGCCAGAAAAAGGGCATAAAAAAGCCCCGCACAGGGCAGGGCTCAGGAGATTTTCTGGAGTTGAGCTTAGCGGCGTGAAGCCAGCAGCACACCCACTACGATACCGAAAGCGGCACCGATACCAACACCGTGCCATGGCTTGTCATGGACGTAGGTGTCAACCTGCGCACTGGCATCACGCGCAACCTGTGAGACACGGTTGCTGCCGCCGTTCAGTCTGGAGCGGGTCTGTTTCAGCAGCTTTTCTGCCTGACTGCGTGCAGAATCCACTTCGTCTTTGGCGTCACTGCCGTAAGATTTCAGCAGCGCTTCCAGTGAATCGGCCAGTTCGTTAACATCCTGATTAATATCAATGTCATCGTTTTTTACAGTGCGATTAAACATTTTTTAGCTCCCTTTGATTTAAAAACGTAATACTAGTGTAGACGACCTTGAGATAAACGAGACGCGGGAGTGTTCTTTAGGGAAAATTCCGAATGCCCACTCTGTCATGCTGTTGTAAGGTTGCGAAGCTTTTGAAAGAGGAGAGGATCGAGCATGTATTTACGACCAGATGAGGTAGCGCGCGTACTGGAAAAAGCGGGTTTCGAAGTCGATGAAATTACCCCACGGGCCTATGGTTATCGCCGTGGAGAGAACTATGTTTATGTGAATCGCGAAGCGCGCATGGGGCGCATGGCACTCGTCATTCACCCGACACTGAAAGAGAAGAGCCAGCCGTTCGCTGAACCTGCTTCAGAAATGAAGACCTGCGATCACTACACCCAATTCCCTCTCTACCTGGCGGGTGATTCACAGGAACACTACGGCATCCCGCACGGATTTAGTTCCCGCATGGCGCTGGAACGTTATATTCAAAGCGTTTTCGGCTAACGCATCAGGCCCCGCCGCGACGGGGCACTGAACCGCCTTTACCTCCTCCCTGTTTCCCTGCCGTTGCAATTACCGGCTGTGACGCGTATAAAACTGTCCCTTATAGATGTTTAGACGTCCATACGGATAAAAGTGATGAGCGAACAGCCAACTCCCTCGCAGGAACAATTTAAACGCACCATGAAAGTGCGCCATCTGGTGATGTTATCGCTGGGCGGCGTAATCGGCACCGGCCTGTTTTTTAACACCGGCTATATCATTTCCACCACCGGGGCGGCGGGGACGCTGCTCGCCTATCTGATTGGCGCGCTGGTGGTCTGGCTGGTGATGGTCTGTCTGGGCGAACTCTCGGTGGCGATGCCGGAAACCGGCGCGTTCCACGTCTATGCCGCACGCTATCTCAGCCCAGCAACCGGCTACACCGTGGCCTGGCTCTACTGGCTGACCTGGACCGTGGCGCTCGGCTCCAGCCTGACGGCGGCGGGCTTCTGTATGCAGTACTGGTTCCCGCAGATCCCGGTATGGATCTGGTGTCTGGTCTTCTGCTGCGCCATCTATCTGCTGAACGTCATCTCAACCCGCTTCTTCGCCGAAGGGGAGTTCTGGTTCTCGCTGATTAAGGTGGTGACGATCGTCGCCTTTATCGTGCTCGGTGGCGCGGCGATGTTCGGGTTTATCCCGATGAAGGATGGCACGCCCGCACCGGGCCTGAGCAATCTGACGGCGCACGGCTGGCTGCCTAACGGTGTACTGCCGATTCTGATGACCATGGTGGCAGTCAACTTCGCTTTTTCTGGCACCGAGCTGATCGGTATTGCGGCCGGTGAAACCCAGCAGCCGGAGAAAGTGCTGCCGCTGGCGATCCGTACTACCGTGGCCCGGCTGATTATCTTCTTCATCGGCACGGTATTTGTGCTGGCGGCGCTGATTCCTATGGATCAGGCGGGTATCGTGAAAAGCCCGTTCGTGCTGGTCTTCGAAAAGATCGGCATCCCGTGGGCGGCTGATATTATTAACTTTGTGATCCTGACCGCTATCCTGTCTGCGGCCAACTCCGGACTCTATGCCTCCGGGCGGATGCTCTGGTCGCTGGCCAATGAAAATACGCTGCCGCGCGCCTTTGCCCGGGTGAATAAACGCGGCGTGCCGATGCTGGCGATCACCGTCAGCATGGTGGGTGGTTTGCTGGCGCTGGTCTCCAGCGTGGTCGCGCCCGACACGGTGTTTGTGGCGCTGTCGGCCATCTCCGGCTTTGCTGTGGTGGCGGTCTGGCTCAGCATCTGCGCTTCGCATTTTGTTTTCCGTCGTCGTCATCTTCAGCAGGGCAAATCGCTGACCGATCTGGCCTACCGTGCGCCGCTCTATCCGCTGACGCCGGTACTGGGTTTCCTGCTCTGCCTGCTGGCCTGCGTCGGTCTGGCATTCGATCCGACTCAGCGTATCGCGCTGTGGTGCGGCATCCCGTTTGTGCTGTTCTGCTATGCCGCTTACCATCTGACTCACAAATCATCCCCGAAGCCTGAGGAGGCCAATGATGTCGTATAACCCTGTCGCACAGGCTTTAACGGAGTCACCACTGCTGATTCTGGATGGTGCCCTGGCCACCGAGCTGGAAGCCCGCGGCTGTCATCTGGCCGATGCGTTATGGTCAGCTAAGGTGCTGATGGAAAATCCTGAGCTGATCTATCAGGTGCACTACGACTATTTTGTCGCCGGCGCGCGCTGTGCCATTACCGCCAGCTATCAGGCGACGCCGCAGGGCTTTGCCACACGTGGCCTTGATGAGGCGGAGTCACTGGCGTTGATCGCGCAGAGCGTCGAGCTGGCGCGACGCGCCCGTCACGATTATCTGGCGGTCCGGCCCGACGCGAAAACGCTGCTGGTAGCGGGATCGGTCGGTCCCTATGGCGCCTTCCTGGCGGATGGTTCGGAATATCGCGGCGACTATGCGTTGCCGGAAGCGGAGATGATGGCGTTTCACCGCCCACGCGTGCAGGCGCTGCTGGCGGCGGGTGCCGATCTGCTGGCCTGCGAAACCCTGCCTTCGTTTGCCGAAGCGCAGGCGCTGGTGAAGCTGCTGGCTGAATTTCCTGAAGGCCGCGCCTGGTTCTCGTTTACCCTGCGTGACGCCGGACACATCAGCGACGGCACACCGCTGTCAGACGTCGTGAGCTGGCTGAATCAGCAGCCGCAGGTGGTAGCGGTGGGAATCAACTGTGTGGCACTTGAGAGCGTGACGCCTGCGCTGCAGCAGTTGCAGAAGCTGACCGACAAGCCGCTGGTGGTCTATCCCAACTCTGGCGAGCAGTATGATGCCAGTAGCAAAACCTGGCACTCAGCGCCATCAGGCTGCACGCTGCATGACAAACTGGCAGAGTGGCAGCAGGCGGGCGCGAAGCTGATTGGCGGCTGCTGTCGCACCTCACCCAACGACATCGCGGCTATCGCCCGCGCTTGTCAACCGCAATAAGCTGGCTGAATCGGGCGATGATAGCCCGATTGAGGCGGAGAGGGCGGTCTACACTCTGATCACTGATCACTCTGTGGACCCCTTCATGAAACAGCGAATTCTGGCCCTGGCCGCCGCGCTGCTGCTTAGCGGCTGTGCCACCATTGTCGGCAATGAAACCCAACTGGTGCGCATCGACTCCTTGCCGCAGGGCGCGCGCTTTACCGTGCAGGATGAGCGTGGCTATGCGGTTGCGCAGGGTTTCACGCCGCAGACCGTTGAACTGGAAAAATCTACCGGCCGCTACTTCGGCAAAAAGCACTACCTGCTGATGCTGGAAAGCCCGGGCTACGTGCCGGTCACGGTGCCTATCGAGGCACGCGCTAACCTGTGGTATCTGCTGGGCAATATCCCGCTGGGTGGCTTCCCCGGCTGGCTGCTGGTCGATCCCTTCTATGGCGGCATGTACGACCTCAAGCCTGAACACCCGCGTCCCTTTATGAACCCGGTTGGCGCGCGCGGCTGATTACTGCGCGGTCGGCTTCACCATTCCGCCTGGCGTTTTATGGCGTTCCAGATACTGATGCTGGAAAATGCACATGCGGATGGTGTTGCGGTACTCACCGTTGATGAAAAACTCATGTTTAAGCACGCCTTCGATCTCGAAGCCGAGCTTGGTGTAGATGTGGATCGCTTTTTCGTTCTCCTGATCGACAATCAGGTAGAGCTTGTAGAGATTCAGCACCGAGAAGCCGTAATCCATCGCCAGTTTTGCCGCCTGGGTTGCCAGCCCTTTGCCCTGATGCGCCGGATCGATAATGATCTGAAACTCGGCGCGTCGGTGCACATGGTTGATTTCCACCAGTTCCACTAATCCCGCTTTCTGCCCGCTGTGCTCCACCACAAAGCGACGTTCGGTCTGATCGTGAATGTGCTTGTTGTAGAGATCAGACAGCTCCACAAACGCCTCATACGGCTCCTCAAACCAGTAACGCATCACGCTGGCGTTGTTATCCAGCTGATGGACAAAGTGCAGATCTTCCCGCTCCAGCGGACGTAGTTTTACCGTCATTGCCTTTTCCTCTCATGAAATAATGGCCGCGAGTATACCGCATCAGCCAGCCGCTGCGTTTTGCGCTGCCGCATTCGCGTGCCTGCTTCAGTCTGTAAAGGTTTACAGCGTTGCGTGGCAATCAAATGTCTCAGAGGAAGAGGACAGCGCGCCGTTCTGGCAATAGAGAGGATGAGGCTGAAGGTGGAAGAAGGGGATGTTACGGAAAGGCGCGGCGGATGCAGCAGCGCCGGACGGCAGGTGAACGCCGTCCGGCCTGATTTCAGGCAGAGATCTGTTCGATGATGCGACCCTGCGACATGTGCACGGCGCGATCGCACATGTGATCGATCACGTCGGGATCGTGGCTCACCAGCACCATGGTCAGACCATCCTGCTGTTTCAGATCGTTGAGCAGATTGAGGATCTCCGCCTGCACTGACATATCCAGCGCCGACGTCGGCTCATCCAGCAGCAGGATCTTCGGCTGCAGCAGCAGGGCGCGCACGATGGCAACACGCTGACGCTGACCGCCGGAGAGCTGATGCGGATAGCGATCCGCCAGGGCGGGATCGAGCCCGACGTGACGGAAGCCCTGATCGATACGATCGTTGATACTGTCGCGTTTCAGCAGCTTCAGCGGCTCGGCCAGCGTGCGACGCAGCCGGTGACGCGGATGCAGCGAGGCATAGGGATCCTGAAACACCATCTGCACTTCCTGACGCAGCGCGCCGGTGAAGGCTTTACCCGGCTGAACCTCGTGACCGGCAAGCTGCATCTGACCCTGCCAGTGTGGGTTCAGACCTGCCAGCACCCACAGCAGCGACGACTTGCCGCAGCCTGACGGACCCACCAGACCAAAACACTCGCCAGCGTTAACCTCCAGGTTAACCTCATGCACCACGGTGCGCAGCTCGTAACCCTGTTTGTGGGCGACGCTTAGATTCTGCAGCTTAATCATCATTCGCCTCCAGCGCAGCGCGGTCCAGCACCGGTAAAGTCTGTCCGTGGGTCGCTTTGCCCGGACGGCAGGCCCACAGCGTACGGGTGTAGGGATGGGTAGCGTGCGGCAGATCGGCGGCGGGCAGCGTATCCAGCAACCGGCCTTTATACATCACCATCACCCGCTCGCAATGTTCTGAAACCTGCTGCAAATCATGGCTGATCAGCAGCAGGCCCATGTTGCGCGCCTCCACCAGACCGCGGATCAGCGCCAGCACCTGATCGCGCATGGCATGATCCAGCGCGGAGGTCGGTTCATCGGCGATCAGGAAGTCCGGATCGGTAATCAGGGCGATCGCCAGCATCACGCGCTGGCCCATGCCGCCAGAGAGCTGATGCGGATACTGCTGCATCAGACGACGCGGATCGGGCAGGCCGACCGCATCCAGCATTTCACACACTTTCTCTTTGCGCTCGGCACGGCTCAGGCGGCGATGCAGGATCAGCGGCTCTTCCACCTGCCAGCCAATGGTACGCGTCGGGTTAAGGGCATACTTCGGGTCCTGCATCACCATCGCCACGCGGTTACCGCGCAGCTGGTTCCAGTGACGCTCGCTTAGCGTCAGCGCATTTTCACCGGCCACCTGAAGCTGGCTGGCCTGCAGATGCAGCGCGGGCGAGAGTAAGCCCATCAGGCTGCGGGCGGTCAGTGACTTGCCGGAACCGGACTCACCGACCAGCGCCACACGTTCGCGGCCTACGGAAAAACTGATGTTATCGACCAGCAGCGCATCGTCGCTGCGAATGGTCAGCCCCTCGGCATGGAGCAGATTATTTTGCATGACGGGTATCCAGTCGGTCGCGCAGGCCATCGCCTGTCAGGTTAAAGGCCAGGCTGGCAAACAGAATCGCCGCGCCCGGTGCAGCAGCGACCCACCACTGATCAAAAATGACTTTACTGCCTTCGGCCACCATCGAACCCCATTCCGCCGTCGGCGGCTGAACGCCCATACCGAGGAAACCGAGTCCGGCCGCGGCCAGGATAATCCCGCCCAGGCTCAGTGCGGCGCGGACTACTGCCGTCGGCATGCAGAGCGGCAGGATATGACCGAACATCAGGCGAAAGCCCGTAATCCCCTGCATCCGCGCGGCAGCAAGGTAGTCGCTGCGGCGCAGTGCCAGGGTTTCAGCGCGTGCCTGACGGGCAAACGGCGGCCAGCTGGTCAGTGCCAGCGCCAGTGCGCCGTTCATCAGGCCAGGGCCGAGAATCGCCACTAGCGCCAGCGCGATCACCAGGTTGGGCAGTGACAGGAAGATATCGGTAATGCGCATCAGCAGTCGTTCGGTCCAGCCGCCCACGTAACCGGCGGTGATGCCGATCAGCAGCCCGGCCGGAATAGTCAGCACCAGAATCAGCGACACCAGCAGCAGGGTCGGACGCGCGCCGTAAATCACGCGCGACAGCAGATCGCGGCCAAAGCCGTCGGTGCCGAACCAGTGCTGTGCTGACGGCGCCAGCAGACGGCTCGACATGGTCTGCACGTTCGGATCGAACGGCGCAATCAGCGGCGCCAGCAGTGCCATCAGGATAAGAATCGCCACCAGCGTCAGCCCAACGGTTAACGAGGTAACGCGTTGACGGCGACGGCGTGGTCGCAGCGTTTCGAGTTCAGAGAGTTGTTGCGTCATCGGGTTCTCGGATCGGTTAACCAGGTTAAAACATCCGCCAGGGTGTTAATCAGGATAAAGCAGCTGCCGATTAACAGGGTTGAGCCCAGAATCGCCGGCACATCGCCGGAGAACAGCGCATTGGTCATATAGCGACCCACACCTGGCCAGGCGAAGACGGTTTCGGTCAGGACCGAGCCTTCCAGCAGCGTAGCGTAGGAGAGGGCGATCACCGTGACCAGCGTGCCCAGCACGTTGGGGAAGATATGGCGCAGCAGGATGCGCACCCGACCCGCGCCTTTAGCACGCGCCAGCACCACATACTCTTTGCTGCTCTCTTCCAGCAGCGCAGCACGCAGCAGGCGGGTAATGCCCGCCATCGCCAGCAGGCCGAGGATCACCACCGGCAGCCAGAGGTGCGCAATTGCATTGCGGAACATCTCCGGTTCACCCGACAGCCAGCTGTCGATCAGCACAAAGCCGGTCTTCGGCTCCAGGGTATAAACCCAGATATCATCCAGCCGTCCCGGTCCGGCGGACCAGTGCAGCACCGCATAGAAGAGCAGCAGGCCCAGCAGGCCGAGCCAGAACACCGGCACCGAGTAGCCGAGCAGCGAGACAAAGCGGGCGAGGTTATCGATCCAGCTTCCCGGTTTCCAGGCAGCCAGCAGCGCCAGCGTCACACCGAACACCACCGCGAAGATCATCGCGCAGGTCGCCAGCTCGATGGTGGCGGGGAAGGTGGTCATCAGGTCACCGCTCACCGACTGATTGGTAAGACGGGAGACACCCAGATCGCCCTGCGCCAGATGTTCGACGTAACGCCAGAACTGCATCAGCACCGGCTGGTCGAGACCCAGATCATGACGCACCTGCTCATAGGTCGCTTCACTGGCGTGATCGCCGGCGATCTGCTGCACCGGATCGATCGGCGAGAGATGCGACAGCATAAAAGTGAAGGCGAGCAGGCCAAGCAGCGTGACCAGCAGCGACAGTACGCTACCGATCAGGCGCCCGCCACGCTGCCAAAAAAGCCGGGCGAACCCGGCTGAAGGAACAGACTGTGCCATTACTTAGTGACCTGCGAGTAATACACCATGTCAGGGTTAATGCCCTGCACATAGCCTTTCAGGTTGTCGCGCAGGGCGATCAGGTTCTTCGCCTGCATCCCAATCACATACGGTGAGTTCTTCATCACTTCACGCTGCATCGCTTCATACAGCGCCACACGTTTCTTCGGATCGCTCTCGGCGGTCGCCGCAATCACCTGCTTGTTCAGCTCAGGAATGTGCCAGTCTGAACGGAAGGCGATGGTTTTGCTGCCATCTTCCGGGTTGTAAGCAAACGAGGCGGCATTGGTGTTGGGATCGAAGTAGTCGGAGCCCCAGGCATTCAGCGTCGCTTCATATTTATGCGCTTTCACGTTGGTCGACACTTCGGAACTCAGACCCGGCACCACTTCCACTTTTACGCCCGCTTTGGCGAAGCTGCCCTGCAGCGCCTGTGCGATATCCAGATAAGGCGGCTGGTTGCTGGTGGAGAGCTTGAAGGTGACGTTGTTCAGGCCTGCTTTCTTCAGAATCGCTTTGGCTTTTTCCGGATCGTAGCTGTATGGCGTGTCGTTGATCGCGCCCAGGAAGCCCTTAGGCAGGAAGCTCTGATGCACGTCGAACTGGCCTTTCAGCAGCTCACTGGCGATGCCTTTGTAATCCCACAGGTAGCGTGCCGCTTCCCAGAAGGCCGGGTTCTTCATCGTCTCGTTCGCGCCGATGTTAAACTGGATGTAGTAGAGCGACGCCATGGGAATCGCTTCCGTCTTCACGCCCGGTTTGCCGTTCAGCGCAGCAATCTGATCGGCACCCAGGTTACGGGCGATATCGGCATCACCCTGTTCCAGCAGCAGACGACGCGCCGCCGGTTCAGGCACGTTCTTGATCAGGATGTTCTTCATTTTTGGCGCGCCCGCTGGTGAGGTCGGGTTAGCGCTGAGCAGTACCACCTGATGCATCACCACTTTGCGGATCTGATACGGACCGCTGCCCGCCGAGTGGGTGGCCAGCCAGGCGTTACCGAAATCGCCGTTCTTCTGGTTCGCCATCGCGGTTTTTTCATCAATGATCGATGAAACCGGAGCAGAGAGCAGGCTCAGGACGTAGGTCGGGCTGACGTTGGCGGTCCAGCTGATCTGCACATGATTGTCGTCGACTTTCTTCAGGAAGCCATCGACGTTATCTTTGTTCCAGCCGAGCTGCGTCAGGATGAAAGAGGGATCGAGGTTCAGTTTGACCACGCGGCCCAGCGAGAAGATCACATCTTCCGGACGCAGCGGGTTGCCGGTAGAGAATTTCGCATCTTTGCGCAGTTCAAAGGTCAGGCTGCGGTTGTCGCTGCCGGGCTGCCACGAGGTGGCCAGCGTAGGTTTCAGATCCACCGGATTCTGCGGGTCAGACTGCACCAGACGCTGATAGATGTTCGTAAAGGCCTGAACGCTGGTCAGTTCAAACCCTTTGGCCGGGTCGAAGCTGTCTGCGTCGTCAGTTGATTGTGCAATCACCAGCGTATCTTTTGGTGTTGCGGCCTGGGCTGTGAAGGCGGCAGCCAGCGTCAGCGCCAGCAGTGATGGAATTATAGTTTTCATGAAATTTCCTTGCCTCTAAAAAGTTACGCGAGTTTACGAAAGGGCCGATGCGAAGAATAGTCGAATATGGGCTAATCATATGCCAAAAGGTTATAAGCATTACCTGGAGGTTATAAGAAGATCGCCACGCTGTTACCGAAGCGGCAACCTGAGCAGAAACAAATCCTCAACGAAACCGTTATTCAATACGTTATTGCTTTACCGACGCCGGCCTCTCTTTATAATGGCGGCAGATAACTTCAGGAGAATTCAGTTGGACAGTCACCCGAGATTAACCTTTATTCTGGCAAGCTGAGTCTCCTCTGCTGCTTGCCAACCGGCGAGCAGCGATCCCCGCTTTAATTAACGATCGCGCTCCTTATTTTTAATCCTGCTATCACCAGGAGTGCGCGTTATGCTGCTGTTTATATTCGCTCTTTTTCCTCCGCCCCGTCTGGCGTAGCCCAGGCTGCGCCCAATCGCTGATATCAGACTTTTAAAACGCCGCGTATAACCGGCGTCAGGTAACCCTGCGCGCGTCATTATTTAGCGCGCCGGCGGAATAACCTGACTGTTTCTGAAAGTCACCCCATTAAATAACCCGGCCACGCCAGGCTTTATCCATGCACGATATTTCCCGTGCAGGACAACTATTGCTTTAAATCAGGGAGATGTCGAAATGAGCGACATGAAACTGGAACAGGTTGCGATCACTTCATCCGGCAACCGTAATGATAAAAAAAGTAAAAAAATGTTTGCTGTGGCGCAGCAGGCAGACCAGCACATTGATATGACGCTGGCGAACCTGCGCAGTCAGCGTCAGGGTCTGACTCAGGCTGAGGCGGCGAAACGACTGGCTTTGTATGGCCGTAATGAAGTGGCGCATGAGAAAGCGCCACCCGCGCTGATTCAGCTGCTGATGGCGTTTAATAACCCGTTTATCTACGTATTACTGGTCCTGGCGCTGGTGAGCCTGTTTACCGACTATATTCTGCCGCTGCGCGCCGGTCAGGAGACCGATCTCTCCGGCGTGATCATCATCTTCACCATGGTGATGCTGAGCGGGCTGCTGCGCTTCTGGCAGGAGTTTCGCACCAACCGTGCGGCGCAGGCACTGAAGTCACTGGTGCGCAGCCAGGTCACCGTGTTGCGCCGTGAGCCAGGCAGCGAAACCGCGCAGCGTCAGGATGTGGATATGAGTGAACTGGTGCCGGGCGATATCATTCTGCTCAGCACCGGCGATCAGGTGCCTGCCGATGTCCGTCTGCTGAGTTCACGTAATCTGTTTATCAGTGAAGCAGTACTGACCGGCGAGTCGCTGCCGGTTGAGAAACAGAGCAGCGATGCGGGTATCGATGCCGAAGGTCAGACCGCCCAGGAGCGGCTGGCATCACCGAATATCTGCCTGATGGGCACCAGCGTGGCCAGCGGCACAGCCAGCGCAGTCGTGGTAGCGACGGGTGGCGAAACCTGGTTCGGCTCCCTGGCCTCATCGCTGACCGGAAGCCGTCCGCAGACCGCCTTTGACCGCGGGGTGAACAGCGTCAGCAAGCTGCTGATCCGCTTTATGCTGGTGATGGTTCCGGTGGTGCTGCTGATTAACGGCTTCACCAAAGGCGACTGGATGGATGCCACGCTGTTTGCACTGGCCGTTGCGGTCGGACTGACCCCGGAAATGCTGCCGATGATTGTCAGCGCCAACCTGGCTAAGGGCGCGATTGCGATGTCACGCCGCAAAGTGATCGTTAAAAAGCTCAATGCCATTCAGAACCTCGGCGCGATGGATGTGCTCTGCACTGATAAAACCGGCACGCTGACCCAGGACACCATCCTGCTGGCGCATCATCTGGATGCGCGGGGCAACGAAGATGCACAGGTGCTGCTGCTGGCATGGCTCAACAGCGGCAGCCAGAGTGGCGCGAAAAACCTGATGGATCGCGCCTTACTCTGCGCGGGCGACAAGGTCATTTCACAGTCTCAGCGCAGCCAGTTCCAGCTGATCGATGAGCTGCCGTTTGATTTTACCCGCCGTCGGGTGTCGGTGCTGGTGGAGGATCTGACTCAGCATCGTTCACAACTGATCTGCAAAGGCGCAGTGGAAGAGATGCTGGCAGTGAGTATTGCCGTGCGGCAGGGCGACACGGTGGTCGCACTGGATGCGGCACAGCGCGCGGCGCTGCTGGCGCAGACCGAACACTATCATCAGCAGGGTTATCGCGTGCTGCTGGTGGCAACCCGTGATGGCGAGCTACACGCGCCGCTCAGCGACAGTGATGAGCGCGATCTGATTATTCAGGGAATGCTGACCTTCCGCGATCCGCCTAAAGCCAGCGCGGGCAAAGCGATTAAAGCCCTGCGTGACAGCGGTGTGACGGTGAAAGTGCTGACCGGTGACAATCCGCTGGTGACGCTGCGGGTCTGTGCCGATGTCGGGCTGACCGATCCGGCCATGCTGACCGGCGATCAGATTGAGGCGATGAACGATGATGAGCTGGCGCAGGAAGCCGAGCGCTGCACCCTGTTTGCTCAGCTGACGCCGCTGCAGAAATCCCGTCTGGTGCGGCTGATGCAGCAGAACGGTCACACCGTCGGGTTCCTGGGCGATGGCATTAACGATGCGCCTGCGTTGCGGGCAGCCGACACCGGGATTTCCGTGGACAGCGCGGCGGATGTGGCGAAAGCCTCATCGGACATCATCCTGCTGGAGAAGGATTTACAGGTGCTGAATGAGGGTGTACTCAAAGGACGCGAGACCTTTGGCAACATCATCAAGTATCTCAACATGACCGCCAGCTCCAACTTCGGCAACGTTTTCTCGCTGCTGGTGGCCAGTGCCTTTATTCCGTTTCTGCCGATGCTGTCGATTCATCTGCTGATTCAGAACCTGATGTATGACGTTTCCCAGCTGGCGCTGCCGTGGGACAAGGTTGACCGTGAGTTTCTGAATAAGCCGCGTAAATGGGATGCCGGCAACATCAAGCGCTTCATGCTGTGGATGGGCCCGACCTCGTCAATTTTTGACGTCACCACCTTTGCGCTGATGTGGTTTGTTTTCGGCGCTAACCATGCAGGCGTGCAGTCGCTGTTCCAGTCCGGCTGGTTTATTGAGGGGCTGCTGTCACAGACGCTGGTGGTGCATATGCTGCGTACCCGGAAGATTCCGTTTATTCAGAGCCGCGCCACCTTACCGGTGATGCTGACTACGCTGGCGGTGATGGCGCTGGGCATCCTGATCCCGTTCTCACCGCTGGGTGCGATGGTTGGTCTGGTGCCACTGCCATGGCAATATTTCCCGTGGCTGGTGCTGACGCTGTTCAGCTACTGCCTGGTGGCGCAGGGCATGAAACGATTCTACATCCGTCGCTTTGGTCAGTGGTTCTAGGGAGGAGAAGATGAAAAAAAGCAGGCTCGATAAGGTCTTTGTCGGCGTGATGATCATCGGCTTAACTCTGATTGCGCTGACGGTCATCGTGCGGTGATGGCGTTGTGATAGTGCGGTAAGTGAGAGGCAGCGAGGGGACTCGCTGCCTTTTTTTATTGATGCAGTTACTCTTCGTCGCGCTCACGGCTGGCGCGCTGGCGCTCGTAATATTCATCTTCTGCGGTGATGATCTCATCCATCAGAGAATCCATATCGACTACGCGCTCCTCTTCCACAAACTTCCCGGTAAGCGGTGTTTCCGGCGTCAGCTTGCCATCTTCATAGAGCAGCCAGATCTCTTTGGCGTAGCGCGTCTTCAACAGCTGCGGAGCGAACTGACCGTAGTAAGAGGTGATGTTGTCCACGTCACGTTCAAACATCGACTCGGCATGGTTATTGGCTGCCGCATCGACCGCCTGTGGCAGGTCGATAATCACCGGGCCCTGGTCATCCAGCAGCACGTTGAACTCGGATAAGTCACCGTGAACGATACCGGCACAGAGCATGCGGACGATGTTGCGGATCATGGTGTGGAAATCCGTCACCGCCTGCTCTTCAGACAGAGAGACATCGCTGAGACGTGGCGCGACCGATCCATTGGCATCGGTCACCAGCTCCATCAGTAACACACCGTCGATGCAGAGATAAGGCTGCGGCACGCGAACACCGGCGTTCGCCAGGCGGAACAGGGCATCTACTTCGGCGGTCTGCCAGGACTCTTCCTGCTGCTTACGGCCGAACTTTGTGCCTTTCTGCATGGCGCGCGCGTTGCGACTATTGCGGGTTTTACGACCTTCCTGATACTGCACCGCCTGCTTGAAGCTGCGCTGGGTCGCTTCTTTATAGACTTTGGCGCACTGCACCTTGCCGCCGCATAGTACGGTATAGACGTCTGCTTCTTTGCCGCTTTTCAGCCGCTGCAGGACATCGTCAATCAGGCCGTCATCGACCAGGGGCTGGATTCTGTTTGGGATTTTCATGCGGCTTTATACCTTATTTCACCCGCTTTTCGTATCACTTTGCGATGATGGAAAACATTGGCAATGACTGAACAAAGTTTCTAATTCTACCCTGGAAAGTCGCTTTGTGGGGATGAACCTTGATGAGCTGCGCTTTTGACCTTTGTTTTATCATAAACAATGGATTAGAGGGGAGAGCAGGAAGGTTTTATCCGCCAGAGCAACGCTTTGTTATGTATCAGCCCTGTGGGCGGGGATTTCGTGTCAGAGAAATGTGCCTGAATAGCAGGCTGGCGGGAGGCTGAAGGCCGAAATCCTGCCAACAGAATTTCGGCCCGCATTCGGGATTACTTCAGGCCTTTAAGCACTTTAACCGTGCTTTCAATGTCGATCTCGTCTTCAGAGAAGATCAGTGTCGTACCCTGGAAGGTGGTGACGGCCAGCTTTTTCAGCGAGCGCATCTCATTGGCGTTCGGGTCAGTTTTCGGCCGGATATTATTCAGCAACAGTCCCACTGACAACACCGCGTTCTCTTTATCGACACCGGCATCGACCGGCACTTCTTCGTTGTAGACCAGATAAGACTTAATCGAGGTGATCTTGAGCCGCTCGCCTGCGATATAGATGTATTTGCTTGTCGGCGCGACCTTCACCGCATAGGCGGATAAGCCCTTGTTGTTGGTGGTGGGTTCAAACGTCACCGCCGCATCTTTCTTGATCAGATCAGGATTGGCGACCTTAATCACATGAAAATAGCGGTTATCACCGTTTTCATCTTTGATAAAGCCAAAACCTTTATCTTCAAACCAGGTTGTGATCGTTCCGTTCATCGCCATTTTTGCCTGCTTAATCTACTCAGTTTTTTACAGCGCGCAGTGTAAAACACAATGCCTGCGCAGACTATATAAGTCTGGATGATAATTTTCAGGTGCGCCAGAGGATGTGGGGCGGAAGGGGACTTTGTAGCTGGTTAAGGCGAGAGCGATAGAGTGTGTAGCGGCAGATAAAGACGAAGATGGGTCGGTAGGGCAGGGAACGGACATCAGCCACGTGATACACGTGGCTGTCAGCACTGGGCGTTGTTACGGGGATACCGGCGCTGTGTCGAATCAGGTTGTTGAGTCAGGCCGATTAACCGGCGAACTGCGCAAAGCTCGTCTGCCGGTGAGTGTCTGTTACTCGTTGCCCCAGCGGTTCAGGAACTCGGCAATTTCATCAATACGCTGCTCATCAATACCCGCTTCACGCGCCATATCCTGCTGCGACTCTTCACTGATCTCTTCGTTGTTAATCAGACGGGTGATCAGCAGCTGGAAGTAATGCGCCAGCGGGGTACGTTCAGCTTCGCTCACCGGCTTAGCGGACTCCGTCGCATACTCATCTGCGACATCATAGTATTTGAGAGAGATTTCGTTATTCATAGGGTGTCCGCAGAGTTGAGTTTGGTTTAAGCGTTGGCAGGGCGTTGTGGCCCGGCGTAGAAGGGTATTATTTCGTGTTTGGGTTGGGGCTGTAAAGGGGGAGTGGGGAGGCGGAAGGGAGTATGGTAATGACGTTGCAGAAAATGTTGATAGACATGCCTGAAGCGCATTCGCACGGAAGGCCGCAGGGCTGCACAGACACAAAAAGCCCGCAGTACGTTTATCTCGCGGGCTTTGAGGAGTTCGACGAAGTTCTGGTAACCCTCCATCGAACACCAATTCTCGTTTATAAGGGATTGCCATGGTCACTATGTTTGTTGATGCTTTCGAGTATTCGCAGAAGCAACCCTTTACCATCTTCCGGTGCAAAGGCGTTAATATATCTGTCTCTGAACTCTGATTTAATCAGTTCATCGTCATATGTCAGAAAGTTCATCACTTCTTTTTTTAGGTCTTCACGATCCTGGAGTGTTAATTCAGCTGTGTAAATATCAATAGCTTCATCAATGATATCAGCACCTGTAATAAAGTCAAAGTCCTGATTTAATGTCCCTTCAATCAGAATATCTATATTAGTAGTGAGTAGCATAATTTAAACCTCCGGGAATGCAGTCAGAATATAGTAAGGCTTGCCGTTGTACAATTCATATTTAAGAACAACCTTGACTTTCGTTGCCGGAGTCAGTTTTTGACTACCCCTGAACAGGGAGTAACCAATGGCTTTCCCGGTGTCATATTTGATATTTAAATTATGTCCTGGTCTGCTTGCCGCCCAAATTTTTATCCACTCTTTATTTGCTTTTATTGCATCGGATACTGACTTTTCGGCCAGATCTATATTGGTGAAAGAACTAATGGCATTTGGCGGGCGAGCCATATTTTCTGTGCTTTTTAACCGGGCTGCTAATTCATGCTGTGTTTTACCAATATGCTTTAAAATTGCATGGCCTCCGGGCGTGTTACCAGTTACTGATTCATGTTGAATAAGTTTGATGCGTCCTGTCCGAATGGCTGCAATTCTCGCCGCTCCTGCCCCCAGAGAAAGAGCAACAGGTACAGCAACATCGAAGGTTAAACCTACCAATCAGTTCACGAATGGGCGTGCACGCAACATCATCTTTCATCGTATCTTTTGATGCTTTCAAGGAAATAGAGCAAAAAACTGCTGGCGTAATCAGGTGAAATATCTGGCCAGCGCTGAGAAAACTCTTCCTTTATCTCTTCTTCTGACAGCTTGAGAAAGTCAGTAATTTCTTTACGTAAATCACATCTTTCTTCTGGAGAAGCTTCGTCAACGACTACATCAATGGCACCATCCATCGTATCAGCGCCAGTGATAACGTCGAAGTCCTGATTCAGTGTTCCAACAATGCATAAATCTAAGTTTGGGGCAAGAGGTGCACGGCTCATGATCAACTCACTTATCTGGAAAAGAAGTAATTATATAATAAGGTTTGTTATTGTAAGTCTGATACTTCAGCGCAACTCTGATTTTAGTTGCTTTATACGCAGTGTTGCTCCCTTTCTGAACAACATAACCAACGGTTTTACCCACATCGTAACTTATCGTCATGTTATGTCGTGGTTTACTTGCAGCCCATAGTTTTATCCATTCCCGATTATTATGAAGTGCCTTTGATATGGCTGCTTCGGCAATCTCCAGCGACGAGAACGAACCAGATAGATCCAATACCCCATTGGATTGGATAATTCTTTCATGAAGTTCCTGGGGTGATTTTCCAATATGCTTTAAAAGCGTATGCCCGCCTGGTTTTAATCCAGAGACAGATTCATGCTCAATTAATTTGATTCGTCCAACACGAACGGCAGCAATTCTCGCCGCGCCAAGTCCAAGAGAAAAAGCTATCGGCACGCCCACATCTACGGTCAGGCCTACTTTCCACGCTGTATCTTCATCAGCGCCAAACTGTTTTGCCATCTCAATGGCGGCCCGATATGTTGCACTACGAACATTCTTGCCGCTCAGAACCTGATTTGCTGCGGTATTGATACTGTCCATGCTGTGCCCGCCAATAACGATGCAGGCCGCCTTTGTCAAACCTGTAGGCTCGGGAGCGATACAAAGTGCAGTTGCCCCGGCCAGCTCCAGCGTTCCCATTACCAGCCCCAACCCACCCATGAGACGGTTAGACATTGTCTCAGATTCGGTGACTGACTTGTCAGAAAGGGCAGCAGCAAGCTGGATAGGAGACAATACTATCTTTAATCCATCATCCATAACTCAACTCCATCTGTGTGAATGACATCCTTTTTGAATCAGGCAGGTATGTGCCTTGATTAGATCTACCTTAAATAAACACTGTTTCTATAAATCTTCGTTATCTGAATTATTCATTGTTTGTTTTTAAAATAATATACTCAGGTCACTAACTATGGGGATCAACTTACACAGCGAGGCGCAAATTAGTTTCGTAATTTTATGGAGTTAGTCAGACGATGAAGCGGGCATTGCGTTAGTCGAGGGGTATATTTTAAGGAAGATCGCAGACACAGGAAAGCACGCAAGATTTTTATCTTGCGACATGGATCTGCATGCAAGATCATGCATCGCTTTCCCCTGTTCAGGACTTACCGGGCTCGGTCAGGCCCGCATCATGCACCTGCATGAAAAGCGATGCATAAAGCGGGCAGGCGTGGCGGGGATAGCATTGCGCGCTGGAAGTAAATGTCACGTTGACAAATGTTCGCACACGATTCCGATAATTAATTTCCCTTCTGTAATTTCTGATACTGACGCGGGTAGGTTATTTCCGATGTGAAAATGAATCCTACCCTTATTCCACGTTATCTTAGTATGCATTTCAAACCCAAGATTAATATTTTCTATAGTTCGAATTCTTTCTCTGATTGCACTAGGGTTACTTCTTGTGTTACTACTTTCTCCAGAAAGATCAACACCATGCGAACTTGCTGTGCGATTAAAAGAGTCTCTATCCTCTAAATAATGATTGCGAGCGTGATCATTTAAGTAAGATAAATGTTCAATGATGATTTGAAGATATTCTCTGTGAGAAACGCCTAGCTTGGAGAAATCTTTTGCGTCAGGAAGGAAATATAACAATGGGAATAAATCATCGAGATGGATAGAAAGATCGGGATAGGAAATCATTTCATAAAGCGATTGAAGTCTATAGTATTTTTCTATATTGTTTTTTTCATTAACTACCATCATTGATTCTGGCTTCCACCAGTCGGTAACGATATCTTCATTAAAAATTAACCCACCGAAGTCATATTCTTTTAATATTTTTAATGCATCTGATTCGATGTTTTTATTATCAATTTTAATATCGATCTTTTCCATCGAGTTTAACATGACAGATAAGCGTAATAATGCATCCCTAGATATTGGATGCCTAGCTAAATCGCCAAAAAGTACATCACAAAGCTGTTGGTCGGAACATTCTTTTTCATAAATTTCAGAGCAGCAAAGAATGAATGAATTTGATTTTTCATTTATATTGTCTACCAAATCAGCAATGTCTTCTAAATGCCCAATAGAGTTTGGGATTACACTGAGTGCATTAATTAACCAACGTTCATCAAGTATAAATGTGGCATTCATTTTTTATCTCGTTTGGCTAATTTTGATAAATTTATTGATGTTTGGTCAAAAAATCCTATTGGCCAAGAACTTAGCTTTCCATCCTCACTAATTTTAATTACCTCACTAACAGATTGCATTCCTTTTTCTCTTGTAAGGTAATGAATTGAACAGTCTTGCGCGGAAAGTGCGTTATACTGTTTGACTGCTAATCGGACACCATCAACAAAATGATCGCTATGAGTTTCGATGATAACTTGAACACCACATGCTGAGGCTAAGGCAATCAATTTTCCAAGAGCTGTTTGCCCCTTAGGATGTAAGTGTGCTTCTGGATTTTCAATAATAAGTAGTTTATTAGGGCAGCTGTGCCATTTTTTTAATTTGGAATTTTTAAATTCATCAAGCGGTGGCATAGAACTCATTGTTAAAGCCGACAAAACAATTGGCAATGAATAACTAATGCCAAAACCTGTGTTGGTTGCACGGAAAGTATTTACTTCAAGATGAGAGATGTCATGGTTTTTGTTAACTTCAAAGTTTAAGTCAACGCCGGGTGATATTTCACTCATCCAATATGATACTTGATGTTTTAGCGTATTACCAATTGAATTCTCATGTCTAATTAATTCAGGGATAATTACATTTTCAAATTTCAAGAAATAATCAACGAAATACTCACCTTTTGATCCGATAGTAATGTTACTAATGTCATTATTCATTGTTGGTAAAATTACACTAGGGCCATGCCTATCAGCGCTTATATAATCATATGATATGGGTTCTATATTGCAGTCGCACAAGGTAGTGTCTTCTTCCAGTTTTATATTCAAAATCCCACTTGAATTATTATTTGATTCTTTCAAGGAAATATCAATTTTAGAATGAAGTGAAGATAGTTTTGATTTTAACTCTGAAAAATCACCATGCCCTAGAATATATGGAGATAAATTGTCTTTGCATAACAGGCACATTCTAATGGCTTGAATGATAGAGCTTTTTCCAGAGTTATTAAGCCCGGTTAAAATTGTTAATTTATTCAACGAAATAGTCGAGTCTATGAAAGACTTGAATGATTTAATATTGATGTAATCAAGCATTTTTAATCTCCCTAATCAATTTTAATATCTGTTCTCTGCGGTGTTTAGCACCCTGCATACTTGAGCCATGTCTGCTAATTGAATTGATGAAATCATCATCCTGCATTATTTCAGAGTATCTTTTAATAAGTAAATCTTTTTTTGCATTTAACGTGTTATATGTATTTTCTTTCATTTTAGATAATACACAAAGCCATAGCTCAAATAGTGATTTATTTATTGGTGTTTTTCTTGCGTCATTAGGTAATGATTTCCTAAAGGCATGCTCACCAAACAAACTATAAGCTCGAGATAATCCAGTTCTAAATAATTTAACAATCTCTATATCATCTGGGATTGCTATGTCCTTGAATGGTATATCAATTTCACCATTTATAGCTCTCATAGTGTTTGAAAGAAAATCATCCATATCGCCTTTGTAAGTAGTGTAGTTTAGTAAATAAAAAGATAAAAACCTTAGGATTAACTCTCTTCCAGCCATTCTATTATCTTTAACGGTGTTATTAATTACATTGCTATATACATTATCTTCAACTAATATTTTTAACAAATCACTGGCTCTACCTTGATAAAGAGCATGCCTTATTTCTTGGTTTGATAATCTCATTCCCCCAGTATTTATCCTCTTGAAAATATTTCTTTTTACTTTTTCTGGTGTCTCGGGGTTTATTACTATAAATGAAAGCTCAGTTTCTAAAATGTTATTGACGACCTTAACATTAGATGCTTGCTTTTCTAGATTAAAAAAATCCAAACCATCATAAATCTCTGACCAAAACTCAAGCCCTTTGAGCTTAAAGCCTTTACCATCATTATCGTCACCTAGAACATAATTTTTAATAGTAGTCAGCCTCTGGAGACCATCTACAACCTCCCATATTCCATTTTTATCTTCAGAAACATAGAACATTGGTAAAGGTATTTTAAGCATCATAGACTCAATGAGCTGACTTTTCCTTTTTATATCCCACACATACTCTCGTTGAAAGTCGGGAGCTAATTTAATGGTCTTGTTTTTTATTCTTCTAAGAACAGTATCTAAGGCGACAATTTTAGATGTTATTGAAATAGAATCAGTGTCAAAAGGTTCTTTTTCATAAGATTCATTCGAGATATCTTCATCTTCTATTTCAACTCCAGATAAAATTCCTTCTTCCGCTAATTCTTCATTCTGATCTAATGTTAGGATTGCCATCTTTTACCTCTAACGGTTTGATAATAAATTGATTATAAACTAAATTTGACCACCAAGTCATTAGCTCCTGACGGAGTACAAGATAAGTGGAACGGTTATAGGCACGACGCACTTCATTTTTCTCTGAATGCGCCAGAGCTGCTTCAATTACATCGGCGTTAAATCCAGCTTCATTCATTGCTGTACTCGCAATTGAACGCAATCCATGTGCAACTAACTTACCACCATATCCAATCCGTTTTAAAGCATCATTAGCCGTCTGGCTATTCATTGGTTGCTGTGGATTATTTCTGCTTGGAAAAACATACTCTCGGTGAGCGCTGATAGCCTTCATTACTTCCAAAATACCTAAAGCCTGAGGTGATAAAGGAACAATGTGCTCCCGCTTAGCCTTCATCCGTACTGATGGAATAGTCCAGAGCTTAGTATCGAGATCGATTTCTTCCCACCGAGTACCGAAAGCCTCAAAAGGGCGAACAAGTGTCAAGAGCTGCCATTCATTTAGGCAGCGAGTCGAAACAGAAAGATTTGACATGACTAGAGAACGCATTAGCTTTGGCAGTTCTTCCGGTCGCAATGTTGGCATGTTTTCTTCTTTGGCCTTTCAAAGGCCATCCCAACGCCAGAAGCGGGATTCGCATCATTCAACCCTGTGTTGACTGCAAAAATCATGATCTCGTTAATGCGCTGAACCAAACGGCGAACTGTCTCAAGTGCCCCGCTAGCTTTAATCGGCTCCAATGCTTCAAAGATCGCTCTGGCCTTGAGCGTTTGAACAGGAATCTCACCAATTGTAAGGAAGATGTCTTTCTCCAGCGATCGTCAAATATCCTTCGCATAATCCTCGGTGACGCTTTAGCTTTTAAGGTGGAACCACCCCCGGCCACAATTGAAAAATGCTATCTAACTCGATTAGGCGTTGTTCTGACACTTCCGCTTGTTGCTTTTGTGGGTCGATCCCTTCTACCAGCAGCGACAAATACTGGTCACGCATTTGGCGTGCGACAGCAAGCGTTAGAGCAGGGTATGCGCCAAGACTAAGATTTGTGAGGTTTCAACTTTCTGGCCGCTGGTAGCGAAAACGCCATAGCTTCTTACCCGACGTTTTAATGAGTAGGAAAAGGCCGTCACCATTATGCAGTGTGAAGTCTTTCTCTTGAGGCTTAGCTTTGAGGATTTCGTTATTTGTGAGGGGGCGTGTAAGCCGCTCCATGACTGATTTCCGTCCATAATTGATACACGCATTAGGCCCACATTACAGCGTGTACCTAAACGTGTACCAATTATCATCAGATTCAGGCGGATCATCTCGGAAGGTTACAAACACAAAAAAGCCCGCAAGGCTTTCACCTTGCGGGCTCTCAGGACTTCGATGATGGTTCTGGTAACCATCAACCAAGAATTTGGTGGAGCTGGCGGGAGTTGAACCCGCGTCCGAAATTACTACACCGTCGGCACTACATGCTTAGTCAGTTTTTACATTCGCCGGTTAGCTGCGAACAGACACGCCACTAACAGACTAGCCTGATTGGATTTAACGCTTCAACCCCAGGCAAGGCATCCACGCGATCTCTTTTGGGTTTGACTTCTCTTGATCCCCGTCTTAAGAGCGGAAGCTAGGGAGAGAAGGCTCTAAGCAGGTTATTAAGCTGCTAGTGCGTAGTTTTCGTCGTTTGCGACTATTTTTTTGCGGCTTTTTACGAGGCAAACCGCCCCTCGGCATGCTCCTAAGGCTTCACAATCCCGTCGAGTCCAGAATCAGCCCCAGAACTTCAAATACTAACAACAAAACAACTCAAAATCCAGTGCTTAACGCTTTGAATTCTTCATGATACGTGCTTTGTCTAATTGCCATTCGCGGTCTTTGATATCATCGCGCTTGTCGTGCTCTTTTTTACCGCGTGCAACACCAATCTTCAGTTTGCACCAGGCGTTCTTCCAGTACAGCGACAGCGCCACAATGGTGTAGCCTTCGCGGTTGACGCGGCCATACAGGGAGTCGAGTTCACGTTGCTTCAGCAGCAGCTTACGGCTGCGCGTTGGGTCACAGACCACGTGACTGGAGGCAACGGCTAAGGGTTGAAAGGTTGAACCGAACAGAAAGGCTTCGCCATCGCGCAGCAGAATATAGCTGTCGCTGATGTTGGCTTTACCAGCACGAAGTGACTTAACTTCCCATCCTTGTAACGACAATCCCGCTTCGTACTCCTCTTCAATGAAGTACTCGTGACGGGCGCGTTTGTTCATGGCAACAGTGGCAGAACCGGGTTTGTGTGCTTTTTTCTTTGTCATAGTGCGGCGTATTTTACATCACTTAGTCGGTTATCGCATCCCCAGTCCAGCGGGGCGGCAGGAAACGGGATATTCTAGCACACCCTCACTCGGGGACATTTTTGTTTAATCGCTGAAAATGCTATTATTCAGCGGTTTCGTGATGAACAGGAACCATTATGGCTCAGATTAGTCGTTCGGCGCTGGTCCCGTTTAGTGCCGGGCAGATGTACAAACTTGTAAATGATGTGGATGCCTATCCGCAATTCCTGCCGGGTTGCACCGGAAGCCGCGTGCTGGATGCGTCAGAGAATCAGATGACTGCGTCCGTGGATGTGTCGAAAGCGGGCATCAGCAAGACATTTACCACCCGCAATACCCTGACAGATAACCAGAGCATTCATATGCAACTGGTTGATGGACCGTTCCGCAAGCTGACCGGCGGCTGGAAGTTCGTCTCGCTGGGCGATGACGCCTGCAAGGTTGAATTAAGCCTGGAGTTTGAATTCACCAACATGCTGGTAGAGATGGCCTTTGGCCGTATCTTCAAAGAGCTTGCCAACAGCATGGTGCAGGCTTTCACTCAGCGTGCCAAAGAGGTCTACAGTGCCTGAGATCTCCGTTGAGGTGGTCTACGCCTTACCTGAAAAACAGTATCAGCTTTACGTGAAAGTGGAGCAGGGCAGCACGGTAGAGCAGGCCATCGAAAAGTCAGGGCTACTGGAACTGCGTCGGGAGATTGACCTCACCAGTAACAAAGTCGGCATCTACAGTCGGCCAGTGAAGCTGGGTGATGAGGTTAATGAGGGCGATCGTATTGAGATCTATCGTCCGCTGATTGCCGATCCCAAAGAGCTGCGCCGTCAGCGCGCAGAGCGTGCGGCAGAAAGCAAAAAATAAGTCGCTATCCCTTCAGACTCAGTGGATAGCGGGCATAAAAAAAGGCGCTCAGTGCGCCTTTTTGCTGTCTGTCGTTTAAACGGTCTTACGTTCAATCAGTCGCTGTTTCTGGCCAGATTCTGCTTATTGTCGATGTTAGTCAGAACACCGTTACCATCAAAGTTCAGTGTCAGCGTCTGCTGCTTCACGCGCTCATGACCTGGCTCCTGACGGAACACGTAATACCATACGTTGCTGCCAAACGGGTCTTTCATCATCGGCGTACCGAGGGTGTAAGCCACCTGTTGCTGTGTCATACCGGTATGGATCTTGGCTACGTCGTTAGCTACCAGATAGTTACCCTGGTTGATATCAGGACGATAGACCACGCGCTCTAAGGTGGAACATCCGGCGGTCATCATCAACATTACTACTGCCGCGGCAGTCAGCGTTTTACAGCGCATCTATACATTCCTTTTCCGGGGCCAAACGCCTTTTACAGGCGGTTTTCTTGCCATCAAAATCTGAACTCTGCCTGCGGCAGGCTTTATTACTTTGGCGACATAAGTGCCGATGATAATAAACCTTTTCGCTATTGGAAACCTCTACAGAGCAAGCTTATGACCCCAGCCGGTTAAAAAAGTGCGCTGCTATGCGGCTAAAAGTTCTTTTGCGTTGGCCAGGGTATTGCGTGTGACCTCGCTGCCACCCAGCAGTCGTGCCAGTTCCTGCAGACGTGCACGCTTGTCCAGTGGCTGCATATGGGTCTCGGTCATCGCACCATCGGTCTCTTTGCTGACATAAAAATGCTGATGACCACAACCGGCAACCTGCGGCAGGTGGGTTACGCACATCACCTGAGTCGATTCGCCCAGCTGACGCAACAGTTTACCCACCACGGCGGCGGTCGGGCCGCTGATGCCGACATCCACTTCATCGAAAATCATCGCCGGCGTTTCCATTTTCTTCGCGGTGATGACCTGAATCGCCAGGGCGATACGTGACAATTCACCGCCCGAAGCGACTTTGCCCAGCGGCTGCAGTGGCTGACCTGGGTTAGTCGTCACCTGGAAATCGACGCGGCTCGCACCGTCTGCGGTCAGCTGATCCGGATTAAAGGTCAGCGCGATTTTAAACTGGCCATGCGGCATTGAGAGCAGATGCATACTCTGGGTAATCAGCAGCTGCAACTCATCGGCATAGTGGCTGCGCTGCTGATGCAGCTGCTCTGCGCTTTGCAGCGCGGCCTGATAGTGTTCACCCACCAGTGATTGCAGGCTCTCCTGATCGCTCTCATGCTGAGACAGCAGTTCCGCTTCCGCCAGCAGTTGCTGATGCAGTTCAGGCAGCCCTTCAGGAGTGACGTGATGCTTACGGGCTAAAGCAATCTGGCGCGAAATACGCTGTTCCAGTTCGTACAGGCGGTTAGGGTCCAGATCGAGGCTGTCGCAGTAGTGGCGCAGCTCATCGCTGGCTTCGCTCAGCTGAATCGCCGCCTCTTCCAGCAGGTTGTGAACGCCGTTCAGCTTCTCATCCAGTGAGGTCAGTTCTGAAATCATCTCACGTGCGCTGTAGAGCAGGCTGTTGAGATTATTGTCATCGCTGTCTGCTAACAGTTGCAGTGCCTGCTGGCTGGTCGACAGCAGCTGTCCGCTGTTGGCCAGACGCTTATACTCTTCGTCGATCTGCTCATATTCACCCTGCTGCGGAGCGAAGTCGTTCAGCTCTTTCAACTGATACTGCAACAGCTCGCGGCGGGATTCGCGCTCCTGCGCTTGCTGTTGATGCAGCGCCAGGGTGCGGCAGCTCTGATGCCAGGTCTGATAGCTGGCGCGCATTTGCTGCAGCAGATCGTCGTGACCGGCATAGGCATCCAGCAGATGTTTCTGGTGGTCTGGTTTGAGCAGAAGCTGATGGGCATGCTGGCCGTGGATCTGAATCAGCAACTGGCCGAGATCGCGCAACTGAGAGAGCGGCACCGCCGTGCCATTGATAAAGCCGCGGGAACGTCCGTCAGCGCTGATAACCCGGCGCAGCAGACATTCGTTGCCGTCATCCAGATGATTATCAATCAGCCAGCGCTGAGCAGAAGGGGAGGACTTAAGCTGGAAGCGGGCGCAGAGGTCGGCCCGGCTGGCACCCTGACGCACCATGTCGGCATCAGCACGACCACCCAGGCATAATCCCAGCGCATCAATCGCGATAGACTTACCGGCACCGGTCTCACCAGTGATTGCTGTCATGCCGCGTTGAAAATCAATGTCGAGCTCACGAACGATAGCGAAATTACTGATGGTCAGTTGGGCCAGCATAGGTTCACCTGTATGAATAAACACATATGGTTTTTCATACAGTATAAACTGGTTTTTTATCCAGTAAAGAGGAGAGGCCGCATTTCAGAACAATTTTTTTGACCAGCCCAGCTTTGAACTCAGCGTATTGAAATAGCTGTAGTTTTTGGGGTGAATCAGGTTCAGGTGGTTGCTGCTGCGTCGAATCAGTACATCCTCGCCTTCCTGTATCGGCAGCGCAATCTGGCTGTCACAGCTGATTTCCAGGTCGCTGCGACGCGAGGAAAAGCGCAAACGGATGGTACTGCTGCTGTTGATGACCAGTGGCCGCGCTGACAGCGTATGCGGGAACATCGGCACCAGCACGATTGCTTCGAGTGACGGCGTCAGAATCGGGCCGCCCGCAGAGAGTGAATAGGCGGTCGAGCCGGTGGGTGTCGAAATAATCAGCCCATCCGAGCGCTGGGAGAAGGCGAACACTTCATCAATGTAGACTTCAAATTCGATCATGTGCGCGACTTTGCCGGGATGCAGCACCACTTCGTTGATAGCGGAGCCAATGCGCGGCGAGCAGTCAGATTTGCACACCTGCGCTTCCAGCAGAAAGCGGCTTTCGACGAAATAGTTGCCCTGTAGCACCTCATCCAGCTGCTGCTGCGCATTATCCGGATCAAGATCGGTGAGAAAGCCGAGATTACCGCGGTTAATCCCAATCACTTTAATGTCGTAGCGCGCCAGCACCCGCGCTGCGCCCAGCATATTGCCATCACCGCCCACCACGACCGCTAAATCGGCATGCTGACCAATCTCCGCCAGCGTGCCCGTCTGTACGTCGTGAAGCGACAGCTCCTGCGCAATTTGCTTCTCAACGATCACTTGATAACCTTTGGCTGTCAGCCAGCGCCAGAGCATCTCATGCGTGGTTAACGCGGTGGGATGGCGCGGATGACCCACAATACCAATGCAGTTAAAGTGTTTGTTCATCTGGTCGGTGTTCCTTATAAGCCAAAACGGTAAGGCAATGTGATAGGTTCCCTTGAATCCGTCATACCAATCCCCATAATAAGCCAACCAGCGAAATGAATGTGCAAAACGCGGAGAAATTCATGAGTAGTAAAGAACAGAACACCCCAAACGAGCAAGTCTCAGACGAAATTCAGCAGGATCAGCAGCAACCTCAGGAAGCGGAGACAGCGGCAGAGGTGGATCCGCGTGATGAGCGTATTGCTCAGCTCGAAGCTGAATTAGCGCAGTCGCAGACCGGTGTGCGCGATGCCCAGCTGCGTGCGCAGGCAGAGATTGAGAACATTCGTCGTCGTGCCGAGATGGACGTTGAGAAGGCGCACAAATTTGCGCTGGAGAAGTTTGCCAACGAACTGCTGCCGGTAATCGACAGCCTCGAACGTGCGCTGGAAGTGGCGAACAAAGAGGACCCACAGCTGGCTTCGATGATTGAAGGGATTGAACTGACCCTGAAAGGCCTGCTGGGCGCCGTGCGTAAATTCGGTGTTGAAGTGGTCGGCGAAACCGGCGTGCCGTTTAACCCGGAAGTGCATCAGGCGATGTCGATGATGGAGTCTGAAGAGTTTGAGCCAAACCATGTCATGCTGGTCATGCAGCGTGGCTATACGCTGAATGGTCGCCTGCTGCGCCCGGCGATGGTTGCGGTTTCCAAAGCGAAAAGCTGATTCAACGCCTGAATCCCGTTACACGGCCGCGCACTGACGCGGCCGTGTGCTTTCTGGCGTCAGTCAGGTAAAACCGGCGTCCAGTCCACCGGCTTTTTACCGGCAGCGCTCAGCAGTTCATTGGTTGTTGAAAAGTGTTTGCAGCCGAAAAAGCCACGGTGGGCGGAGAGCGGCGAGGGATGCGGTGCCTGCAACACGTGATGGCGCTGGCGATCGATAATGCTGCCTTTTTTCTGCGCATGTGAACCCCACAGCAGAAAAATCACCCCTTCACAGTGCTGGTTAATCGCCGCAATCACATTATCCGTAAAGGTCTCCCAGCCAAATCGCGCATGGGAATGCGCTTTGCCCGCCTCAACTGTCAACACGGTGTTCAGCAACATCACGCCCTGTTTTGCCCAGCTCTCAAGAAAGCCGTGATTGGGCTTCTGAAAGCCTGGAATATCCTGCATCAGCTCTTTATAGATATTCTGCAGAGAGGGCGGCACCTGGACGCCAGGCAGTACCGAGAAGGCCAGGCCGTGCGCCTGATGAGGCCCGTGATAGGGATCCTGACCGAGTATCACGACGTTGACGTCGCCCAGCTCCGTCAGGCGAAAGGCGTTGAACACATCTTTCTGCGGCGGATAGACCGTGACACCTGCGGCGCGTTGATCGGCGACCTGCTTCAGCGTCTCGATAAAATAGGGTTTCTCTTTCTCTTCAGCCAGCACGTCGTGCCAGGTCAGCTTTTCAGCCATGTTTAACTCCCTTAACGTTAGTGCCATAAGCTTAGCGGTTCCTGCCGCTGACCTGAAGGCAAAAATAATTTGAATAATACAAATTAAGTTTAGGTGACAGGGGTATTGAGATCAACGGGTTAGCTTAAAAGCGGTCGGAATGCCTGATTAATATTGATACAGGTCAAAGCTGTACGAAATCAAAGGTGATATACCGGGGCCTCAAATTTGATTTATCCACGTATTACCCGGGAGACGCAATCATGATCACTGGTATCCAGATCACTCAATCAAACAATTCACAACTACTGAACTCCTTCTGGCTGCTGGACGAAGAGAAAGCCGAAGCGCGTTGCCTGTGTGCAAAAGCGGGCTACGAAGAAGATCAGGTTGTCGCCATCAGCGAACTGGGCGAATTCGCTTTCCGCGAAGTGCCGGTTGAAATCAAACCTCAGGTACGTGTTGAAGGTGGACAGCATCTGAACGTCAACGTTCTGCGTCGCGAAACGCTGGAAGATGCAGTTAAACATCCTGAAAACTATCCGCAGCTGACTATCCGTGTTTCAGGCTATGCCGTGCGTTTTAACTCACTGACGCCTGAGCAGCAGCGCGACGTCATTACCCGTACCTTTACTGAAAGTCTTTAAGCAGCCTGAGTTATCGGCTGCTGAAAATTAGCGCAAAGCGCACACAGCAATTTTTATTAATATTATGAAGAAGATAAACAGTTAACTGCCCGGCACGCTGATGCCAGTGTCATGAAGAAAGCGCTCTGGCAGATAAAAGATTGTGAAAGGGCTGTTACTGATTATCAGATAAAAAAAATCGCCTCCTGTGAGGCGATTTTTTTATAGCTGCGATGATTTATTCCGCATTCTCGTTAGCTGGCGTACTGCCGCTTGCCTTGCGGCGTTTGCCGACATTTTTGGCATCACGATGGCGTTTTTTCACACGCGGTTTTTCTGTTTCACTGGCTTTCTGCTCTGCGCGCTTCGCCAGAACCTTTTTCGACGGTTTACCGGTCGTTTTGGCACTTGGCGCCCGCGTCTCAGGACGCAGCTCATCAATCACGCGCGCTTTGATCGGCTCGTTCACATAGCGGGTGATTTTGCCCAGCAGCACAAAATCGTGCGCTTCAACCAGTGAGATGGCGATGCCTTTACGGCCCGCACGACCGGTACGCCCGATGCGGTGCAGATAGGTATCAGCGGTGCGCGTCATGTCATAGTTGAAGACGTGACTGACATCTTCAACGTCAATGCCGCGCGCGGCGATATCCGTCGCAACCAGCACGTTAACGCGGCCTTCACTCAGACGTTTAATCGCTTCGTTACGCTTTGCCTGCACCATTTCGCCTTCAAGATAGCTGCTACGAATCCCCGCTTCGTGCAACCAGCTCACCAGCTCATGCAGACGTTCACGCTTACGCACGAAGACGATGCTGCGCGTCACATCCGGCTGTTTCAGCAGATGGATCAGTAATTTGGTCTTATGCTGCAGATCGTCAGCGCGGTAGTACCACTGCTGGATCTTTTTGCGCTCACGGCGGCTTGGGTCCGCTTCCAGCTCAACCGGATCGTTCAGCAGACGCTCGGCGAAGTCACGGATATTGTCGCCTTCCAGCGTGGCAGAGAACAGCAGGGTTTGCTTGCGCCAGCGCGTTTCAGCCGCGATGGTTTCGATATCCTGGGCAAAGCCCATATCGAGCATGCGGTCCGCTTCATCCAGCACCAGGGTTTCTACTGCGCGGCAGTCAAAGTTCTCTTCTTTGATGTACTGCAGCAGACGGCCGGTGGTGGCGACCACGATGTCCTGGTTTTCGCTGAACACTTCGGCATGGTTCATATAAGCCACGCCGCCAGTGATGGTGGCGATGTCCAGATGGGTATGTTTCGCCAGCTCACGCGCATGATCGGCGACCTGCATCGCCAGTTCGCGGGTCGGGGTCACAATCAGGATGCGTGGCGGGCCAGATTTCTTACGCGGAAAATCAAGGAGGTGCTGCAACGCCGGTAACAGATACGCGGCGGTTTTCCCGGTCCCTGTAGGTGCCGAACCCAGAACGTCACGGCCCTCCAGCGCGGGCGGAATTGCAGCAGCCTGGATCACTGTTGGGCGCGTAAAGCCTTTTTCCTGCAACGCTAGTAGCAGGCTTTCGTCGAGTTCGAGTTCGGAAAATGTGGTTACTGTCATGGTCTACCTCAGTTTGGGGCGCTGATTATAGACAGATCAGACTGAATCTTCATCTGTTAATCCGTTTCGGCTGCGCCTGGGGTTGTCTGCCGCGTGAATTCCCTCTGTTGTCACGTTACACTCATGCGCTGCCGTACGGCAGGAAAAAAACGATGGTAGTGACGAATGATGCAGGATAAGCCGCGTGAACGGCCACAGTTAAACAAGAACGGTTTTACCTTTAAACAATTTTTTGTCGCGCACGATCGCTGTGCGATGAAAGTGGGCACCGATGCCATTCTGCTTGGGGCCTGGGCGCCGGTTGCCGGGGTAAAACGTATTCTGGATATTGGCAGCGGCAGCGGGCTTATCGCGCTGATGCTGGCGCAGCGCACGCCGTCGCCGGTCAACATCGATGCGGTTGAGTTAGAACCGCAAGCCGCGCTTCAGGCGCAGGAGAATGTGCAGCAGTCGCCGTGGCCTGAACGTATTCAGGTTCATCAGCGTGATATCGCCGACTGGGCTGAACAGTGCGATAAACGTTACTCGCTAATCGTCAGCAATCCGCCTTATTTTGCACCTGGCGTGGCCTGTTCTACTGCGGCACGGGACAGCGCCCGTGCGACTGCCTCGCTCGATCATCAGACACTGTTGCGCAGTGCTGCATTACTGATTGAAGAAGAGGGGATGTTCTGCGTGGTGCTGCCCACCGCGACCGGCCAGGAATTCATCGCCCTGGCGCAGGCGGATGGCTGGCATCTGCGTTTCCGGCTGGACGTGGCGGAATATGCCCATCGTCCGCCGCACCGCGTCCTGCTGGGGCTGTCGCCGCAGGCCGGGGAAACCCTGCTGGAGCGCCTTGCTATCCGCACGCCGGACACCCGCTATTCTGATGAGTGGTGTAGTCTGACGCGGGAGTTCTACCTTTTTATGTAGTCCGGCGGCCTCAGGATGGTTGGCCGCGCCTCGGGCAGTAAATCCGGGTAGTCGCGGATATAGTGCAGGCCGCGACTCTCTTTTCGCTCCAGCGCACAGCGCACCATCAGGTCAGCGACCTGCACCAGATTCCGTAGCTCCAGCAGGTTATTGGAGAGGCGGAAATGACGATAATATTCATCGATCTCCTGCTGAAGCAGGTTGATGCGACGCAGCGCCCGCTCCAGCCGCCGGGTCGTGCGGACGATTCCCATGTAATCCCACATGAATAATCGCAGCTCGTGCCAGTTATGCTGGATCACCACGCGCTCATCGGCGTCATCGACCTGACTTTCATCCCATGCGGGTAGCGCAGTAACGGCTTCGATGGCGGGCAGGGTGCGAATCAGCTCCTCTGCGGCGGACCAGCCATACACCAGACACTCCAGCAGCGAATTGGATGCCATGCGGTTAGCGCCATGCAGGCCGGTATAACTCACCTCACCGATGGCATAGAGGCCACTGACGTCGGTCTGGCCGTGCTGATCAACGACCACGCCGCCACAGGTATAGTGCGCGGCAGGCACAATCGGGATGGGTTCTTTGGTGAGGTCAAAGCCAAAGGTCAGCAACTTCTCATAGATCATCGGGAAGTGCGCGCGAACAAACTCCTCAGGCTGGTGGCTGATGTCCAGATACATACAGTCAACGCCCAGCCGCTTCATCTCATGATCGATGGCCCGGGCGACGATATCGCGCGGGGCGAGTTCGGCGCGCTCATCAAAATCGGGCATGAAACGGCTGCCATCGGGACGCAACAGCCAGGCACCTTCTCCGCGTAACGCTTCGGTTAACAGGAAATTCTGCGCCTGCGGATGAAACAGGCAGGTCGGGTGGAACTGGTTAAATTCCAGATTGGCAACCCGGCAGCCGGCACGCCAGGCCATCGCGATCCCGTCACCGGAGGCGATGTCGGGGTTAGTCGTATATTGATAGACCTTGGCGGCACCACCGGTTGCAACCACCACGGCCCGTGCCCGACAGGTTTCCACCTGTTCGCGATTACGGTTCCAGATCCACGCGCCTACTACACGGCGTGGGCCTGGCAGGCCGATTTTATCTGAAAGAATCAGATCGACCGCGTTGGTGCGTTCCAGTATCCGGATATTGGGATGGCTCAACGCCTGGCTAACCAGCGTCGTTTCAACCGCATGGCCGGTGGCGTCAGCGCTGTGCAGGATACGTCGATGACTGTGGCCGCCTTCCCGCGTCAGGTGATAACGCATGTCGCCGGCCGCCTGCGGATCGAGATCAAAGGCGACACCGTTGTCGATCAGCCACTGCACGCAATGCCGGGCATTACTGGCGATAAACGAGACGGCTTCACGGTTGCATAATCCTGCTCCGGCAATCAGCGTATCTTCGATGTGCGACTCGATACTGTCAGTCTCATCAAATACCGCAGCAATACCGCCCTGGGCATAAAGGGTTGACCCCTCATTGACCTGCGCTTTACTGAGAACTGTCACCTGATACTGTTTTGCCAGCCGCAATGCCAGCGACAGGCCAGCAGCACCGCTGCCCACAATGAGTACATCACACTGATAATCCGGGTTCGCATTCATCATAATGTTTAATTTACTAAACAAGAATAGGGCTGAGCATAAGCGCAATGGGGGTTGCTGTGAAGTATTTTAAACATCTGGCGCAGGTTTTTGTCTGATGATTTCCCAAAGTTACTTAATATCAGTGAGTTAAAACCGGACTGCTTTTGGCGCGGTTTTTTATAGCAAACTTATTAAACCTAAAGGATTTAATGATGAAAAAGCTGTTGTCATAGGTTACTCTGCCTGCGATTTACGCTCCTTACACTGAACGAAAACGAAGAACCTGTGTAATGTCCATCGGAGCGGTAAATATCAGGGCGAGAAGTGAACTTCGCACCACATCACAACTCTAAGCGCATGCTTGCTCAGAACCATGAGATGTGCTGGCAGTTACTTTATGCGTATGAAAAATTTGGGGAGACATTACCTCGGATGAGCGAGCAGTTGACGGACCAGGTCCTTGTCGAGCGCGTACAGAAGGGAGATCAAAAAGCTTTCAACTTACTGGTGATTCGTTACCAGCATAAAGTGGCGAGCCTGGTTTCACGCTATGTTCCCTCGGGCGACGTACCTGATGTAGTACAGGAATCGTTTATTAAAGCGTATCGCGCACTGGATTCATTCCGGGGCGATAGCGCGTTTTATACCTGGCTGTACCGCATTGCGGTAAATACAGCGAAAAATTACCTGGTTGCTCAGGGGCGTCGTCCGCCATCCAGCGATGTGGATGCTATTGACGCAGAAAATTTCGAAAGTGCGGGTGCATTAAAAGAAATTTCGAACCCTGAGAACTTAATGTTGTCAGAAGAATTGAAACAAATTGTCTTTCGTACCATCGAGGCGCTACCCGAGGACTTGCGTATGGCAATCACCCTCAGGGAACTGGACGGTCTGAGTTATGAAGAGATCGCCGTCATTATGGATTGCCCGGTAGGCACTGTTCGATCACGTATCTTTCGTGCGCGAGAGGCCATTGATAACAAAGTTCAACCGCTTATCCAACGTCAGTGATAACGGCTACTGGAAGGGTACATAGGCATGCAGAAAGAAAAACTTTCCGCTTTAATGGATGGTGAGACCTTAGATAACGAGCTGTTTTCCGCCTTGTCTAAGGACGCAGAATTACAGAAAAGCTGGGCAAGCTATCATCTCATTCGCGATACCATGCGCGGTGATGTGGGCGATGTCCTGCATTTTGATATTTCTGCGCGCGTCGCTGCTGCCATCGAAAAAGAACCGTTGCGTACGGTTACAACGCTGATCCCTGAAGCTCAGCCAGAACCTTCCCGCTGGGAAAAAATGCCGTTCTGGAAAAAAGCGCGCCCGTGGGCTGCGCAACTGACCCAGGTCGGTGTCGCTGCCTGTGTTTCACTGGCCGTGATCGTAGGCGTTCAGCACTATAACCAGCCAGAGGGCAGCGCCACGCAGACCTCTGACTCTCCGGTGTTCAACACGATGCCGATGATGGGCAAAGCGTCTCCGGTGAGCCTGGGCGTGCCGTCTGATGCATTTGACACCAACAGTTCTAACCAGCAGGTTCAGGACCAGCGTCGTCGCGTAAATGCCATGCTGCAGGATTACGAACTGCAACGTCGCCTGCACGCTGACCAGCTGCAGTTTGAAACCACTGCGCCAAAACAGGCGCAGGTTGATGTTCCCGGAAATCAATCATTAGGACAGCAACAGCAGTAATGAAGCCGCTTTGGTATGCTGTTAGCCTGCTGACAGGCAGCCTGTTGTGGTCATCTGCCGCCCCGGCGCAACCTTCTGCGTCCGGGGCGCTATTGCAGCAGATGGAGCAGGCAAGTCAGAACCTCAACTACGAATTCGCCTATATCAACGTCTCCCGCATCGGCATCGAATCGCTGCGTTATCGTCATGCTGTAATCGATAACCGGATATTCGCGCAGCTGTTGCAGATGGACGGGCCACGTCGGGAAGTGATCCAGCGCGGCAACGATATCAGTTACTTCGAACCCGGCCTCGATCCCTTTTCGCTCCCCGGCAATCACATTATCGATGCTTTGCCGTCGGTGATTTTTGCTGACTTCACCAAGCTCGCTACAGCCTATGATTTTATTACCGTAGGCCGCTCGCGCATTGCCGATCAGATGTGTGATGTGTTGCGCATCGTTTCACGCGATGGCACCCGTTACAGCTATGTGGTCTGGCTGGATGTGGACACCAAGCTGCCGCTGCGCATCGACCTGCTCGATCGTGACGGCGAAACGCTGGAGCAGTTCCGCGTCATCAGCTTTGCGGTGGACGAAGGGGTGCGCAATCTGATGAAGGGTCTGGAGAAAGCCAATCTGCCTCCGTCGCTATCGGTGCCGAAAGGGGATGCGGTTACGCTCACCTGGCAGCCAGGCTGGATACCTGCCGGTATGTCGCTGGTGTCGCAGAATCGCCGCACGCTACCCGGTCTGAATAAAAATATGGAATCGAAGCTCTACAGCGATGGCCTGTTTAGTTTCGCGATCAACGTGACGCCGGCCGATAAAACCAGCACAACGCAGACATTGCGCACTGGGCGTCGTACGGTCCAGACCGTTGTGCGCAATAATAACGAAATAGCGGTGATCGGCGAATTACCGCCCTCGACCGCAAAACGTATTGCGGACAGCATCGACCTGGGGTCACAAAAATGATGAGAGAATGGGCCACCGTGGTGGCATGGCAGGATGGCATCGCCACGCTGCACACCGAAGCTAAAACCTCCTGTAACAGCTGCCAGGCACGTAAAGGTTGTGGCAGCCATATGCTGAATAAGCTCGGTCCGAAGAATGCCCACGTGATGCAAATCGCCAGCAGCAAGCCGCTGCAGCCGGGGCAGCGGATCGAACTCGGTATCAAAGAGAGCAGCCTGCTGGGTTCAGCGCTGCTGGTCTACATGACGCCGCTGTTTGGCCTGTTCCTGGTTTCCGGGCTGTTTCAGGCGCTGTTCAGCAGCGATCTGGCCGCCGCCTGCGGTGCGCTGCTGGGCGGTATCGGGGGTTTTATTGTCGCCAAAGGCGTTTCAATGAAATTCGGCGATCGGGAAGCCTTTCAGCCGGTCATTCTGAACATCGCCTTGCCTCCCGATGCGCTGCGTGTTGAAAGCGAAGCGTAACGCACGTCCAGGCCGCGCATCCCGCGGCCTTTGTCTGTTCTGCCTCGCGCAGATATCTGTTTCGCTTCCACCACGTTCCATTCTTTTATGCGCGGCGTTAACAGTGTAATATGCGTCGTCATTAATGAGGCTGACAGGATTGTGGGTAAAGAGCGATCTTCCTGAATGTGTCTGTGCTCAGGTTTTCAACTGAATTTTAAGCGAAGATATCCCAATAAATGAAGCACATAAGAAATTTCTCCATCATCGCTCATATCGACCATGGCAAATCTACGCTCTCTGACCGCCTGATTCAGATTTGCGGCGGCCTCACCGCTCGTGAAATGGCTGCGCAGGTTCTTGACTCTATGGATCTGGAGCGCGAGCGTGGCATCACCATCAAAGCACAGAGCGTCACACTCGATTATCACGCGAAAGACGGCCAAACTTACCAGCTCAATTTCATCGATACCCCAGGCCACGTAGACTTCTCCTATGAAGTTTCCCGCTCACTGGCCGCCTGCGAAGGCGCGCTGCTGGTGGTGGATGCCGGTCAGGGTGTTGAAGCGCAGACACTGGCGAACTGCTACACCGCGATGGAGATGGATCTGGAAGTGGTGCCGGTTCTGAACAAAATTGACCTGCCCGCTGCCGATCCCGATCGCGCCGCGCAGGAAATTGAAGATATCGTCGGCATTGATGCAACTGATGCAGTGCGCTGCTCAGCCAAAACCGGCGTCGGCGTTCCGGAAGTGCTGGAACGCTTAGTGCGCGACATTCCGCCGCCAGAAGGCGATCCGGAAGCGCCGCTGCAGGCACTGATTATCGACTCCTGGTTCGATAACTACCTGGGTGTTGTTTCCCTGGTGCGCGTGAAAAACGGCACCATGCGCAAAGGCGACAAGATCAAAGTCCTGAGCACCGGCCAGGTTTATAACGCTGACCGCCTGGGTATCTTCACCCCGAAACGGGTTGATCGTAATGAGCTGAACTGCGGTGAAGTAGGCTGGCTGGTCTGCGCCATTAAAGATATCCTCGGCGCACCCGTGGGCGATACGCTGACTACCGCACGTAACCCAGCAGACAAAGCGCTGCCAGGCTTTAAAAAAGTGAAGCCACAGGTTTACGCTGGTCTGTTCCCAATCAGCTCTGACGACTATGAAGCGTTCCGTGATGCGCTCGGTAAGCTGAGCCTGAACGACGCCTCGCTGTTCTATGAGCCAGAAAGCTCAACGGCGCTGGGCTTTGGTTTCCGCTGCGGCTTCCTTGGTCTGCTGCACATGGAGATCATCCAGGAGCGTCTGGAGCGCGAATACGATCTCGATCTGATCACTACTGCACCGACGGTGGTGTATGAAGTCGTGACCACCAGCGGCGAAATCGTTCATGTCGACAGCCCATCCAAGCTGCCGGCACTGAACAATATCGAAGAGCTGCGTGAACCGATTGCCGAATGTCACATGCTGCTGCCACAAGAGTATCTGGGCAACGTCATCACGCTCTGTATTGAGAAGCGTGGCGTGCAGACCAACATGGTTTACCACGGCAATCAGGTGGCACTGACTTACGAAATTCCGATGGCTGAAGTGGTACTCGACTTCTTTGACCGTCTGAAATCAACCTCGCGCGGTTATGCCTCGCTGGATTACAACTTTAAACGTTTCCAGCCTTCAGACATGGTACGCGTCGACGTACTGATTAACTCTGAACGTGTGGATGCGCTGGCGCTGATTACTCACCGTGACAACGCGCCTTATCGCGGACGCGATCTGGTTGAGAAAATGAAAGAGCTCATCCCGCGTCAGCAGTTTGATATTGCGATTCAGGCTGCCATCGGTAACCACATTATCGCGCGTTCAACGGTGAAACAGCTGCGTAAAAACGTTCTCGCTAAGTGTTATGGCGGTGACGTCAGCCGTAAGAAGAAACTGTTGCAGAAGCAGAAAGATGGTAAGAAGCGAATGAAGCAGGTTGGTAACGTTGAGCTGCCACAGGAAGCGTTCCTCGCCATTCTGCATGTCGGTAAGGACAGCAAATAAGGATTTCCAATGGCTAATATGTTCGCCCTGATTCTGGCGATAGCGACGCTGATTACTGGCATCGTATGGGTAATTGATCGTTTTAAATGGGCACCCGCGCGTCGCGCGAAACAGGCTGAGGCTCAGGCCCAGACCGGTAACGCGCTCGACAGCAAAACGCTGGCGAAGGTCGCTGCAAAGCCAGGCTGGGTTGAAACCACCGCGTCTGTGTTCCCGGTGCTGGCTGTGGTTTTCATCGTGCGTTCGTTTATCTACGAACCGTTCCAGATTCCCTCTGGCTCGATGATGCCGACGCTGCTGATTGGTGACTTTATCCTGGTGGAGAAGTTTGCTTACGGCATCAAGGATCCGATCACCCAGACGACGCTGATCCCAACCGGTCAGCCGAAGCGCGGCGATATCGCGGTATTTAAATACCCGAAAGATCCGAGCCTGGATTACATTAAGCGCGTGATCGGCCTGCCGGGCGACAAAGTCATTTATGATCCTTACAGCAAAACGCTGACGGTGAAACCGACCTGCTCCGATGATAAAGCCTGTGACACAGCGTTAGCGGTAACTTACACCGACGTTGAGCCAAGCAACTTTGTTCAGACCTTTAGCGGCTTTGATGGCAACGAAACCGGCAACGGTTTTTATCAGGTGCCGCAGGGCGATACCCTGCGCGGTGGTTTGCGCCTGGGAACCCGCAAAGAGACAATCGGTAACGTGACGCATGACATTCTGCTGGTAAACGAAGCGCAGAGTCAGGCAGGCATGTATTATCAGCAGCCGGGTCAGCCGCAGGCGAGCTGGGTCGTGCCGAAAGGGCAATACTTCATGATGGGCGACAACCGTGATAACAGCGCCGACAGCCGCTACTGGGGCTTTGTCCCGGAGCGTAATCTGGTCGGTAAAGCGGTCGCTATCTGGATGAGCTTTGAGAAACAAGAAGGCCAGTGGCCAACCGGCGTGCGATTCAGTCGCATCGGTGGTATCCACTAACATTATTGTCTGATTAACAGGCAAATCGGGTGGCCTCCTCAGGGAGGCCACTGCACACCAAACGGAACGTGTTGGATTACCAGCCCCGTTTGGTATGCAGAGTCACAGACGCAACAAAGAACTGGAATCGCATGAACCCCATCCTGATTAACAAGCTTCAGCGCAAACTGGGCTACACTTTTACTCATTCGGAACTGTTACAGCAGGCCCTGACTCACCGCAGCGCCAGCAGTAAGCACAACGAACGCCTGGAATTTCTTGGCGATTCTATTCTTAGCTATGTGATTGCTAATGCCCTTTATCACCGCTTCCCGCGGGTTGATGAAGGTGACATGAGCCGCATGCGCGCCACGCTGGTGCGGGGCAACACGCTGGCTGAAATGGCACGCGAATTTGATCTTGGCGAGTGCCTGCGCCTGGGACCCGGTGAGCTGAAAAGCGGCGGTTTCCGTCGTGAATCGATCCTGGCGGATACGGTAGAAGCGCTGATTGGCGGTATCTTCCTCGACAGCAGTATCGAGCGGGTAGAGCAGCTGATCCTCGACTGGTATCAGACCCGCCTCGACGAAATCAGTCCTGGCGACAAACAAAAAGATCCGAAAACGCGCCTGCAGGAGTATCTGCAGGGACGTCATCTGCCGCTGCCAAGTTATCTGGTAGTGCAGGTACGTGGCGAAGCCCACGATCAGGAATTCACCATTCACTGTCAGGTGAGTGGCATGGCCGAGCCGGTTGTCGGCGTCGGCTCCAGCCGTCGTAAAGCTGAGCAGGCAGCGGCTGAACAGGCACTGATAAAATTAGGTCTTGAATAGATCTGTCGGGATGACAGTGCCGAAACCGGCACTGAACCATTAACCCGACACTCTATCCCGGCGTCAGAAGACGCTGAATGACACATGACTCAAATAGCACTCTTTCGGCGCCGCATCAGGCGCTGAACAATTCAGGACTCGAATGAGCGAAAACGTTACTTATTGCGGCTTTGTCGCGATTGTTGGCCGACCAAACGTCGGTAAATCCACCTTACTGAACCAGTTGCTGGGGCAGAAGGTGTCGATCACCTCGCGTAAGCCGCAAACCACGCGCCACCGCATCATGGGCATTCATACCGAAGGCGAATATCAGGCGATCTACGTCGATACCCCAGGTCTGCACATGGAAGAGAAGCGCGCCATTAACCGTCTGATGAACCGCGCAGCCAGCAGTTCTATTGGCGACGTTGAACTGGTGATTTTCGTGGTTGAAGGCACCCGCTGGACGCCCGATGATGAGATGGTATTGGGCAAACTGCGCGACAATAAAGTGCCGGTGGTGCTGGCGATCAATAAGGTCGATAACATCCAGGATAAAAGCATTCTGCTGCCGCATCTGCAGTTCCTGAGCCAGCAGATGAACTTCCTCGATATCGTACCTATTTCTGCTGAGAGCGGCAAAAACGTCGATACCATTGCGGCGATTACCCGCAAGCATCTGCCGCAGGCCGATCATCACTTCCCGGAAGATTACATCACCGACCGCTCACAGCGTTTCATGGCGTCAGAGATGATCCGTGAAAAACTGATGCGCTTCCTGGGGGCTGAACTGCCTTACTCCGTTACGGTTGAGATTGAGCGCTTCGTGACCAATGAACGTGGCGGTTACGATATACACGGTCTGATTCTGGTTGAGCGCGAAGGGCAGAAGAAGATGGTGATTGGCAACAAAGGCGCCAAAATCAAAGTCATCGGAACAGAAGCGCGCAGAGACATGGAAGAGATGTTCGAAGCGAAAGTGCATCTCGAACTGTGGGTGAAAGTGAAATCCGGCTGGGCAGATGACGAACGTGCGCTGCGCAGCCTGGGTTATACAGACGATCTCTGATTCAATGGAAGGCTGGCAACGCGCCTTTGTGCTGCATAGTCGCCCCTTCAGCGAAACCAGTCTGCTGCTCGACCTGTTCAGCGAAAGTGAAGGGCGGGTGCGGGTTCTGGCCAAGGGCGCACGTTCGCGGCGCTCGCAGCTGAAGGGGGCGTTACAGCCTTTTACCCCGCTGCTGGTTCGCTGGAGCGGGCGCGGGGAAGTCAAAACCCTGCGCAATGCCGAAGCGGTGTCGCTGGCTTTACCGCTCAGCGGCATCACGCTCTACTGCGGTCTCTACGTCAATGAGCTGGTCTCTCGCGTATTGCAGCAGGAATTCCCCTTCTCAGAACTCTTCTTCGACTATCTCAACTGCCTTCAGGCATTAGCCTCAACGCACGGCAAGCCCGAACCGGCACTGCGACGTTTTGAACTGGCGCTGCTCGGTCACCTGGGTTATGGCGTCGATTTCCTGCACTGCGCCGGCAGCGGCGAGCCGGTCAGCGACAACATGACGTACAGCTACCGCGAAGAGCGCGGCTTTATTGCCAGCCTGGTGGTCAATCAGCGTAGCTTTACCGGCCGCGAATTGCGCGCCCTGTGCGAGCGAGAGTTTCCCGATGCCGACACCCTGCGCGCCGCGAAGCGGTTTACCCGCATCGCCCTGAAGCCCTATCTTGGTGGCAAGCCGCTGAAGAGTCAGGAGCTGTTCCGCCAGTTTATTCCGAAGAAAAAGCCTGAACAGGCAGAAGAATAGCGCTGGTCGTACCGCCTGTTTCACTTTGCGCGGTACACTCAACATCACGATGAAAAAGAAGTGAGGATGGTCATGGCTGAGTTGCTGTTAGGCGTCAATATCGATCACATTGCTACGGTGCGTAACGCCCGTGGGACAAACTATCCCGATCCGGTGCAGGCGGCGTTTATCGCCGAGCAGGCGGGCGCAGACGGCATTACCGTGCACCTGCGCGAAGATCGCCGTCACATCACTGATCGCGACGTGCGTATCCTGCGTGACACTATCCAGACGCGGATGAATCTGGAGATGGCGGTCACCGATGAGATGATCGGCATCGCCTGTGATATCCAGCCCCATTTCTGTTGCCTGGTGCCGGAAAAGCGTCAGGAAGTGACCACTGAAGGCGGGCTGGATGTGGCGGGGCAGCAGGAGAAGATGAACGCGGCCGTACGACTGCTGAGTGACGCAGGCATTCTGGTTTCGCTGTTTATCGATGCCGATCACCGTCAGATTGAAGCGGCCGTGGCCAGCGGCGCGCCTTACATCGAAATCCATACCGGCGCTTACGCCGAAGCACCAGAGGGACTGGCGCGTGACGCTGAGCTGGCGCGTATCCGTCACGCCGCGACCTTTGCCGCCAGCCTGGGACTGAAGGTCAATGCCGGTCACGGTCTGACCTACCACAACGTGCTGCCGATTGCGGCGCTGCCGGAAATGCATGAGCTGAATATCGGCCATGCGATTATTGGTCGTGCGGTGATGAGTGGCCTGCCGGATGCGGTCAAAGAGATGAAGCAACTGCTGCGTGAAGCCCGTCGCTGATGGCTATTCTGGGACTGGGTACGGACATCGTTGAGATTGAACGTATCGCCGGGGTGATTGAACGCTCCGGCGACCGGCTGGCGCGGCGGGTGCTGAGCGAAGCCGAATGGCAGCAATATCAGGCGCACAAACAGCCGGTGCGCTTTCTCTCTAAACGCTTTGCGGTAAAAGAGGCGGCGGCAAAAGCCTTTGGCACCGGCATTCGCGGTGGTCTGGCATTTAATCAGTTTGAAGTTTACAACGATGCGCTGGGAAAACCGGGATTACGCTTCTTTCAGCATGCCGCTGAAGTGGCAGAGAGGCTGGGCGTTAAACACGTTCACGTGACGCTGGCCGATGAGCGTCACTACGCCTGCGCCACGGTGATCATTGAAAGCTAGCCGTGCAGCAGCACGAACTTCTCCCACAGCGCATCACGTGATTCGGTGTGCTGTGGGTCAATGATGATGGTGTTGTCGATGGGGCATACCTGCTGACAGGTTGGCGTCTCATAGTGCCCGACACATTCCGTGCAGCGGCTGACATCAATCTCATAGATCGCATCGCCCAGTGAAATGGCCTGGTTCGGGCACTCCGGTTCACACATATCGCAGTTAATGCATCTGGACGTAATCAACAGCGCCATTTTACCCACCTGATAACAACAGAAAAAGCGCGGGTATTATACGCGCTGCAGCTGATCAGACCAGCTTTTTCACCAGCGCTTCGCTGTGGCGAATATGACTGGACGCGCGTTCCGGATCGTTTTGCACCAGCGCCATAAACAGCAGATCGGTCAGGGCCAGCTGCGCCGTGGTCGAGGAGATGGCCGCGCTGCGGGTACTCTGCTCTTCCGCCACCGTATAGAGACAGTAACTGGCGCTCTGCTGCAGCGTATTCGGCGTAAAACCGGTAAACGCCACCACATCGGCGCCTACCTGAACCGCCTCCTGCGCGGCCAGATTGATCTCCCGCCGTTCACCGGTGTAAGAGATGGCGAGCAGCACATCGCCGAGCCCCATCGCCTGCACACTGGCCAGCAGGGCGTGCATATCCTGCTCCGCCACCGCATTAATGCCGATCTTCATCAGCTTCCAGGAGAAGTCCTTCGCCACCAGACCCGAAGCGCCAATGCCTACCAGTAAAATACGCCGGGCATTTTTCAGCAGCTGTAACACATCGTTGAGTTTCTCTTCGCTGTTGATATCCAGCGTGGCGCGGATCGCCGAGAGTTTCTCCGTCAGCAGCTTCTCACCCACCATTTTAAGGGGATCGTCGCTGAGGATATGGTTATGCACGGTAATGGCATCTTTGTCCGCCAGTGACTCACTCAGAGCCAGCTTAAGCGCCGGAAAACCTTTGTATCCCAGTTTCTGAGCAAACTTCACCACGCTCGACTGGCTGACGCCAGACTCTTCCGCCAGCTTTTGCGAACTCAGGTGGCGCGCCCGATCGGGTTGCGACAGTAAAAAATCAGCCAGCCGACGCTCGTTCAATGCCAGACGTGGATAAAGCTGGCGAATGCGCAGCAATGAACTCATGCCCAATCCTCGTAATTCAGGGATAATCTGTGAAGAATAAACTATTCATCAGGCATTGTAGTCATCGGAATTAAAAATGACAGTCATCGCCGTAGCGCCTGATGATGGCTACACTACTCTTTATCATTCCAGAATCAGCCTGAAGGAGAGTTGTTTGACCAGGGGAACACAACGTCGCGTCGTATTTTTTGACCTGGATGGCACTTTGCACCAGCAGGACATGTTCGGCACTTTTATGCGCTATCTGCTGCGTCGCCGACCGCTTAATCTGCTGCTGGTGGTGCCGTTATTGCCGGTAGTAGGTATCGGCTTGCTGTTTAAAGGCCGGGCGGCACGCTGGCCCATGAGCCTGCTGCTCTGGTCTATTACTTTTGGCCGTTCTGAGCGGACGCTGCTGCAACTCGAAGCCGAATTTGCACAGTGGTTCCGCCTGCGCGTTAAAGCCTTTCCGGTGGTTCAGCAGCGTCTGACCGATTACCTCGGCAGTGATGATGCTGACGTCTGGCTCATCACCGGATCGCCACAGTCTCTGGTGGAGCAGGTCTATTACGACTCCGCGTTTCTGCCACGCGTGAAGCTGATTGCCAGTCAGATGCAGCGCGGCTGGGGCGGGCGGGTACTGGCAATGCGCTGCCTCGGCCATGAGAAAGTGGCACAGCTGGAAGAGAAAATCGGCACCCCGCTACAGCTCTACAGCGGCTATAGCGACAGCAAACAGGACAACCCGCTGCTGTTTTTCTGTCAGCATCGCTGGCGCGTAACACCCGCAGGTGAGCTGCAACAGCTGGAATAAGTTTCTAAAGGATCGGTGAGACCGCTATAATGCGCCGCTTTTCTGTCGCCCGGAGTGGTCAGCATGAAACAACAAGATGAATACTGGATGCGCCATGCGCTTGACCTGGCGCGCCGGGCGTGGGAGCAGGGCGAAGTGCCGGTGGGTGCGGTGCTGGTTCAGAATGACCGGGTGATCGGTGAAGGCTGGAACCGGCCCATCGGCCAGCACGATCCGACGGCGCATGCGGAGATTATGGCGTTGCGGCAGGGCGGTAAAGTACTGGAAAATTATCGTCTGCTGGACACCACGCTCTACGTGACGCTGGAGCCGTGCGTGATGTGCGCCGGCGCTATGGTTCACAGCCGCATCAGCCGGCTGGTCTACGGTGCGCACGACATCAAAAGTGGAGCGGCAGGATCGCTGCTCGATGTGCTGGGACACCCCGGCATGAATCATCAGGTTGAATTACAGAGCGGCGTGCTGGCTGAAGAGTGTGCCGCTATGCTGAGCGACTTCTTCCGTATGCGTCGCGAGCAGAAAAAAGCGCTGCGGCAGGCGCAACGCCAGGATTAGTTCATGGCGATCTTCGGTTCGACCGCCGGATAGCCTTTGGCCAGTTCGGCCTGTGCTTCTTGTGCTTCAGCCTGCTGCGCCAGGCGCTTTTCCTGCTCCTGCAGATAACCCACCAGGCTTAACTGATATTTGCGGATGTTCTCCACATAGTTATAGGCTTCATGCCCACGGGCATAGCCATAAGCCGTCTGGGTGTAGTAACGCTTCTGGCTCAGCATGGGCAGACGCAGCTTCACATCCGCCCAGCTATCCGGATTACCCCCCTGGCGGGCAGTGAGTTTACGGACATCCAGCATATGGGCATAGCCCATGTTATAGGCCGCCAGCGCAAACCAGATGCGCTCATCTTCCGGGATGGTCTGCGGCACCTTCGCCATCATATCCTGCAAATACTGACTGCCGCCGCGAATGCTCTGTTCGGGATCGGTCCGGTCGCCCACATCCAGGCTCTCAGCGGTGTTACGGGTCAGCATCATCATGCCGCGCACGCCGGTAGGGGAGGTGGCCTGCGGGTTCCAGTGCGACTCCTGATAGGAGATTGCCGCCAGTAGTCGCCAGTCAATGCTGGTGGCGTACTTCTCAAACAGCGGTTTGATGTCAGGCAGCGTGTTATCGATGGCGCGCAGGAAAGTGCGGGTATCGACATAATCAAAGGTGCCGACGTGGCCGAGATATTTCTCCTCCAGCCGCGCCATCGCCCCTTCTTCACCCATACCGTTAAAGAAGTCGAGCATCGCGGCATTCAGGCTGTCGTCATCGCTGTGCCGCACATACCAGGTGACCGGCTCTTCATCAGTGACGTCAAACGCCACCGCCAGCTGCGGATAGATGCGCTGCAGCAGAGCGATGGTCACGGAGTCGCCAATCGTATAGTCGAGCTTGCCGTCTGCCACCGCTTCCAGCAGGGCTTTAGGACTTTGATCGGTGGAGATCGCCCAGTCCAGATCGGGGTACTGGTTTGACCGCGCGCTCTTCAGCGTTGACAGATAAGCCGATCCTGACGCAACAGTCAGCCGCCCCTTTAAGTCACCGAGGTTTTTAGGGCGCGGCTTATCCACGCGATAGACCAGCTGCTGCGAAACGTTGTAGTAGCCTGGCCCGGTCTGATAGCGGGTCAGGCGTTCGCTGTTGTAGTTCAGACCCGCGGCCAGCAAATCGGCTTTGCCATCATCTAAATCGTCAAACAGATCGCTCAGGTTGGGACGTACTGTCACCTTGAGTTTGACGCCCAGATAATCGGCGAAGCGTTTTGCCAGCTCATAATCCATACCGGCCGGAGATTGGTTCACTGTGTAGTAAGTCAACGGGGAATTGATGGTACTGACACGCAGTACTCCCCGTGATTTAATCTGTGAAATCTGGTCCTGCCCACCCCCATACCAGGGAATGGATGGCCATAGCGCTAACGCTAACAGCACGGCAACCAGACCGATAAACAGATAATTAAATTTTAGGCGTTTCAAATAGTTATCTCTCGCTGGCTCTAAGGCCTCTGTCTTTTAAAGGCAGTATTTGTCTTCTTTGAACTCCCAGAGCGAGGGGCATTTTGCGCAACAAAATCACGCTGAGCAACTTTTATAGCAGCTTTTGCGCAAAATTCAGGCAAATCCGGGTCGCCAAAAATTGTGCGCAAACGGTTTCGTCGCGAGGTCGCTTTCTCTATAATACGCCCCGTTTTCCCTGTTGCGCCCAATGAAGCGTCGCCCGGCGCCCTGACGAGAGATTTATTAATGGAAATTCTGCGTGGTTCGCCCGCCCTGTCGGCATTTCGTGTAAACAAACTGCTGACCCGCTTTCAGGACGCTCATCTGCCGGTGAGTGATATTTACGCTGAGTACATCCATTTTGCTGATGTCAGCACGCCCTTAAGCGCTGACGAACAGAGCCGTCTGCAGCGCCTGCTGAAATATGGTCCCTCTCTCGCTGAACATGCCCCACAGGGGCGTCTGTTGCTGGTGACGCCTCGTCCCGGCACCATTTCGCCCTGGTCATCCAAAGCCACTGACATTGCCCACAACTGCGGACTGCCGCAGGTCCGTCGCCTGGAGCGCGGCCTGGCCTTTTATGTACAGGCCCCACAACTGACGGAAGCGCAGTGGCAAACGCTGGGCACACTGCTGCACGATCGGATGATGGAAACGGTCTTCGGCGATCTGACGCAGGCTGAACAGCTGTTCGCGCACCATACGCCACAGCCGGTGAAAAGTGTCGATCTGCTGGGTGAGGGCCGTCAGGCGCTGGTTCAGGCGAATATCTCACTGGGTCTGGCGCTGGCCGACGATGAAATCGACTACCTGGTGGCGGCGTTTACCGCACTGGGCCGCAATCCCAACGACATTGAACTCTACATGTTTGCGCAGGCGAACTCTGAGCACTGTCGTCACAAGATCTTCAACGCCGACTGGATTATCGACGGCGAGAAACAGCCAAAGTCGCTGTTTAAGATGATCAAAAACACCATGGAGCAGACGCCGGACTACGTTCTCTCTGCTTACAAAGATAACGCCGCCGTGATGGAAGGCTCAGAGGTTGGCCGCTTCTTTGCTGACGCCGGAGAGAGCGAATACCGCTGGCATCAGGAAGCCGCACACATCCTGATGAAGGTGGAAACCCATAACCACCCAACGGCCATCTCGCCGTGGCCTGGTGCTGCGACCGGTTCCGGTGGTGAAATTCGTGATGAAGGCGCAACCGGAAGGGGTTCGAAGCCAAAAGCGGGCCTCGTCGGTTTTTCCGTATCGAACCTGCGTATCCCAGGCTTTGAACAGCCGTGGGAAGAGGACTTCGGCAAACCGGCCCGCATCGTCAGCGCGCTGGAAATTATGACCGATGGCCCGCTGGGCGGCGCTGCATTTAACAATGAATTTGGTCGTCCGGCTCTGAATGGTTACTTCCGTACCTATGAAGAGCAGGTCACCAGCCACAACGGCACTGAGCTCCGTGGCTACCATAAGCCGATTATGCTGGCGGGCGGCATCGGGAATATCCGTGCCGATCACGTGCAGAAAGGTGAAATCACCGTAGGCGCGAAGCTGGTGGTGCTGGGCGGTCCGGCAATGAACATCGGCCTGGGCGGCGGCGCGGCGTCATCGATGGCCTCGGGTCAGTCTGATGCCGACCTCGACTTTGCCTCGGTACAGCGTGATAACCCGGAGATGGAGCGCCGTTGTCAGGAAGTGATCGACCGCTGCTGGCAGCTGGGCGATGAGAACCCGATTCTGTTTATCCACGACGTGGGCGCTGGCGGTCTCTCCAATGCGATGCCGGAGCTGGTCAGCGATGGCGGTCGTGGCGGCCGGTTTAACCTGCGTGACATCCTGAGTGATGAGCCAGGCATGAGTCCGCTGGAGGTCTGGTGTAACGAATCACAGGAACGTTATGTGATGGCAGTGGCACCCGATCAGCTGGCGCAGTTTGAGGCAATTTGCCAGCGCGAACGCGCACCGTTCGCGGTCATTGGTGAAGCCACCGAAGAGCTGCACCTGAGCCTGGAAGATAGTCATTTCGGTAATAAGCCGATCGATATGCCGCTTGATGTCCTGCTGGGCAAAACGCCGAAGATGACGCGGGATGTGGTGACGCAGCAGACGCAGGGCACTGCCCTGCAGCGTGACGGCATTACGCTGGTCGATGCGGTAAACCGCGTGCTGCATCTGCCTGCCGTGGCGGAAAAAACCTTCCTGATCACCATCGGTGACCGCAGCGTGACCGGCATGGTTGCGCGCGACCAGATGGTGGGACCGTGGCAGATCCCGGTTGCCAACTGTGCAGTGACTACCGCCAGCCTCGACAGCTATCACGGCGAAGCGTTTGCCCTGGGCGAACGTTCACCGGTTGCGCTGCTGGACTTCGCGGCCTCGGGTCGTCTGGCCGTCGGTGAAGCACTGACCAACCTGGCGGCTACCCATATTGGTTCGCTGAAGCGTGTGAAGCTTTCTGCAAACTGGATGTCCGCAGCCGGTCATCCGGGTGAAGATGCCGGTTTATATGCGGCGGTGAAAGCGGTCGGCGAAGAGCTTTGCCCGGCGCTGGGGATCACCATCCCGGTCGGTAAAGATTCGATGTCGATGAAAACACGCTGGCAGGAAGGCAGCGAACAGCGCGAAATGACCTCACCGCTGTCGCTGGTGATTACCGCTTTTGCCCGCGTCGAAGATGTCCGTCGCACCGTCACGCCACAACTGCAGGCCGATCAGGATAACCTGCTGCTGCTGATCGATCTGGGCAACGGCGCGAATACGCTGGGCGCAACCGCGCTGTCGCAGGTTTACCGTCAGCTTGGCGACAAACCTGCCGACGTGCGCGATGCCGCTCAGCTGGCGGGCTTCTTCAATGCCATCCAGGCGCTGGTGGCTGAGCAGAAACTGCTGGCTTATCACGATCGTTCCGACGGTGGTCTGCTGGTGACGCTGGCCGAGATGGCGTTTGCCGGTCACTGCGGCATCGACGTTGACATCGCCTCGCTGGGTAACGATGCGCTGGCCTCCCTGTTTACCGAGGAGCTGGGCGCGGTGATTCAGATCAACGCCGCCGATCGCGCCGTGGTTGAGCAGATCCTGGCGGATCACGGCCTTGCCGACTCGACGCATCTGCTGGGCAGCGCGCAGCCGGGCGATCGCTTTGTGATCCGTTCTGGTGACAGCGCGGTCTACAGTGAAAGCCGCAACACGTTGCGTACCTGGTGGGCGGAAACCACCTGGCAGATGCAGCGTCTGCGCGACAACCCGGCGTGTGCCGATCAGGAGCATGAAGCGAAGAAAAACGACAGCGATCCTGGCCTGAACGTTAATCTGACCTTTAATCCGCAGGAAGATGTTGCTGCCCCGATGATCGCCACTGGCGCACGTCCAAGGGTCGCGGTGCTGCGTGAGCAGGGCGTGAACTCCCATGTAGAGATGGCCGCCGCCTTTGATCGGGCAGGTTTCACCGCCATTGACGTTCATATGAGCGATCTGCTGGCCGGACGTCGCGGTCTGGAAGAGTTCCAGGCGCTGGTCGCCTGTGGCGGCTTCTCCTACGGCGATGTGCTGGGTGCCGGTGAGGGCTGGGCGAAATCGATTCTGTTTAATCCGCGCGTGCGTGACGAGTTCGAAACCTTCTTCCATCGTCCGCAAACCCTGGCGCTGGGCGTCTGCAACGGCTGCCAGATGATGTCTAATCTGCGTGAACTGATCCCAGGCAGCGATCTCTGGCCGCGCTTTGTGCGTAACCAGTCTGAGCGCTTTGAAGCGCGCTTCAGTCTGGTAGAAGTGGCTGCCAGTCCCTCGCTGTTGCTGGACGGCATGGCCGGTTCGCATATGCCTATCGCCGTTTCGCACGGTGAAGGCTTTGTTGAAGTGCGTGATGCTTCACATCTGGCGGCGCTGGAGTCGAAAGGGCTGGTGGCACTGCGCTTTGTCGATAACTTCGGCAAGGTAACAGAAACCTATCCGGCTAACCCGAATGGCTCACCAAACGGCATCACTGCCGTGACCAATGAAAGTGGTCGCGTCACTATCATGATGCCGCATCCGGAGCGGGTGTTCCGCACCGTCAGCAACTCCTGGCATCCGGCAGAGTGGGGCGAAGATAGCCCGTGGATGCGTATTTTCCGCAATGCGCGCAAACAGCTGGGTTAATTTAATCCGCTGAAAAGAGCAGGAGGCCAGTGTGCCTCCTGTTCTTTTTTGTGGCTCTGTTGGCAAATGGCGACAATGAGCATCTCGCACTGTCTCTTTATGGCGACATCTATCTCGTTGATTTTTAATGAGCGCCCATCAGGCGCGATTTCATGTCGCTCTGCGGAGACAGTTTTCACTTACTGTAATCAGATTTGGCGCAAAAGTTGTTCGGCAAGCTTATTCAATCTGCTGAAAAATATAATGATTTATTTTCTGGCATGGAACTTGCTATACTCATGCAGCTGCTCATTCACCTGTTTATGATTGCCCCGCTTAGCGGAGAAGAGCTCATAAAGCCCGAATGACGCACCAAACGGAGCCTGCCGTCCAACTGACCGATAATCGCTTGCGTTATCAAACACCGGACGTAACGTTGAGTAAGGCTCCACCCATTTTTACGCGATGCATCACGCGTCGTGCCAGCGGCAGGCCATTGAGCCTGCCGTTTTCTTTTGTTCCCCTTTCTTCCGCCGACACCTTTCTTCCGCTGACAGAGTCCGTTAGCATCCAGACAGCAAATCTTAAGGAAGCGGCTGCGTGAAAAAATGGCGTTTATTTCCCCGTTCTCTGCGTCAGCTGGTGCTGATGGCGTTTGTACTGGTGCTGCTGCCGTTGCTGGTGCTGGCCTGGCAGGCGTGGGAAAGTCTCTCTGCGTTAAGCGAACAGGCAGCGGATACCAACCGCAATACCTTCACCGACGTACGCAGAAGTGAGGCGATGGCGCGAACGGCGGTTGAGCTGGAGCGCAGCTATCGCCAGTACTGCGTGCTGGATGATGCCTCGCTGGCGCGCCTTTATCAGACCCAGCACACCCGCTACAGCCAGATGCTGAGTTCGCACAGCGCCAGCCTGCCCGAGCTGCCCGCATTCCAGACTTTACAGGCGACGTTGCCGCTGCTGACACCGTTAAAGTGCGATAACGGTAATCCGGTTACGCCTGCCGCAGAGGCGCTGGATCGTTTTTCTGCCACCAATGCGCAGATGGTGCAGGACACGCGCGAAGTGGTGTTTTCGCGCGGCCTTCAGCTGCAGCGCGAAATTGCCGATCGCGGCCAGTTTTTTGGCTGGCAGGCGCTGATTCTGTTTATCATCAGTCTGGCGTTGATGACGCTGTTTACCGGCATGATTATCGGGCCGGTCAAGCGTATTGAGCGGATGATCAACCGGCTTGGCGAAGGCCGGGAACTGGGTAACAGCGTGACATTTCGCGGCCCGCGCGAGTTACGCTCGCTGGGACAGCGCATCGTCTGGCTCAGCGAACGGCTTCAGTGGCTGGAATCGCAGCGCCATGAATTCCTGCGTCATCTTTCTCACGAACTGAAAACGCCGCTGGCCAGCCTGCGTGAAGGCACCGAACTGCTGGCGGACGAGGTAGCTGGGTCGCTGAACGCCGATCAAAAAGAGGTGGTCACTATCCTCGACGGCAGCAGCCGTCATCTGCAGCGGCTGATTGAACAGCTGCTTGATTACAACCGTAAACTGGCAGATGGCCCGATCCAGCTGGAACCGGTCAGCGTGGCGGAAATTGTGGAGGGGGTAGTGAATGCACACGCACTCTCGGCGCGCGCCAAACTCATGCAGACGGTTGTCAATCTGGAGGTCAGTTACTGCCTTGCTGAACCGATGTTACTGATGCGGGTCATCGATAATCTCTATTCGAACGCCGTGAACTACGGCAGCGAATCCGGTACCATCTGGCTGCGCAGTCAGCAGCAGGGCGATCGGGTCTGGATTGATGTCGCGAACAGCGGCACGCCGATCCCGCCGGAAGAGCAGGCAATGATTTTCGAACCTTTTTTCCAGGGTAGCCAGCAGCGCAAAGGGCCGGTAAAAGGCAGCGGGCTGGGATTGAGTATTGCCAAAGATTGCCTGCGCCGGATGCATGGCGACCTGACGCTGGTCTCCTGCGAGCAGGCTGACGTCTGTTTTCGAATTGAACTGAACACCACAGCCGGGAATGTCTGACTGATGAAATATTTACCCGCTTTGCTGTTGAGCACACTGACCACGCTGCTGCTCAGCGGATGTACGACCTCCCCGGCCACCTCATCCCTGCCGTCAGGCCATCAGGTAGCGGAACCCGAGGTCAGCGTGGCTGATTACCTGGCGACCCGCTGCAATGACCTGTGGACGATAGAGAATAGTGCGGCACTGAGTAATCCCCTCTACTGGATGCGGGCGATCGATTGCGCTGAACGCCTTTCCCCCGCCGAGGCCCGAGCCGAAGCCCACCGCTGGCCGGTTGAGAGCTGGTCGCGCGCTTTCAAGCAGGGCGTGCTGATGTCGAACGGCAACGTGACGCCAGTGGAGCGTCGTCGTTATGTTGAAACCCTGGATCGCTACAGCAGCGATTTCCCGCAGTCTGTGCGTCCGCTGCTCCAGTTGTGGCGCAGTAATCAGGCCGCACAGCTCGACCTGAGTGAAGCGCGCACCCGTTATGTTCATCTGCAACAGAGCAGCGATACCCAGCTGGAGGCGATACGCCAGCAGATGGTTAAACAGCAGCAGCAGCTCAGCGACACGCAGCATAAGCTGGAGCGGCTTACTGACATTGAGCGCCAGCTTTCATCACGGAAAGCCCCGGATGTGTCTGACAGCGGCCATGGCACTGCGCTGCCGCAGGATGAGGAGCAATAATGGTCAGACAAGCGGCAAAATTGCTGCTGGTGGATGACGATCCCAGCCTGCTGAAGCTGCTGGGCATGCGTCTTCGCAGCGAAGGTTATCAGGTCACCACCGCGGCCAGCGGCCCCGAAGCGTTGCGTCTGCTGCAGAAAGAAAAAATCGAGCTGGTGATCAGCGATCTGCGGATGGATGAGATGGATGGTCTGGCGCTGTTTGGCGAGATCCAGAAACGCCACACCGGTCTGCCAGTGATTATCCTGACGGCGCACGGCTCAATCCCGGACGCAGTTTCTGCCACGCAGCAGGGCGTCTTCAGCTTTCTGACTAAACCGGTGGATAAAGATGCGCTTTACAAAGCGATCGATGAAGCACTGGCTCAGCAGGCGCCGGTCAGCGATGACCGCTGGCGGGAAGCGATCGTCACCCGCAGCCCGCTGATGTTGCGGCTGCTGGAGCAGGCGCACATGGTGGCGCAGTCGGACGTCAGCGTGCTGATTAACGGGCAGAGCGGTACTGGTAAAGAGATGCTGGCACAGGCGATTCACGCTGCCAGCCCGCGAAACGGCAAGCCCTTTGTCGCCATTAACTGTGGCGCACTGCCGGAGCAGTTACTGGAGTCAGAGCTGTTCGGGCATGCCAAAGGGGCCTTTACCGGCGCAGTCAGTGCCCGTGATGGTCTGTTTAAAACTGCAGGTGGTGGCACGCTGTTCCTGGATGAGATTGGCGATATGCCGCAACCGCTACAGGTTAAGTTGCTGCGGGTATTGCAGGAGCGTAAGGTCAGGCCGCTGGGCAGCGATCATGATATTGAGATCGACGTGCGCATTATTTCAGCCACGCATCGCGATCTGCCGAAGGCGATGGAGAAAAAGGAGTTTCGTGAGGATCTCTTCTATCGTCTTAATGTGGTGAACCTGAAGATTCCGGCGCTGCATCAGCGCACTGAAGATATTCCGCTGCTGGCTAATCATCTGTTGCGTCAGGCGGCGGAACGGCATAAACCGCAGATCCGCAGTTTTTCCGTTGATGCGATGAAGCGGTTGATGGCGGCCAGCTGGCCGGGCAACGTGCGTCAGCTGGTTAACGTTATTGAGCAGTGTGTAGCGCTGAGCTCATCGCCGGTCATCAGCGATGCGCTGGTGGAGCAGGCGTTAAGCGGTGAGAATAGTGCTTTGCCGACCTTTGCTGAGGCGCGCAATCAGTTTGAGCTGAACTATCTGCGTAAGCTGTTGCAGATGACCAAAGGCAATGTAACCAATGCCGCACGTCTGGCTGGACGCAACCGCACGGAGTTCTATAAGCTGCTGTCTCGTCATGAGCTGGATGCCAGTGATTTCAAAGAGTAGCGGAGGCTGCGGAGTGATACCGGCAGGTTGCCTGCTCAGGCCCGAATCAGAATGGGTGCGGTCAGCATAATCTGGCAGCGCTTGCGGCAACCTGAAGAATCCCGGATATTACCGCCCGACAGCGCCAGCAACATTTATACTTGATAAACCCTCTGACCATGGAGGGAGTGAAAAAGGGTCTGACATGAAAAAGATTGATGCGATTATCAAACCATTCAAACTCGATGATGTCCGTGAAGCCTTAGCGGAAGTCGGCATCACCGGGATGACCGTGAGTGAAGTAAAGGGTTTTGGCCGCCAGAAAGGGCACACCGAGCTTTACCGCGGCGCAGAGTATATGGTCGACTTTTTACCTAAAGTGAAAATCGAGATGGTGGTGGGCGACGATATCGTTGATACCTGCGTCGAGACCATTATGCGTACTGCGCAGACCGGCAAAATCGGTGACGGTAAAATCTTTGTCTTCGACGTGGCGCGCGTGGTGCGCATCCGTACTGGCGAAGAGGATGAAGAGGCGATCTGATTATATCTTTATCAGCTCTTTATGCCTGAGGAACCTGATACGGATGATTGTGCGATCGTGCCTGCTCAGGGAACACGGTCAGATCGGAAAGACGCAAAACCCGCCATCCATGGCACGCTCGGCCCGCGCCGTCCTGGCGCGGGACGCTTTCCTCTTCTGCCCGTGTTCCCTTCGCTTTAGGCTAATTCGTTGCTGCCAGATTTACATCCCTTTGTGCGGGCCGAAAAGTTCGTAATGAATGCGTGTATCTGCCACGCTGGCATCACGCAGTTGCGCCACCACATGCTGCATAAAGGGCAGCGGACCGCAGAGGTAGAAGTGGGTGTCGGGTGAGGCGAGACGTGCGGAGATCGCGGTGATATCCATCAGACCCTGCGCGTCATAGCGACCGGCATCTTCAGCGGCGGGATCGCGATACCAGACCTGACTGACGAAATCGGTGAGCTGCGCGCCCGTTGCTATCACTTCCGGGCCAAATGCATGCTGTTTGCCGTTCTCTGCTGCGTGCAGCCAGCTGACCGGCGCGCGGTGCTGGCGGGCCGCCAGGGCATGCAGCATGGCCAGCATCGGCGTCTGACCCACGCCCGCGGATATCAGCGCCACCGGGGTTGCAGCATCGACCTCAAGGAAGAAGTCGCCATGCGGTGCGGCCAGCATCAGCTCATCACCCACTTTGCCATTCTGATGCAGCCAGCCGGAGACGGTGCCCTGCGCTTCACGTTTCACCGCAATCCGGTAATCTTTGCCATTACTGAGGTGAGTAAGCGAGTACTGGCGAATCTGGTGATGTTCGAAACTGGCGGGCTGCAGATGCACCGTCAGATACTGACCCGGTTTAAAGGCCGCTACCGGGCCGCCATCTACCGGACTGAAGGTAAAGCTTTTAATCACCTCGCTCTGCTGCTCAACAGCACTGATGCGAAACGCACGAGTGCCGCGCCAGCCACCGGTTTGCTGCTCCGTCGCCTGATAAATCTCCTCTTCGCGATTAATGAACACATCTGCCAGTACGCCATAGGCCCGGCCCCAGGCTGCCAGCGCCTCTTCACCCGGATTCAGCAGCTCTTTAATGGTTGCCAGCAGATTTTCACCGACGATGGCGTATTGCGCAGGCTGAATATTCAGGCTGGTATGTTTCTGTGCAATCTTTTCCACCGCAGGCAGCAGCACGGCCAGGTTCTCCAGATTCGCGCCATAGGCGCAAATGGCGTTGAACAGCGCTTCACGCTGATCGCCATTGCGCTGGTTGTTCATATTGAAAACATTTTTGAGTTCAGGATGGTGCGACAGCATGCGGTCATAGAAGTGTGCGGTAAGCGCAGGACCACAGGCGGCGATGGCAGGCAGGGTCGATTTAACCGTGGCGATAGTGTGTGCATCAAGCATAAAAGCGGCCTCTCATTTAAATATGTATTTTAAATGCATCTTATAGCCGTCTCGCCTGTGGTGTAAATAACCCGATAAATTTCCCGGTTGTCAAAGTGGCAACTTTTTGGTGCATCCTGAGAAACCGCCGTCACATCCTGAAGAAAAATCGTGGCGTCTGAACAGGGTGAAAAGGTGTAAAAAAGCCCTGCCAGTAGCCAGCCAATCGTTTGCGTAAAAAGAGGAGGTTCACCCTACCTTCACCTGTTAAAACGGTTTACACTGTGGGCCTTCGCCCCTGAAGGGGGGTAAATACCGTCAGAAAGTTAGCTGAGTCAGGAGATCCGGATGTTAAAGCGTGATATGAACATTGCCGATTACGATGCCGAGTTGTGGCAGGCGATGGAGCAGGAGACAGTGCGTCAGGAAGAGCACATTGAACTGATTGCTTCTGAAAACTACACCAGCCCGCGTGTTATGCAGGCACAAGGTTCTCAGCTCACCAATAAATACGCTGAAGGCTATCCGGGCAAACGCTACTACGGCGGCTGTGAGTACGTTGATATCGTTGAGCAGCTGGCGATCGATCGTGCAAAAGAACTGTTTGGTGCCGATTACGCTAACGTGCAGCCACACTCAGGTTCACAGGCTAACTTTGCGGTTTACACCGCGCTGCTGCAGCCGGGCGATACTATTCTGGGGATGAACCTGGCGCACGGTGGGCACCTGACTCACGGCTCACCGGTTAACCTGTCGGGCAAACTCTATAACGTCGTGGCTTACGGTATCGATGAGACCGGTAAAATTGACTACGACGAACTGGCTGAACTGGCGAAAACCCACAAGCCAAAAATGATCGTTGGCGGATTCTCAGCTTACTCCGGCGTTTGCGACTGGGCGAAAATGCGCGAAATCGCGGATAGCGTAGGTGCATGGCTGTTTGTGGACATGGCACACGTTGCCGGCCTGATTGCTGCAGACGTTTACCCGAGTCCGATCCCGCATGCGCACATCGTGACCTCTACCACTCACAAAACGCTGGCGGGTCCGCGCGGTGGTATCATTCTGGCGAAAAACGGCGACGAAGATTTCTATAAGAAACTGAACTCTGCTGTCTTCCCTGGCGGTCAGGGCGGTCCTCTGATGCACGTTATCGCTGGTAAAGCGGTTGCGTTCAAAGAGGCGATGGAGCCGGAATTCAAAACCTACCAGCAGCAGGTGGCAAAAAATGCCAAAGCGATGGTTGAGGTGCTGATTGAGCGTGGCTATGACATCGTTTCTGGTGGCACCTATAACCATCTGTTCCTGATCGATCTGGTGAGCAAAAACCTGACCGGTAAAGAAGCGGATGCGGCGCTGGGCCGTGCCAACATCACGGTTAACAAAAACAGCGTGCCTAACGATCCGAAAAGCCCGTTTGTCACTTCCGGTATCCGTATCGGTACACCAGCTGTTACCCGTCGTGGCTTCAACGAAGCAGACGTGCGTGAGCTGGCTGGCTGGATCGCGGATGTGCTGGATAACGTCAATGACGAAGCGACCATTGAGCGCACCAAAAAGAAAGTGCTGGAAATCTGCAGCCGTCTGCCGGTCTACGCTTAATCGTTAACCTGTTGTGAGACAGCATACAAAGGATGGCATCAGCCATCCTTTTTTATTGCCTGTCCTGCGGCGCTCTGCCAGAGTAGCGCCCACTCATGCTGCCAGGCAGCACTCTTGCTGGAGGGAATATGGCAATCGGCTCCGCCAGATGGCTCGGATTGGGCTACTTCACTTACTTCTTCTGTTACGGCATCTATCTGCCATTCTGGGGCGTGTGGCTGAAAGGCACCGGTCTCGATGCTGAAAAGATTGGCCTGTTGCTCGGCTGTGGCATGGTGGCACGCTTTGTCGGCAGTCTGCTTATCGCCTCTCAGGTCAAAAATCCTTCACGGTTGATTACGGCGCTGCGTCTGCTGGCGCTGATGACCTGCCTGTTCGCTGCCGGTTTCTGGGTGGGTGAGCAGTGGATGTGGCTGCTGACGGTCATGATCGGCTTTAACCTCTTTTTCTCGCCGCTGGTCCCGCTTAGCGATGCGCTGGCCGCCACCTGGACACAGCAGATAGGGCTGGCGTATGGGCCGGTCAGGCTGTGGGGATCGCTGGCCTTTGTGATCAGCTCAGCGTTAACCGGCGTGCTAGTCAGTGCTTACTCTTCAAACGCCATTTTGCTGCTGCTCTCCGTCGGCGTCATCTCTATGCTGGCAGGTATGATGCTGACACCCGCCACCCAGCCACAGGGTAATGAACGGCAGGGCGCGGCGGGCGGCGGCTGGCAGGTGTGGCGTGCATTGCTGCGTGAGAATGCGGTATGGCGATTTATGCTCTGCGTAACACTGCTGCAGGGTGCGCACGCCGCCTATTACGGCTTCAGTGCTATCTGGTGGCAGGAGAGTGGCTACTCCGCCTCCACGGTGGGTTATCTCTGGTCGCTGGGCGTGGTGGCCGAAATCGTCGTGTTTGCCCTGAGCAACCGGTTGTTCCGCCGCTGGAGCGCGCGCGATCTGCTGCTGCTTTCGGGCATTTGTGCGTTGATCCGCTGGAGTCTGATGGGCGCCACTACCGCGCTGCCGCTGCTGATTGTGGCGCAAATCCTCCACTGTGGCAGCTTCACCGTCTGTCATCTGGCGGCGATGCGTTTTATTGCGGCGCGTCAGGGAGCGGAAGTGATCCGTCTGCAGTCGCTCTATTCCGCGCTGGCGATGGGGGGTGGCATTGCGATAATGACCATGATCTGCGGCGTGCTGTTCGCTCATCTGCAGGGGCATCTGTTCTGGGTGATGGCACTGGTGGCACTGCCCGCGCTATTTCTGCGTCCCGGCTACGACTCCAGTAAATAACGAATCCGCTGCTGATGGTGTAACGTCAGCGGCAGTTCCGCATGCACCAGCGGCGGAGAGAAGAGTGGCAGCGAGGTGGGGTAGGGCGAAATGATGATGTCCACATCCCGCGGTGCGCCATCCCGCTGAAACTGTTTCACGTCCTGATAGGTAATATTGATTGGCAGCAGCGTGATCTCCCGGATCTGCTGCTCCACATCCTGCTCCAGATCGGTATCGTCACCCGTCAGAATTAGCACCTGCTTCTCCTGCAATGCATTCTCCTGCATCAGCCAGGCACCAAAAATAACGGTGATTAAGCTCACCTCTTCCGGGCTGAACGCAATCCCGTATTGCTGCTCAAACGCCTGCAGCGCCTGCTGAGTGGTGCGCAACAGGCGGGGATAGAGGCGGCTGACATCCAGCGCCACGCTGTTGTCGATGCCGATAGTGAAGTGGGTGCGATCCAGCGCCTGCGCCAGATGAGGATAGAGCTGGTTAAGCAGCTCGTCGCGATCAGCAAAAGTGATGTCGGCACACCGTTCAAAGTCATTAATTAACTGCTGGGTCGCAGCCATTAACTGCTGCTCAGCAGGATGGGCAATCGCATCCACGACAGGCGTATGTATCTGGCTGAACAGCAGTGTCCAGAAGTCGGTTTCACTGACGGGCGGCGCAAGGTGGCAGCGTTTGCGCCAGTGGTGAATCACATCCTCGGCAGCCTGCCGCTCAGCCTTCTGCTGCAGCCAGTGACACTGCGCTTCACTGAACAGCACCGGCTGGCGCTGGCACAATCCATATTTCATGAAAATCTGCAGAAAAAGCCGGTCGCGTTCGCTGAAATCGCGCTTCAGACGCAGGCTACAGTGCTGGATCAGCGCCTGTAAATTGGTCTCATCCCACAGCGCCTTCTCAATCTTCATCACCTTCAGGCGCTGACGCAGGGGAGCTGCAAAATGGTCGCAGACGAAATCCTGCGATAAACGCAAACTGCGTCGCAGGTTGTGCAGCAGACAGAGGCGCCGATCCAACTCTGTGCCATGAAGACGAAAGCTGCCATCCACCATCTGATGCAATTCCAGCTGGTGATATCGCTGTATCTCAAGGCCCACATCCGCGATATCCTGTCGGGCAACAGCAGGATCGACGCCATTCAGCTGGCAGACTTTTTCAAGCGTAAGCACGGGTGTCGGCAGAAACAGCAGCAATAAAAGATGGCACTGACGCTGTGAGCGGGTGAAGAGTGGTGCCAAAGGGGTAGCAGAACTCATCAATCAGGTTTCCAGCAGGCTATTTTGAGCTAAGAATAGTCAACCCCGTCAGCGCCTGCGCGGTTTACGCGGTTTATTTGCTGGAGGTTTAAGGCGGGTCACAAAATTTTGTTACTTATAGATTCTTTTCATCGGGAACGTTACTTTATAACATTATGAAACGCACACTCTTTGCCCTCTTGATGGTATTAAGTCCGGCTGTAATGGCACATCCTCACAGCTTCATCGATATGAAAACCGAACTGGTGGCGCAGGATGACACCTTTACCGGATTAAAGATGACCTGGACCATGGATGAGATTACCTCCGCCGATCTGCTTTACGACGCGGGCGAGGCGAAACCAGGCAGCGTGGTGTGGAAGAAGCTGGCGGCAGGCGTGATGGCGAACGTGCTGGGCCAGCACTACTTTTCTGAAATCTGGCACAACCAACAGCGGGTAAAGTTTTTGAATCTGCCAACCGAATACAACCTGTCACGTAACGGCCATAAAGCGGTGCTGGAATTTATTCTGCCGCTGGCGGAACCCCCGAAGCTGACTGGGCAGCGCTTTGAGATCCTGACTTTTGATCCCACCTATTTCGTCGATATGTTCTATGACAATCCTGGTGCGTTAACGCTGCCGACGGCGCTGCAGGCGCGCTGCAAGTTCGCGCTGAACACGCCAAAGCCCAATGATTCACTGAAGCAGTATGCGCTGTCGCTGGATAAAGCCGACGCGCCTGCAGAGGAGATGGATTTAGGCCGCCAGTTTGCCCAGACGGTGATACTGACATGTCAGTAATCTCCCCACCGTTACGGGCTTCCCGCCTCTGGCCGCTGTGGCTGATGGCGGGCGTGCTGCTGAGCAGCGCGTTGCTGGTCTGGCTCTACTGGTCGCAGATTCTGATGCAGAGCGTACTGTGGCAGAAAGATCTGCATCGGCAGATGACTCAGCTGCTACAGCAGGTTGCGGAGCAGCCCCACCAGGCAGGCATTTCGCTGGTGATATTCAGCCTGCTGTATGGCGTACTGCACGCGCTGGGACCGGGCCATGGCAAAGTGGTGATCGCGACCTTTCTGGCGACCCATCCCACCAGAGTGAAAACCAGTATCAGGCTGACGCTGCTCGCCTCACTGCTGCAGGGTTCGGTGGCGATTGTCCTGGTGACGGTGATGCTGTTGCTGCTGAAAACGTCATCGCGACAGCTGCATCTCAGCAGTTTCTGGCTGGAGAAGGGCAGTTATCTGTTGGTGATCGGGCTGGGCGTGATGATCGGTTATCGGGCGCTGCGTTCGTTGTGGCGGACATTGCGTCCGCGTCCGGCCCCGGTATTTCGCACCTTCAAACCTCACCATCAGCATGACGATCAGTGCGGATGCGGACACGCACATCTTCCGACACCGCAGCAGATGAGCGGCAATCTCAGCGTGAAAACCCAGCTGCTGGTGGTGGTGTCGATGGGATTACGTCCCTGTTCCGGCGCGATTATGATGCTGCTGTTTGCCAAAGTGATTGGTGTCTATGGCTGGGGGGTGATCTCTGCTGCGGTGATGGCGCTGGGCACGGCACTGACCATTTCGGCGATTGGCCTGCTGGTTCAGCAGGCGCGCACGGTGGCACAACGGCTGGCACAGCCTGGCGTTACCGCAGGCATGACGCGACTGCTGATCCCCGCGCTGGCCTTAACCGGCAGCCTGATTTTAATCGTAGCGGGTATCGCGCTATGGCAGTCAGCGCAGATGACGCTGGGTGGCGGAATTCGACCCTTCTGAATAAAAGCGCAGCGGAAATAAAATTGCCGCTGCGCTCTTCTCTTCGTTAATTATCTCTGAATTCATCTCTTTATTTTTTTCTCTGGCTGGTTTAGTGGTGAAATGACTATTCCCTGTCTACGCTGATAATACCAAAACGGCATTCCGCCGTCGGGATGATAAAAGATCAAGACCGCTTTCTGTTTATTGCGAGGAGTATATTTCATGGCTGATACCCGTATTAATAATGGCTACACCGAAACGCTGGCGACCGGGCCGGCTGGATTGCCGTTAAAACGTATTTCCTGGAGCGCCGTGTTTGCCGGTGTCATTTGTGCATTGATCGTTCACATTATTCTGACGCTGCTGGGAACCGCCATTGGTGCAACAACCATTGATCCGATGAAAGAACAGAATCCACTCGACGGCCTGGGCACAGGCGCGCTGGTCTGGACTGCCATTGAAATGCTGGTCGCGATGGCTGCAGGTAGTTATGTTGCAGGCCGACTGGCTCAGCGCGAAGGCGCACTGCACGGTTTACTGATGTTTGGCCTTAGCACAATTTTCACTATTTACCTGGCTATTGCGCTGGCGACCAGTGTATTAGGCGGCGCGATGAATATTGTGGGCTCAGGCTTCCAGGCGCTGGGTAGTGGTATTTCGGCCGCTGCGCCATCCGTTACCCAAATGGCAAAAGACAAACTGCAGGAGAGTAATATTAATTTAGATAACCTGCAGAACGAACTGGAAACGACTTTACGCCAGACCGGGAAACCGGAATTACAGCCAGAGAACTTAAAGCAGGATGCAAATAAAGAAGCGCAGAATGCTGAAAACCAGGCTAACAACACCGCAAACCATCCACAGACAGCGGATACTGATCTGGCTAACTGGTTAAAAGGGGTGATGGATCGTCATTCCGATACCCTGCAGGCAGCCGATCGTGATGCGCTGAAAAATATTATCAAAGCGCGCACCGGCAAAAGCGATCAGGAAGTGGATCAGATCGTGGCCAAAACCGAGCAGAGCTATCAGCAGGCGGTTCAGAAGTATCAGGAACTGAAACAGCAGGCTGAACAGAAAGCGCGTGAAGCCGGTGAAAAAGCCGCTGCCGCGACTGCGAAAGCGAGCTGGTATGCCCTGATTCTGCTGATCATCGAAGCGGTGCTGGCAGGCGTGATGGGTATGGTAGGTCGTCGTACTCAGCCTCGTCAGGTGCTGTCACACGAACGTCGTTAATCATCACTGAGTAACAGGCAATAAAAAAGGCGGCTGAGAAGCCGCCTTTTTCTGTACTGAGACTTAGCGTTTTAACGCTTCGCTCAGCTCATCACGCATGTTCGACAGCATCGATTTCACCACACGTGGGTTACCCGCGACCAGGTTACCTGACAGCAGATAGCCATGGTTGCCGGTGAAGTCGGTCACCAGACCGCCCGCTTCACGGACCAGCAGTTCACCCGCCGCAAAATCCCACGGCTTCAGGCCAATCTCAAAATAGCCATCTACGCGACCGGCAGCCACATAGGCCAGATCCAGCGCAGCAGAACCGGTGCGGCGGAAGTCAGCACACTGGGTAAAGAGTTTGGTCATGATATTCATGTAAGCCGGCGCGTGCTGCTTCATTTTGAACGGGAAGCCGGTCGCCAGAACGGTGCCATCCAGATCGCGGGCCGTGCTGCCACGCAGACGATAGCCATTCAGCTGAGCGCCCTGACCGCGTGAAGAGGTGAAGAGTTCATTGCGCATTGGATCGTAAACGACGGCGACTTCAGTGCGGCCTTTAATGCGCACAGCGATAGAAACAGCAAAGTGGGGTAAACGTTTGATGAAGTTTGAGGTGCCATCCAGCGGATCGATAACCCATTGAACATCCTGATCTTCGCCCGCCAGTTCACCGCTTTCTTCAGTGATGATGGTATGTTTCGGGTAAGATTTACGAATAATTTCGATAATCAGGCGTTCTGCTTCGCGGTCAACATTCGTTACGAAGTCGTTGCTGCCTTTCTGGCTGGCTTCGACGGCGTCCGGGGTTTCATAATATTTGGCAATTAAATTTCCGGCCTTGCGCGCTGCGCGCACGGCAATGTTGAGCATTGGATGCATCGGTATCTCTCGCTGGATGTTAAAGAACGGGGAAAACGGCGCGGAGTATAGCAGCGTGTTCGGTAAATGTCCTGCTTTATGTTAATATTCTCTCTACTGATTTTACTGACCCGTTTCTGAGTATCCCTAATCATGTTGCAAAATATTCGTATCGTGCTGGTCGAGACTTCTCACACCGGTAACATGGGCTCCGTTGCGCGCGCCATGAAAACCATGGGCTTAACCAACCTCTATCTGGTTAACCCGCTGGTCAAGCCTGACTCACAGGCTATCTCACTCGCGGCCGGTGCCAGCGACGTTATCGGCGACGCAAAAATTGTCGACTCGCTGGATGAGGCCATTGCCGGATGCAGTCTGGTGGTCGGCACCAGCGCACGTTCCCGCTCGCTGCCCTGGCCGATGCTGGATGCGCGCGAATGTGGCGTGAAAAGCGTGGAAGAGGGCCAGCAGGCACCGGTTGCGTTGGTTTTTGGTCGTGAACGTGTCGGCCTGACCAATGACGAGTTGCAGAAGTGCCACTATCACGTCGCAATTCAGGCAAACCCGGAATACAGCTCGCTGAATCTGGCGATGGCCGTACAGATTATCGCCTATGAAGTGCGCATGGCATGGTTACAGGCGCAGGAGCAGGCCAGCCCGCCGCCACAGTATGAAGAGTCACCTTATCCGCTGGTGGATGACCTGGAGCGCTTCTATCAGCATATGGAACAGATGATGCTGAACAGCGGCTTTATCCGTGAAGCCAATCCTGGCCAGGTGATGAGCAAACTGCGTCGTCTTTACACCCGTGCCCGCCCGGAACGCGATGAACTGAACATCCTGCGCGGCATGCTTTCGTCGTTTGAAAAGCGAAAAAACGATAAAAAAGAAGCAGATAATAGTTGAGTGAATTACCAGGTTAAATACCTGACTAATTTACCAGGTTAAATAGTTGACCAATTTACTCGGGAATGGCAGACTTCAGAGCATCTGTTGCTAATCCTCCGATAACCGGACGCTATTGAGGTCGTACGCTATGAGACTGACATCCAAAGGACGTTATGCCGTTACTGCAATGCTGGACGTTGCCCTTCACTCCCATGAAGGTCCGGTCCCGCTGGCTGATATTTCAGAGCGTCAGGGCATTTCGCTCTCCTATCTGGAGCAGTTATTCTCCCGATTGCGTAAAAATGAGCTGGTGTCCAGCGTACGTGGTCCGGGCGGCGGTTATCTGTTGGGCAAAGCGTCTAATACCATCTCTGTCGGTGAAGTGATCACCGCCGTTGATGAGTCTGTTGATGCCACCAAATGTCAGGGTAAAGAAGGCTGCCAGGGCGGCGAGCGTTGCCTGACTCACGTGCTGTGGCGCGATCTGAGCGTGCGTATCAGTGACTTCCTGAACAATATTACACTGGCTGAGCTGGTGAATAATCAGGAGATCCTGGATGTAGCCGATCGTCAGAATGCGATTGATAATCGTCGCTTCCAGAGCCCGCGCACGCAGGAAATTAACGTCAACCAACGCGCCTCGTAATCCCCGCTGTTGCGGCCCTTACTGCTAACGCGGTCAGGGCCGAATCTGCTATAAAGACGTATGATTTTTTATACGGAGCTGTAGCGCAATGAAATTACCGATTTACCTGGATTACGCCGCCACCACGCCGGCCGATCCGCGTGTGGCCAGCAAAATGATGCAGTTTCTGACGCTGGATGGCACGTTCGGTAATCCGGCCTCGCGATCGCACCGTTTTGGCTGGCAGTCTGAAGAAGCGGTTGATGTTGCGCGTAATCAGATCGCCGAACTGGTCAATGCCGATCCGCGTGAAATCATCTTTACCTCTGGCGCCACTGAATCCGATAACCTCGCGATTAAAGGTGCAGCTCACGCCCATCAGGCGCGCGGCAAACATATCATCACCAGCCAGACAGAACATAAAGCGGTGCTTGATAGCTGCCAGCAGCTTGAGCGTGAAGGCTTTGCTGTCACTTATCTCACCCCGGCGGCTAACGGCATTATCTCGCCTGACCAGCTGCGTGCGGCGCTGCGCGACGACACGATTTTAGTCACCCTGATGCACGTTAATAATGAAACCGGAGTGATTCAGGATATCGCCGCCTTTGGCGAACTCTGCCGCGAACGTGAGATTCTGTTTCATGTGGATGCGACCCAGAGCGTCGGCAAGCTGCCTATCGATCTCAGCCAGTTACCGGTTGATTTGATGTCCTTTTCTGCCCATAAACTCTATGGCCCGAAAGGCATCGGCGCACTCTATGTCCGGCGTAAACCGCGTGTGCAGATTGCTGCGCAGATCCACGGCGGCGGACATGAACGCGGTATGCGATCCGGGACATTGCCGGTGCATCAGATTGTCGGCATGGGCGAGGCGTATCGTATCGCAGCAGAAGAGCGCGAAACCGAGATGGCGCGCCTGCAGACTCTGCGCGATCGCCTGTGGCAGGGCATCAGCACACTGCCCGACGTCACCCTCAATGGCGATCTGCAGCAGAGCGCACCGAACATTCTTAACCTCAGTTTTGCTGACGTTGAGGGTGAATCACTGATCATGGCGCTGAAAGATCTGGCGCTCTCTTCCGGCTCGGCCTGCACCTCCGCCAGCCTGGAGCCTTCCTATGTATTGCGGGCGCTGGGCCTGAGTGAAGAGCTGGCGCACAGTTCGCTGCGCTTCTCGCTGGGACGCTTCACAACCCAAGAAGAGATCGACTACGCCATTGCCCTGGTGCAGAAATCAGTGACCCGTCTGCGGGCCTTAATGAAATCCTGATATCCGGTCATAGTCCGGAAATTGCGCCTATATTTGCACTTCGCTGGCAACACCTGACGGAATCTGTTATCAGGTCTCTCTGCGAATTATATTTAACATCTTATTAAAGCCGTTATAACAATCAGGCTGGATGAAACAGATAACGATTATGGAGCTTTTCGATGACCACACAACCCATGAATATTACGCTTAGCAGCCAGCCCGCCGATGCGCGCTGGGGCGAAAAAGCGATTCTCAGCAGCAACGACAGCGGCATGACACTGCATCTGACCGGCGCGGATGCGCTGAATATCATTCAGCGTGCGGCTCACAAAATCGACAGCCAGGGGATCCGCCATGTGGCGCTGACCGGCGAAGGCTGGCACCTTGAGCAGTGCTGGGCATTCTGGCAGGGCTTCCGTGGTCCGAAAGGCCAGCGTCAGGTTGAGTGGCCGGCGCTGGGCGAACATGAGCAGGCGGAGTTTGATCGCCGTCTGAAAATTATCGACTGGGTTCGCAACGTTATTAACCTGCCCGCGGAAGATCTGGGGCCGGAACAGCTGGCGCACAATGCAGTCGATCTGATCAGTGAAGTGGGCGGCAGCGCCGTCAGCTATCGCATCACCAAAGGCGACGATCTGCGGGTACAGGGGTATATGGGCCTGCACACTGTTGGACGCGGTTCAAATCGTCCGCCGGTATTTCTGGCACTCGATTACAACCCGATCGGCGACGACGATGCCCCGGTCTACGCCTGTCTGGTCGGTAAAGGCATTACCTTTGATACCGGTGGCTACAGCCTGAAGCAGAGCAGTTTCATGGACTCAATGAAATCTGACATGGGCGGCGCGGCGACCGTCACCGGCGCGCTGGCCATGGCGATTTCGCGCGGTCTTAACAAGCGCGTGAAACTCTACCTCTGCTGTGCCGATAACATGGTCAGCAGCAACGCCTTTAAACTGGGCGACATCATTCGCTATCGCAACGGTAAATCGGTGGAAGTGATGAACACCGATGCGGAAGGGCGTCTGGTCCTGGCCGACGGTTTAATCGACGCCAGCGAGCAGAACCCGACGATGATCATCGATGCTGCGACGCTGACCGGTGCGGCTAAGACGGCGCTGGGCAACGATTACCATGCGCTGTTTACCTTTGATGATGTGATGGCACAGTCGCTGATGGGCAGCGCGGTGAGTGAGAACGAACCTTTCTGGCGTCTGCCGCTGGCCGAATTCCATCGCAGCCATCTGCCGTCTAACTTCGCCGATCTCAATAATATCGCCAGCCCGTCACATGCGGCGGGTGCCAGTAGCGCGGCAGCGTTCCTGTCACACTTCGTCAGTAACTATCAGCAGGGCTGGCTGCACATCGACTGCTCCGCGACCTATCGCAAAGGCGCAGTTGACCAGTGGGCGGCGGGTGCAACAGGTCTTGGCGTGCGTACACTCGCCAATCTGTTACTGAAATAAGCCGATCTCAGCGGTGGCTGATGCCGCCGCTGTTCAGAGGGAAACTATGAATCGTCTTGAAGAGGTGCTGAAGCTGGCGGCCACTGAGCCTGCCCATCGGCCCGAGTTTTTTCAGCTGCTGCTGGAATCTGATGCCTGGGTGCCAGGTGAAAGCACCACGCAACAGCTTGATGCCAGCACGCCCGTTGATCTGCAGCACTGGGAAAAAGAGGATGGCAGCAGCATCATTCCTTTTTTCACGTCAGAAGAGGCGATGAGTGAAGCGGTGAGCGGTGAGCAGTCCTGGCTGCGTCTGCCGGTACGAACGCTGTTTGAGATTACGCGCGGCGAGACGCTGTTTCTCAATCCCAAACTGCCTTCCGGTAAAGAGTTTACTGCGGCCGAGATCACCCATCTGCTGGCTGAAGAGGGCAGTGCACTAAGCCAGCAAACCGTGCTGGAAGGCGGACAGTCACTATTGCTGTCTGAGGTGGCTGAACCCCCTGCGCAGATGATCGACTCACTGACTCAGCTCTTCAGCAAGCATAAGCAGGTGCGTCGCGCGTTTATCGCCAGTATCCGTGAGCGGGCTGACGAAGCGCCCAATCTGCTGATTGGCATTGAAGCGGACAGCAATATTGAGACGATCATTCAGGCGGCGGGCAGCGTGGCAACCGATACGCTGCCGGACGATGCGCCGGTTGATATCTGTGAGGTGACGCTGAACGATCGCGGCATCAGCCACTTCTTTACCGCCCACATCACGCCATTCTATGAGCGTCGCTGGGGCAGTTTCCTGCGCGACTTCAAGGGCAGTGAGCGGATTATCTGAGACAACAAAGTAAACAGGCGGCTCACGAGCCGCCTCATATAGCTGATATCCCGAATCAGGGGGAATCTGGCCGCAACGAATAAGCTTAACGCGCAGGGAACAGGGTCAGAGGAGGAAAGCGTCCCGCGCCATGGACGGCGCGGGCCGAGCGGCCAGGGAGTGGCTTTAGCGACTTTCCGATCTGACCCTGTTTCCTGTGCTACCTCGTTCTTACAGCTGATCGAATCCGATATTATTAAAAAAACAGGCGGCTCATGGGCCGCCTGTTTTTTATTTCGCGATAGGTAAGTCGTCGCGACTGCCCCATTCGCCCCAGGATCCGTCATACAGCGTGACATCCCGTGCGCCCAGCGCCGTCAGCGCCAGAATCACCACCACCGCCGTCACGCCTGAGCCACAGCTGGCGACCACCGGTTGGGTAATATCGACGCCCGCATCGGCAAACAGCGTCTGAAGTTCCGCCTCCGGCTTGAGTTTTCCCTGTTCAACCAGGCTGTTCCACGGCACGTTCAGGCTGTTGGGAATATGTCCGCGATGCAATCCGGGACGTGGTTCATCCACTTCGGCGTTAAAGCGATTGGCAGGACGCGCATCAATAATCTGTGCGCCGCCTTCATGGCTGATCAGCAGTACGTCCGTCAGGCGCTTCACCCGGCTTTCATCTGCGTGGGCCTCAAACTCACCTTCCGGCAGATTCACTTCGCCGGTTGCCAGCGCAAAACCGGCTTCTTTCCAGCCCTGCAAGCCCCCGGCCAGAATCGACACCTGAGCCACACCAAAGGTTTTCAGCATCCACCAGGCGCGTGGCGCAGAAAAGAGATTACCCTCGTCATACACCACCAGGTGCTTATCACTGCTGACACCCAGTTCACGCATCGCGACGGCAAAACTTTCGGCGCGGGGCAGCATATGGGGGTAAGGGCTGGTGTGATCGGAAAGCGCTTCAATATCGTAGTAAGGGGCGTCGGGTAAATGACCCGCCAGATATTCGGCCTGGATATCGCGAACCGCTTCCATACCGGGTGGCAACAACCGTGCATCCAGCACCTGAAGCCGCTCATCGTTGTAGTGCTCTTGTAACCAGTCGGCGGACACAAACAGTGGCGTCGTCATAACAACCTCATCTCAGCAATCTGTCATACCAGTGTCAGGGAATGTGCGCACCATCTCAAGAGAAGCGTTGATTAAATGCGAGCATTGATATGAAATTGCGCTGCGTAATCAAACGACACTCCCTGCGTCCCGGTGAAGGAACTACCATGAAGAAACGCAATACCCGGCTGCTGCTCAGCATGCTGATCGGTGGTTCGCTGCTGTCAGCGACCCTGTTACCTGTTTTGCCTCTCCAGGCGGCAGAAGCACCCGCAACCTCCCAGGTCAGCAAACCGCTGACGATTATCGATCTCTCGGAACTGCAGATCGATAATGCCGCTGCGCTGGTCTTAACCTTCAGTCAGCCGCTTGATGATAAACAGGATATCGCGCAAAAAGTCAGGCTGACCGACGATAAACAGGGCCGGGTGGATGGCGGCTGGGAGCTTTCTGCTAACCGCAAAACGTTGCGCTTCCGCCATCCCGAGCCGTCACGTCACTTCACCGTCACGGTGGATGCGGGACTGCGCGCGGCCAGCGGAGAGACGCTTGCCGCCGATTACAGCCAGAAAATCGCCACCCGTGATATCCAGCCGATGGTGGGCTTTGCCAGTCGCGGTTCACTGCTGCCGCTGCGTATCACCCAGGGACTGCCGGTGCTGGCGCTGAATGTTGACCAGGTCGATGTCGATTTCTTCCGGATAAAGAATGCCGGCCTGGCGGAATTCCTCTCGCAGTGGAATTACGGCAACAACCTCTCAAGCTGGCAGTCGCAGGAGCTGCTGAAAAGCAGCCAGCTGGTTTATAGCGGACGCTTTGAGCTCAATCCGGCGCGTAACACGCGTGAAAAATTGCAGCTGCCGATGCGTGACATTACCGCACTTCAGCAGCCGGGCGTCTATCTGGCGGTGATGAAGCAGGCCGGGACTTATCGCTACAGCCAGCCCGCCACGCTTTTCACCCTCAGCGATATTGGCCTGTCATTGCATCGCTTCCCGACCCGGTTCGAACTGTTCGCCCAGAGTCTGGCAGACGGTCAGCCGCTTTCCGGGGTCAGCGTCAGGTTACTGGATGAGAAGGGGCAGGTGCTGCAAAGCGGAACCAGTGACAGCACCGGTCATCTGAGCCTCAAGGCGGATGAAAAAGGCAAGCTCCTGCTGGCAATTCAGGGAGAACAGACCTCAATGATCGACCTGGCGCGTCCGGCGCTGGATCTCGCTGAATTCCCGGTCGCGGGGCCGCAGGGCTATGACAAACAGCTGTTTGTTTTTGGTCCACGCGATATCTATCGTCCTGGCGAAACGGTCATCGTGAATGCGCTGCTTCGCGATGCCGACGGACACCCCTTGCCCGCGCAGCCGATCAAAGCGGAGCTGGTGCAGCCCGATGGCCAGGTGATGCGGACTTTTGTCTGGCAGCCTGAAGCGGGATTCTACCAGCAGCGACTGGCGCTGTCCGCGTCGGCCATGACCGGCGACTGGATGTTGCGACTGAATACCGGCGATAACCTCAAGCGAGAGTGGAAGTTTCACGTCGAAGATTTTCTGCCGGAGCGTATGGCGTTAACCCTGAAAAATGACCCTCAGCCACAGGCCGCTGATGCCAGTGTTGAGTTCGGTATTGAGGGGCGCTATCTCTATGGCGCCCCAGCGGCAGGTAACACGCTACAGGGTCAACTCTATCTGCGACCGGCACGCGAGGCGGTGACTGCACTGCCAGGCTACCAGTTTGGTGACATCACCGAAGAGGGGTTAAAGCGGACGCTGGATGAGGTGGATCTCAAGCTCGATGCCAGCGGTAAAGCACAACTCACGGTAGAAAATCAGTGGGATCAGCTCCACTCTCCGCTCAATCTGATCCTGCAGGCCAGCCTGCTGGAAACCGGCGGACGTCCGGTCACCCGTAGTGCCACCCAGGCCATCTGGCCCGCTGAAGCGCTGCCGGGTATCCGGCCGCTGTTTGGTAACAAGGCGGTTTATGACTACCGCAGTGACAGCTATCACGATGAGCCGACCGTGCCGGAACAGAGCCTGGCCGAATTCGACATTGTCTATGCCAACAGTCAGGGCAAAAAACTGGCGGCAGAGAAGCTGGATGTTCGCCTGATCCGTGAACGCCATGATTACTACTGGAGCTTCTCTGACAGCGAAGGCTGGCAGTCGCAGTATAGCGACAAGGATCTGCAGGAAGATGAACGCGCCATCTCTGTCCCGGCTGATGGCAGCACCAAAGTCAGCTTCCCGGTCGAGTGGGGCCACTACCGGCTGGAAGTGCAGGCGGGCGAGAAGATCGTCAGCAGCGTCCGGTTCCAGGCGGGTTATGACTGGCAGGATAACACCAACGGCACGGGTGCATTGCGCCCGGATCAGGTCAGACTGAAGCTGGACAAAGCGGCTTACCAGCCGGGCGACACCGTGCATCTGCAGGTTGAGTCACCGGCGGCCGGTAAAGGTTACCTGATGGTGGAGTCGAGCAGCGGCACGCTCTGGTGGCAGCCACTGACCGTACCAAAGGGCGGCACAACGGTGGATGTCCCTGTTGCTGAGAGCTGGCAGCGTCACGATCTCTACTTCAGCGCCATCGTGGTGCGAGACGGCGATAAGGTCAGTGGCGCAACGCCAAAACGCGCGGTGGGGCTGTTGCATCTGCCGATGGCGACGGAGGCGCGCCGCTTAAATCTGACGCTGGATGCGCCCGATAAAATCCGTCCTGAGCAACGCCTGACGGTAAAAGTCCACGCCAGTCGTGATGGCGGCCCGCTGCCTGAAAAAGTGAATGTACTGCTGTCAGCGGTGGACAGCGGCGTTCTGAGCGTGACGGATTTTAAAACGCCCGATCCGTGGCAGGCGTTCTTTGGCCGTAAACGCTATAACGTCGATCAGTACGACGTCTTTGGCCAGCTGATCGAAGGCGGTGGCCGGCTCGCGGCACTGCGTTTTGGTGGTGATGGCGAAGATGAATCGATGACGCGCGGCGGCAAAAAGCCAGTGACGCACGTCAATATCGTGGCGCAGCAGTTACAGGCGGTGACGCTGGATAAAGAGGGCAACGGATCGATTACGCTGCCGATCCCGGCCTTTAACGGTGAACTGCGGCTGATGACCCAGGCATGGAGCGACGACAGCTTCGGCGCGGCCGAACGTAAACTGGTGGTCGCGGCGCCGCTGATCAGCGAACTGGCCACCCCGCGCTTCCTTGCCAGCGGCGATACAGCCTCACTGGCGCTGGATCTCACTAACCTGACCGATCTGCCGCAAACTCTGAAGGTGGATCTGAGCAGCAGTGGCTTAGTGGATCTGGCCGGGGCTGCCAGCCAGAGTGTGACGCTGGCCAAAGGCGCGCGTACCACACTTCAGATTCCGGTCATGGCGAAAACCGGCTTTGGTGATGGCGAGGTTGCCGTGCAGATTTCCGGTCTGAACCTGCCGGGCGAGCAGGTGAAGCCCAGCAAACAGCAGTGGAAAATCGGCGTCAGACCACCTTATCCGGCCCGGACGCTGAATTTCGATGCCGTCATCAATTCCGATCAGCCCTGGCAGGTCGCGGCAACCGCGTTTACCGGCCTTGATGCTCAGACCCTGAGTGGACAGCTGACGCTGAGCAATCGTCCGCCGCTCAATATCGCCAGCTATATCAGTGCGCTTTACGCCTATCCCTACGGCTGTCTGGAACAGACCACCAGCGGCCTCTGGCCGTCGCTCTACACCAGCCATGCCGAGCTGACCGAGATGGGGATAAAAACCAGCAGTGACGAGGCGCGCCGGGCCGCCGTCGACACCGGCATTGCCCGTCTGGCGGGCATGCAGCGGGCCAACGGTAGCTTCGGGCTGTGGGACAAACAGAGTGAGGAGGAGTTCTGGCTGACGCCTTACGTGACCGATTTCCTGCTTCGCGCCAGCGAGGCGGGCTATGCGCTGCCGGATAATATCGTTGATCGCGCTAACGCACGGCTGCTGCGCTATCTGCAGGATCCCGCGCAGATCAGCGGCGGCGGCAGTGATAACAACGCCGCGCTGCAGTTCAGCGTGCAGGCTTACGCCGGACTGGTGCTGGCGCGTCAGCAGCGTGCGCCGCTGGGGGCGCTGCGCGCCTTGTATGAAAAGCGTGAGAAGGCCCGCTCCGGCCTGGCGCTGATGCAGCTTGGCGTGGCGCTGAAGCTGATGGGTGACGGGCAGCGCGCATCGCTTGCGATCATGCAGGGTGCCAGTCTGACGCGCTCAGATAAAGAGTGGTATGGCGACTATGGCAGCACGGTGCGCGATGAGGGGATGATGATATCCCTGTTAGCAGAGAATAAGCTGCAGCCCGATCTACAGAATAGTCTGCTGCTGTCGCTGTCAAAAGAGGTCAACGGCAAGCGCTGGTTCTCGACTCAGGAGAATAACGCGCTCTATTCAGCGGCGCATACGCTGCAGCGTGCGCAGGGCGGAAGCTGGCAGGCGCAACTGTCGGGCAATGCACAGCCTCTGCAGGGTGATGCGCCACTGAATAAAGGGCTGGGGGCTGAACGACTGTTGCAGGGCTTAGCCATCAGTAATCCGGGCAGTGCGCCGCTGTATGGTCGTCTGGATGTCACCGGTTATCCGCTGGCCGCGCCACAGCCGGAGAGCAATGTGCTCGGGATAAAACGTGAATACTTTACGCTGGATGGCAAAGCCGCCGATCTCAGCAATCTGCGCAGCGGCGAGTTGCTGGTGGTGCGTCTGACCGTTTCGTCGAAGCGCAGCATCACCGATGCGCTGGTGGTGGATCTGCTGCCTGCCGGTCTGGAGCTGGAAAACCAGAACCTGGCTGACAGCAGCGCCAGCCTCGGCGACAGTGCGGATGCGCTGAAGGAGAGCATGGGTGACATGCAGCAGGCTGACATCAGACACATTGAGTTCCGTGACGATCGCTTTGTGGCGGCACTGGCGGTGGATACTTATCGTCCCGCGACGCTGGTCTACCTGGCGCGGGCGGTCACACCGGGTCGCTATCTGATGCCACCACCGCAGGTCGAGTCGATGTATGTGCCGGAGTGGCGCGCCACCGGCAGCACGCCGTCACAGCTGCATATTCAGTAAGTGACGCGACGCGTGGTAAACGTCAGCAGCATCAAAAAGTGGTGGCTCGCGCTGCCGCTTTTTTTTCTGGCGCTGTGGCTGGCTATATGGGGGCTGGATCGGCTTTTCCCGTTGCCGCTTAAACAGGTGCAGCCTGCGCGGGTGGTTGTTGCCAGCGACGGTACACCATTGTGGCGCTTTGCTGACAGCAAGGGGATCTGGCGCTATCCGGTCACGCCAGAGGAGGTGGCTCCGGCCTATCTGCAGGCGCTGCTGACCTACGAAGATCGCTGGTTCTGGTATCACCCCGGCATCAATCCCCTGGCTCTGCTGCGCGCCGCCTGGCAGGATCTGCGCCATCAGAGCGTGATTTCCGGAGGCAGCACGCTGACCATGCAGGTGGCACGCCTTATCGACCCGCAACCCCGGACGCTGCGCGGCAAGCTGATTCAGGCGTGGCGGGCGCTGCAGCTGGAATGGCATCTTTCCAAACGTGACATCCTGACGCTCTACCTTAACCGTGCGCCCTTTGGCGGCACGCTGGAAGGGGTGGGCGCGGCCAGCTGGAGCTGGCTGGGAAAAGCCCCGTCACAGCTGACGCCGGGCGAGGCGGCGCTGCTGGCCGTTTTGCCGCAGGCACCCAGCCGTCTGCGGCCCGATCGCTGGCCTGAGCGGGCAGAAGCCGCACGCAACAAAGTGCTGGATCGGCTGGCGGAATACCGCATCTGGTCCGCTGAACAGGTGGCGGAAATCCGTCAGGAGCCGGTGTGGCTGCCGCCGCGCCAGATGCCACAGATGGCGCCGCTGCTGGCCCGGCGGCTGCTGTCGATCAGCCACAGCGATAAGATTGTCTCTACGCTTGACCCCTCACTGCAGCGCGAACTGGAAAGTCTGGCGCTGAATGTTAAAAATCAGCTTCCACCACGAACCTCGCTGGCGATGCTGGTGGTGGATCACACCACTATGGCGGTTCGCGGCTACGTCGGCTCGGCTGATTTTACCGATGACAGCCGTTTTGGCCATGTGGATATGATCGCCAGCGTGCGTTCGCCAGGCTCGGTGTTAAAACCCTTTATTTACGGCATGGCGCTGGATGAGGGGCTGATTCATGCTGAATCACTGCTGCAGGATGTGCCGCGTCGCTTTGGTGATTACCGGCCAGGCAACTTCGATACCGGATTTCACGGACCGGTCAGCGCCAGTGACGCGCTGGTGCGGTCGCTGAATCTGCCTGCGGTACAGCTTCTGGAGGCGCTGGGACCGAAAAACGTTGCAGCGCGCCTGCGCAACGTCGGTCTGAACTTACGTTTTCCCCCCGGCGCTGAACCTAATCTTTCCCTGATTCTCGGCGGCACCGGAGCGCGCATGGATGAGATCGTGGCAGCTTACAGCGCCTTTGCCCGCCACGGTAACGCCGGCCAGTTGCGCTGGATGCCCGATCAACCCTTACAGCAGCGGCCGCTGCTTTCGCCTGAGTCGGCGTGGATCATCCGGCGTATCCTGGCCGGGGAAGCGCAGCCCGCGGGCAATGGCAGCGTACCCGATGTGGTGCCACTGGCCTGGAAAACCGGCACCAGTTATGGCTACCGCGACGCCTGGTCGGTGGGGATCAATCCCCGTTATCTGATTGGCGTCTGGGTCGGAAGACCGGATGCGACGCCGGTTGCCGGGCAGTTTGGTTTTGCCTCTGCCGTGCCCGTCATGAATCAGATCAACAGCCTGCTGATGAGTCGCCTCGGCAGACGTGACGTTCCGGGCGATCCGCGGCCGGCCTCGGTGACGGTGGCGACCATTTGCTGGCCTGGCGGTCAGCCGTTGCCCGCCGGAGACGAAAACTGTCGCCAGCGGCGGCAAAGCTGGGTTGCCGCCGACACGCTGCCGCCTACATTGCTGGCTCCCGGTCAGGAGAGCCTCAGCGGATTACGCCTGGGCTACTGGCAGAATGCGCAGGGACTGCGCGTCGCAGCAGACTGCCCCGACGCCACCCGCCATGAACGGCTGGTCTGGCCGCTGCCGCTGGAGGCCTGGCTGCCGCCTCAGGAGCGGCGGGCGCAACGTCTGCCCCCTGTCGATGCCCGGTGTCCGCCGTTACAGCAGGGCAGCAGCGCACCGCTGATCGTTACCGGCGTGATTGAGGGGCAAATTGTCAGACCGCTGCCGGGCAGGAGCGCGCTGACAATGCCGGTCGCGGTGCAGGGAGGGCAGGGCACACAGCGCTGGTGGTTCCTGAATGGTGAGCCTCTGATGACGCAGAACGCCGCAGACAGCCTGTCGCTGCAGCTCGATCATCCGGGCGAGTATCAGCTGGTGGTGATGGATGAAGAGGGGCAACTTGTCTCCGTCACCTTCAGCCGGGGCTGACGCTTTTTTGCGCTAAATCATAACTATGGCGCGTCTGCTTCGACTCAGATCAAGAATTTTCATCAAATTAGGGATCTCTGATAGGCAATGCCGGACTCAGCCCCTATAATCGGCGCCGTTTCTTAACCGGGGCGGACGCCACCGGTTTCTTCAGAACGTTAAGACAGAGGTCATCATGGCAATCGAACGTACTTTTTCTATCATCAAGCCAAACGCCGTCGCTAAAAATGTGATTGGTGCTATCTACAACCGTTTTGAAAGCGCTGGCTTCAAAATCGTTGGCGCAAAAATGCTGCAGCTGAGCAAAGAGCAGGCTGAAGGTTTTTACGCTGAGCACCAGGGCAAGCCATTCTTCGATGGTCTGGTTGAATTCATGACCTCTGGCCCGGTTGTTGTTTCCGTGCTGGAAGGTGAAAATGCCGTTCAGCGTCACCGTGACCTGATGGGTGCCACTAACCCGGCAAACGCACTGGCTGGCACACTGCGTGCTGACTACGCTGACAGCTTCACCGAAAACGCCACGCACGGTTCAGATTCTGCTGAATCCGCTGCCCGCGAAATCGCTTATTTCTTTGGCGAAAACGAGATCTGCCCACGTACCCGTTAATCGCCTGGCGATAAACGTTACGTCGGCTTTACAAAAATCTGCGTAGGGGAGGTCACTCCCGCCTGTTATCAGGCTGCAGATGTTGTACAATATTGCGCCTTCATTGACTCAGCTTAATGAAGGCGCAATTTTTTTCACCTATCCCTGAACAGCGCCATAACGTGTAACAACGAGGCCAGAGAATATTATGTCCGAACAGATTGTGACGTCCGCGTCAGCATCCCCTATTGTCGTCTCCCCCAAAAGCCAGAAAATAAACCTGCTGGATCTCAACCGTCAGCAGATGCGCGAATTCTTCCTGTCGCTGGGCGAAAAGCCTTTCCGCGCCGATCAGGTCATGAAGTGGATTTATCACTACTGCTGCGATGACTTCGAGCAGATGACCGACATCAACAAAAAGCTGCGTAACCGGCTGATGGAGCTGACGGAGATCCGTGCGCCAGAAGTGGCAGAAGAGATGCGCTCTACCGACGGCACTATCAAATGGGCCATTCGCGTGGGCGACCAGCTGGTGGAAACGGTCTATATCCCGGAAGGGGACCGCGCCACGCTCTGTGTCTCTTCACAGGTGGGTTGTGCGCTGGAGTGTAAATTCTGTTCGACCGCACAGCAGGGCTTTAACCGTAACCTGCGGGTGTCAGAAATTATTGGTCAGGTGTGGCGCGCGGCGAAAATTGTCGGCGCAGCCAAAATCACCGGCCAGCGTCCTATCACCAACGTGGTGATGATGGGCATGGGCGAGCCGCTGCTCAACCTCAATAACGTGGTCCCGGCGATGGAGATCATGCTGGATGACTTCGGTTTTGGTCTATCGAAGCGTCGCGTGACCCTCTCTACCTCGGGTGTGGTACCTGCGCTGGATAAACTGGGCGATATGATCGACGTCGCGCTGGCGATTTCCCTGCACGCGCCTAACGATAAGTTGCGTGATGATATTGTCCCGATCAACAAAAAGTACAATATCGAAACCTTCCTGGCGGCGGTGAAACGCTACATTGGCAAATCTAACGCCAATCAGGGACGCGTGACCATCGAGTACGTGTTGCTGGATCACGTCAATGACAGCACAGATGATGCGCATGAACTCGCCGCATTACTGAAAGAAACACCGTGTAAAATCAACCTGATCCCCTGGAACCCCTTCCCGGGCGCGCCTTATGGCCGTAGCTCCAATAGCCGCATCGATCGTTTCTCCAAAGTCCTGATGGACTATGGTTTTACGACCATCGTGCGTAAAACCCGTGGCGACGATATCGATGCCGCCTGTGGTCAGTTAGCCGGTGAGGTGATCGACCGTACCAAGCGTACGATGCGTAAAAAAATGGCGGGTGAAGCCATCTCTGTGAAGGCTCTCTAGAAGAGTGACTCAGAGCGTTTCCTGAAGTGATGACGCGTGGCAGGCTGCAGCCTGTCAACGTCAACCGGATGGAAACGATTATGCGTAACGGATTACCTGCAGTTTTACTGGCGCTGTTTGTTGTAAGCGGGTGTGTCAGCCAGCATCACGAACCCGGAGCAGAAGAGGTGCGTCTGCAGTTAGGGATGCACTATCTGGCGGGTGGCGACTATGCCGCAGCTGAGCGAAACTTTCTGCGGGCACAGGCCGCCGCGCCAGAGGATTACCGGGTCTCGCTTGCGCTGGCTCGACTGGCGCAGAAGCAGGGTAATCAGACAGCGGCGCAGGCACGGTTTATACTGGCACAGCAGCAGGCCCCGGATAATGGTTTTGTTGCTAACAATTACGGTGCGTTTCTCTGCGCTTTAAGGCAGTATGGCGAAGCGCATCAACAGTTTAGTCGGGCAAGCGCAGCACCGCAGTTTGATGCACGCAATGACGCGCTTGAACTGGCAGGGTTTTGTTATCTGCAGGCTGGCGATATTGCCGCTGCCCGCAGGACACTACGCCAGGCCATTGAGGCTGACAGACGCAAAGCTGATTCGCTGCTGTCGGAAGCTGAAAAGCAGTTGGCAGATAACCATCTGGCGAAGGTGCAGGTTTTGCTTGATATTTACCAGCAACAGCTGCCCGCAACGGCACGAAGTCTGGCGTTACACTTACGTTTCGCCGCGCTACAGGGAGATGCCGCTGACGTTTCACGTTATGGCGACCAGTTAGCGCGACGTTTTCCGCAATCGATACAGTACCAGCGTTATTTAGCTAATGAATACTGAAGCCACTCAAGAAAACTCTGCATTACATTCAACAGGTGAACGCCTGCGTCTGGCCCGTGAGCAGATGGGGCTGACGCAGCAGAACGTCGCTGAACGCCTGTGCCTGAAACTTTCTACCGTGCGTGATATCGAGGAAGACAAATCGCCTGCCGATCTGGCCTCCACGTTCCTGCGCGGATACATTCGCTCCTACGCGCGTCTGGTGCACATTCCTGAAGAGGAACTGCTGCCGATGATGGCGAAACAGACACCGATTCGGGCTTCAAAGATCGAGCCGATGCAAAGTTTCTCGCTGGGCAAACGCCGCAAGAAACGCGACGGCTGGTTGATGATTTTCACCTGGCTGGTGGTGTTTGTGGTGGTGGGGCTGACCGGTGCCTGGTGGTGGCAGAATCATAAAGAGTCGCAGGATGATCTGGTGCCGATGACCGATCAGAACAGCAGCAGCGGTGATAGCGGCCAGTCGATTCCGCTGGGTGAATCCAGTGGTGACAGCGCGGCACCTGCCGCGCCTGACGAAAGCAATACCACCAGTGACAACAGCGCAGCCAGTGCGCCAGCGAGTGCGGCTCCGGCCGCCACTGGCAGCAATAGCGCGACCACCGCACAGCCGGATACCACCAGCAATGCCGTGGTTTCACCGAGCCAGGCGCCCGTGGACAACTCAGCGGCTGCACCTGCGGCCGCGAACACCAATACCAATAACAGCACGGCACCTCAGATGCCAGTAGGTGCAGCGGCGGTCAGTGAACCGGCTGCTGACCCTAATGCGGTGGTGATGACCTTTAACGCCGACTGCTGGCTGGAAGTGAGCGATGCCACCGGCAAAAAACTGTTCAGCGGCATTCAGCGCAGTGGTGGTAAACTCAGCCTCGCAGGAACGCCTCCGTATCGTCTGAAAATTGGCGCGCCTTCCGCTGTTCAGTTGCAATATCAGAATCAGCCCGTTGATTTAAGTCGTTTTATCCGTAATAACCAGGTTGCTCGCCTGACGTTGGGTGCGCAATAACAGCGTATCGCGTACCGGGCAATTGTGGAGAAGAAATATGCATAACGAAGCACCCATTATCCGTCGTAAATCCAAACGCATTTACGTCGGCAAGGTGCCGGTCGGTGACGGCGCACCCATCGCTGTCCAGTCGATGACCAACACCCGCACCACTGACGTGGAGGCGACGGTAAATCAGATCAAAGCCCTTGAGCGAGTCGGTGTCGACATCGTTCGTATCTCGGTGCCTACCATGGATGCCGCAGAAGCATTCAGGCTGATCAAACAGCAGGTAAACGTCCCGCTGGTTGCAGATATTCATTTTGACTACCGCATCGCCCTGAAAGTCGCCGAGTATGGCGTCGACTGCCTGCGCATCAATCCCGGTAACATCGGGAACAATGAGCGCATCCGTATGGTGGTCGACTGCGCGCGCGACAACAATATTCCGATTCGAATCGGCGTGAACGCCGGTTCGCTGGAGAAAGATCTGCAGGAAAAGTATGGCGAGCCGACGCCGCAGGCGTTGCTGGAATCTGCCATGCGCCATGTCGATCATCTCGACCGTCTTAACTTCGATCAATTTAAAGTCAGCGTTAAAGCCTCTGACGTTTTCCTCGCGGTTGAATCTTATCGTCTGCTGGCGAAACAGATTGAACAGCCACTGCATCTCGGTATCACCGAAGCGGGTGGCGCGCGGGCTGGCGCAGTGAAATCGGCGATTGGACTGGGTCTGCTGCTGTCAGAAGGGATCGGCGATACGCTGCGTATCTCGCTGGCCGCCGATCCGGTAGAAGAAGTCAAAGTCGGTTTCGATATCCTCAAGTCACTGCGCATCCGTTCTCGTGGCATCAACTTCATCGCCTGTCCGACCTGCTCACGTCAGGAGTTCGACGTTATCGGCACGGTCAACGCGCTGGAGCAGCGTCTGGAAGACCTCATCACCCCGATGGATGTCTCCATTATCGGCTGCGTGGTCAACGGACCTGGCGAGGCGACCCTCTCTACGCTGGGCGTGACCGGCGGCAGCAAGAAGAGTGGTTTCTACGAGGATGGTGTGCGTCAGCGCGATCGTCTCGACAACAATGACATGATCGATCAGCTGGAAGCGCGCATTCGTGCTAAAGCGTCGATGCTGGATGCCAGTCGCCGTATTGATGTGCAGCATCTGGAAAAATAATGGCGTACGCGGTTTGCGTGCGTGACTTTTTTGACTGAACCTGTGCGGTTTCATCCTCATAAGGTATGATGCCGGACAGGTTTTTTTGCATTAAGAGATTCTAACGTGGCGAAGAATATTCAGGCGATTCGCGGGATGAATGACTACCTGCCTGCGGATACCGCCCTCTGGCAACGGATTGAAGGCGTTCTCAAGCAGACGCTGGCGAGTTACGGTTACAGCGAAATTCGCTTACCGCTGGTGGAACAAACCCCACTGTTTAAACGCGCCATCGGTGAAGTCACCGACGTGGTTGAAAAAGAGATGTATACCTTCGAAGACCGCAACGGTGAAAGCCTGACGCTGCGTCCGGAAGGCACTGCAGGTTGCGTGCGAGCCGGTATTGAACACGGTTTACTCTACAACCAGGAGCAGCGCCTGTGGTATATGGGCCCGATGTTCCGCTATGAGCGTCCGCAGAAAGGCCGCTATCGTCAGTTCTACCAGATTGGCGTGGAAGTGTTTGGTCTGCAGGGACCGGACATCGATGCTGAACTGATCATGCTGAACGCCCGCTGGTGGAAAGCCCTGGGTATCTCTGAGCACGTTCGTCTGGAACTCAACTCTATCGGTTCGCTGGAAGCACGCGCGCATTACCGCGACGCGCTGGTCGCCTTCCTTGAACAGCATAAAGAGGTGCTGGATGAGGATTGTAAACGCCGCATGTACACCAATCCGATGCGCGTTCTCGACACTAAAAATCCCGATATTCAGCAGTTACTGAATGATGCGCCACAGCTTGGCGACTATCTTGATGACGAATCACGTGAACATTTCAGCGGCCTGTGTGCCCTGCTGGATGACGCCGGGATCAGCTACACCGTCAATCAGCGTCTGGTACGCGGTCTTGATTATTACAATCGCACCGTGATTGAGTGGGTCACCGATAGCCTGGGTTCACAGGGCACGGTATGTGGTGGCGGTCGCTATGATGGCCTGGTTGAGCAGCTCGGTGGCCGCGCAACACCTGCCGTTGGCTTTGCCATGGGCATGGAGCGTCTGGTGCTGCTGGTTCAGGCGGTTAATCCTGAATTTGAACCGACGAGCAATGTGGATGTCTATGTTATCGCTTCAGGTCAGGGCGTGCAGTCTGCAGCAATGCAGCTGGCTGAGAAATTGCGTGATGAAGCGCCAGAACTGAGGCTGATGACCAACTTTGGCGGCGGCAACTTCAAGAAACAGTTTGCCCGTGCTGACAAGTGGGGCGCTCGCGTCGCACTGGTGTTAGGCGAGGACGAGGTCAAAGCCGGTCAGGTCGTGATTAAAGATCTGCGCCGTGGCGAGCAGCAAACGCTGGATCAGGCAGAGGCTGCTGCTGTCTTGCGCTCGCTGTTACAGTAAGCGTGACACAGCACCAACCATAGAAAGGAGAGGGATTGCGTGGAAGTGTATAGCAATGAGAACGAGCAGACCGACGCGCTGCGCAACTTTTTTGCCAACAATGGCAAAGCGTTAGCTATTGGCGTGGTGATCGGCATTGCTGCGCTGGGCGGCTGGCGTTACTGGAGCAGTCATCAGGACGATACGGCGAAGACAGTATCAGCGCAGTATCAGCAGCTCACCAGCGCCATGCAGGCGGGCAAACCGGAGACGCTGGAAGCGGTAAACCGTTTTGCCAGTGAAAACAGCAACACCTACGGTGCGCTGGCTGCGATGGATCTGGCGAAGCAGTATGTTGACGCCGGTCAGCTTGATAAAGCCGCGACGCTGCTGCAAAACGGACTGAAAGATACCAAAGATGCCAATCTGCAGGCGGTGATTAACCTGCGCCTGGCACGCATTCAACTGCAACAGAATCAAGCGGATGCGGCGCTTAAAACCCTTGACGGTGTGAAGGGTGATGGCTGGACAGCCATTGTGGCCGATATTCGCGGCGAAGCGCTGCTGACCAAAGGCGACAAGCAGGGCGCGCGCGATGCCTGGAGTAAAGGGGTTGAATCTGACGCCTCTCCGGCATTGAAGCAAATGATGCAGATGAAGATGAATAACTTAAGCTAAGCCAGTCAAGAGAGAGCGCATGGAATTACGTAAATACCTGCTGCCGGGACTGATTTCAGTCACTTTGCTCAGCGGTTGTTCGCTGTTTAGCGGCGAAGAAGATGTAGTAAAAATGGCCCCGTTGCCGAAGGTGGAAAATCAGTTCACGCCACAGAAAGTGTGGAGCACCTCGGTAGGCGATGGTGTCGGTGATTTCTACTCAAATCTGCATCCTGCCTGGCAGGATAATACGGTTTATGCTGCCGACCGCTTTGGTATCGTCAAAGCGCTCGATGCCGCAGACGGTAAAGAAAAATGGAAAGTCGATCTCTCTGAGAAAACCGGCTTCTTCTCTAAAAATCGCTCAGCCATGTTATCAGGTGGCCTGACGGCTGATGGCGATCGGGTCTATGTTGGCAGCGAGCGCGGCCAGGTTTATGCCCTCAACAGCAGTGATGGTAGCCTGGCGTGGCAGACGAAAGTCGCCGGTGAAGCCCTGTCACGTCCGGTAGTCAGCGATGGTCTGGTGCTGGTTCATACCAGCAACGGCATGTTGCAGGGCCTGGATCAGAGCAGCGGTGCCGTGAAGTGGAGCGTTAACCTGGATATGCCAGCGTTGTCTCTGCGCGGTGAATCTGCTCCGGCTGTCGCTTTTGGTGGCGCGATTGTCGGTGGCGACAATGGTCGTGTCAGTGCCGTGGTGCTGAACCAGGGACAACTGGTCTGGCAGCAGCGTATTTCCCAGGTCAGCGGTGCCACTGAGATCGATCGTCTTAACGATGTCGATACCACACCGGTTATCGTCAACGGCGTGGTTTACGCGCTGGCGTATAACGGCAATCTGACAGCACTGGATCTGCGTTCCGGCCAGATTTTGTGGAAACGCGAAATTGGCGGTGTGAAAGATCTGATTGTGGATGCCGGCCGCATCTATCTGGTCGATCAGGACGATCGTGTGATTGCGCTCAACGCTGACGGCGGTGTCGCCATCTGGCGTCAAAGCGATCTACTGCATCGCAACCTGACTTCGCCGGTGCTCTACAACGGCTATCTGGTTGTCGGCGACAGTGAAGGTTATCTGCACTGGCTGAACACCACGGATGGTCGTTTTGTTGCGCAGCAGAAACTGGATAGCTCAGGCTTCCAGACCGAGCCGGTGGTCGCCAGCGATAAGCTGCTGATCCAGTCGAAAGATGGTGAGGTTTATGCGATTACCCGTTAACGGGTACACGTCTGGCAGGTGAAATCCTCCGTTCCGACGGCTCCTGATTTAATCAGGGGCCGTTTCGTTTTTAGTCAGGCATGGTATTCTTTGCGCCTTAAGCCTGAACTTGACGGCCAGAGCCGTTATAATCACGCCATTCGGGCGATTAATTATTTATTGAGGCATTTTGTTATGGTACCTGTGGTCGCGCTGGTTGGGCGTCCCAATGTGGGAAAATCTACGCTATTTAACCGCTTAACCCGCACACGTGATGCGCTGGTAGCGGATTTTCCTGGACTGACTCGCGATCGCAAATATGGTCGCGCCGAAGTGGAAGGGCGCGAATTTATTGTTATTGATACCGGTGGTATCGACGGCACCGAAGAGGGTGTTGAAACGCGGATGGCCGAGCAGTCACTGCTGGCGATTGAAGAAGCGGATGTCGTGCTCTTTATGGTCGATGCGCGTGCGGGCATGATGGCCGCCGATCAGCAAATCGCTAAGCATCTCCGTTCCCGCCAGAAAGCGACTTTCCTGGTGGCCAACAAAACTGACGGGATGGATCCTGATCAGGCGGTTGTGGACTTCTATTCACTGGGCCTGGGCGAGATCCACGCCATTGCGGCATCGCATGGTCGTGGTGTGAGCAGCCTGATAGAAGAGGCACTGCTGCCATGGATGGACAAAGTTGAGACGGTCGAGCTCACGGAAGAAGAAGAGAACCAGGCGTACTGGGCTGCGCTTGAAGCTGACGAGATTGCTGAGCAGGAAGCCGCCGAGGAAGAAGAAAACTTCGACCCGACGGGCCTGCCGATCAAACTGGCGATTGTTGGCCGTCCTAACGTAGGTAAGTCAACGCTTACCAACCGTATTCTCGGTGAAGACCGCGTGGTGGTCTACGATATGCCGGGTACCACCCGCGACAGCATCTATATTCCGATGGAGCGTGATGGACGTGAATACGTTCTGATCGACACGGCGGGCGTGCGTAAGCGTGCCAAAATCTCTGATACCGTAGAGAAATTCTCGGTGATCAAGACGCTGCAGGCGATTGAAGATGCCAACGTGGTGATGCTGGTGATTGATGCCCATGCCGGTATTTCCGATCAGGATCTGTCGCTGCTTGGCTTCATTCTCAACAGTGGTCGTTCGCTGGTGATTGTGGTCAACAAATGGGATGGCCTGTCGCAGGAAGTGCGTGATGAAGTGAAAGAGACACTGGACTACCGTCTGGGCTTTATCGATTTCGCCCGCATTCACTTTATCTCTGCGCTGCACGGCAGCGGCGTCGGCAATCTGTTTGAGTCGATCACTGAAGCCTATGACTGTTCGACGAAGCGTGTAAACACCTCGCTGCTGACCCGTATCATGAACATGGCGGCAGACGATCACCAGCCACCGCTGGTACGCAGTCGTCGCGTTAAGCTCAAATACGCGCACGCGGGGGGATATAACCCGCCTATCGTGGTAATCCACGGTAATCAGGTTAAGGATCTGCCCGATTCTTACAAACGCTACCTGATGAACTATTTCCGTAAATCACTCAACGTGATGGGAACGCCAATTCGTATTCAGTTCAAAGAGGGTGATAACCCTTATGAAGGCAAACGTAACCTGCTGACGCCAACGCAGCAGCGTAAACGTAAGCGTCTGCTGGCGCATATGAAAAAGAACAAGCGTTAAGAATAGAGGGCCATCTGGCCCTCTTTTTTTTGCTCTGAATAAACCGGAGCAGGGAGAAAATAGTGACTATTATTTGCGAAAAATGTCAGCAACCGCTGTCGCTCAGTGACGGTGAATTTATCTGTAATACCTGCGGTACGCATTACCCCGCACAACCCTGCTGTCCGGCGTGTCATCAACCGCTTGAGGTGCTCAAAGCCTGCGGCGCGGTGGACTATTTTTGCCGGAACGGACATGGCCTTATCTCCCGCAAGCGCGTCCTTTTCCAGCCGCCAGGTCACTGACGCCGCTTTCAGCTACGCTTAAAACGTCTGAGAATTCAGAGCGACGACTGGCTCATTTTGTAGCAAAAATGCTATTGCGCCGTAACAAATGGGTTGTAGATGTTCACTCTGTAATGTACCAGGTGGTACAATCCTGCCGCGTCGTGGGAGGGGCAAGCCACATCCGTGTTCTTCCGGCCCCTCGATTTCACGGACGCGGGTCTGTTTATATTCGATTTGAAACCGAGCGATGCCTGGCGCGGACTGTCTTAACGCGCCGGCGTCCGGATGGCATCTGTCCGGGCGCTCTGTTTATTCAGGAGAGTAAGTATTATGGCTGAAACATCCTCCCGCTCCGGAAAGGGGCTGGGAATAGCATCCGTGCTGCTCGGACTGGTGCTGCTTGCCACCGGTCTGTTTTTTACAATTGGCGGCGGCAAACTGGTTGCACTTGGTGGCAGCGGGTACTTTTTAATTGCGGGTATCGTCACTGTACTCTCCGCAATTCAGTTCTTCCGTCGCAAATCCTCGGCAGTGGTTCTGTTCCTGCTGGTCTTTGTCGGCACCCTGATCTGGTCGCTGTTCGACGCGGGCCTGGAGTTCTGGCCGCTGGTATCACGCCTGATGGTGCCTGCCGGACTGATGCTGCTTGCCTTCCTGATCTGGCCTTCACTGCGTAAGCATGAAGGTAAGCACTCACTGGCAAAACCCTCTTATGCGTTCTCTGCGCTGCTGGCGGCAGGCATGGTTGTTACGCTGGTGCAGATGTTCCAGCCACATCCTACCGTTGCAGGCACGGGCGAAGAGCTGCCGCTGATCCCGGTAGATAAAGCGAAACAGCAGAAAGACTGGGATAACTACGGTAATACTCCGCAGGGCAGCCGCTTTGTGGCGCTGGATCAAATCACCCGCGACAACGTGAAAGATCTGCAGGTGGCCTGGACCTTCCGCACCGGTGATACCCCTGTCAGCCCGACCGGCAACGGCGCAGAAGATCAGCAGACACCGTTGCAGATTGGCAACACCCTTTATCTCTGCACACCGCACAACAACGTCATCGCCGTTGAAGCCAACAGCGGTAAGCAGATCTGGAAACGTGAAATCAATGCCAAAGCGGAAGTCTGGCCGCGCTGTCGTGGTCTGGCTTACTTTGACGCCACAAAACCGCTGCAGCAGCCAGATAAGCCGGGGTCTTCACCTGTGACTGCCGCAGTGTTGCCAGCCGGTGACAGCTGTCAGCGTCGTATTCTGATGAACACCATCGACGCGCGTCTGATTGCGATCAATGCTGACAACGGTGAGTTCTGTGAAAACTTTGGCGATCACGGCATCGTTGATCTCAAAGCGGGCATGGGCAAGGCACCGGATCCGCAATATCAGCTGACCTCAGCGCCAACCCTGGCTGGCACCACTGTGGTGGTCGGCGGTCGCGTAGCGGATAACGTGCAGACGGATATGCCGGGTGGCGTATTGCGTGGCTTTGACGTTATCACCGGCCAGATGCGCTGGGCGTTTGACCCAGGCAATGTTGACCCGAATGCGATATTGATGCCGGGTAAAGATTATACCCGCAGTACGCCGAACTCATGGGCGCCAATGTCTTACGACCCGGCAATGAACACCGTGTTCATTCCAATGGGCAGTTCGTCGGTTGACCTCTGGGGTGCGAACCGTACTGAACTGGATCACAAATATGGCGCATCGGTTCTGGCGCTGGATGCCACGACCGGTAAAGAGAAGTGGGTTTATCAGACCGTGCATAACGATCTGTGGGACTTTGACTTGCCGATGCAGCCAAGCCTGATCGACTTCCCGCAAAAAGATGGCACTACCACACCTGCGGTAGTGATTGGCGGCAAAACCGGCATGATCTTCGTGCTTGACCGTATGACCGGCAAGCCGCTGACCAAAGTCGAAGAACTGCCGATGCCGCAGGGTCATATCCCGAACGAGCAGTACACCAAAACGCAGCCACACTCGACCGGGATGCCGCAGATTGGCAACCAGACGCTGAAAGAGTCTGACATGTGGGGTGCCACGCCGTTTGATCAGCTGGCCTGCCGCATTGGCTTCAAATCCATGCGCTATGATGGCCTGTTCACCGTGCCGGACACCGACAAGTCTCTGAGCTTCCCGGGTTCGCTGGGCGGTATGAACTGGGGCAGCATGTCGGTCGATCCGAACAACCACCTGTTGTTCGTCAATGATATGCGTCTGGGTCTGTGGGTTCAGATGATTCCGGCTGATACCAGCAATATTGCGCGTGGCAGCAACGGCGGCGAAGCGATCAACACCGGTATGGGTGCCGTTCCGCTGAAAGGCACGCCATATGCTGTGAATAAAAATCGCTTTATGTCACCGCTGGGTATCCCATGTCAGAAACCGCCATTTGGTACGCTGTCGGCGATTGACATGAAAACGCAGAAAATCGTCTGGCAGGTGCCGGTCGGCACGGTGCAGGATACCGGACCATTCGGTATCAAGATGCGCGTGAAAATGCCGGTTGGCATGCCAACGCTGGGCGGTACGCTGGCCACGCAGGGCGGCCTGGTGTTCATCGCGGGTACGCAGGATTACTATCTGCGCGCCTTTGATTCTTCAACCGGGAAAGAGGTGTGGAAAGCACGTCTGCCGGTGGGCAGTCAGGGTGGCCCGATGAGCTACGTCTCACCGAAAGATGGAAAGCAGTACATCCTGATCTCGGCAGGTGGCGCACGTCAGTCACCGGACCGTGGTGATTATGTGATTGCTTACGCACTGCCAGACAGTAAGTAACAACACTTAATGAAAAGGGCCGACATAGTCGGCCCTTTTTTACGGAAAAGTCTTGCCTGGTTCGCTGTAAGACCGAGCATGCTCAGGGAACACGGTCAGATCGGAAAGTCGCAAAATCGTCATCCATGACTGCTCGGCCCGCGCCGTCCATGGCGCGGGACGCTTTCCTCCTCTGAACGTATTACCTTCGCTTTAAGCTCATTTGTTGCTAACAGATGCACATCGAATTATCAGCAGTCTGAGGGCCGACATAGTCGGCCCTTTTTTTTGCTTATTTGCCGTCGCGCCACAGCGCCTGCAACTCAGGTGGCGCCACCTGTTCCGGAATCAACAGCACTATCGTCCCGACCTCGCGGTGGGTTGCATACTGAATCTGGATGCGAAAATAGCGCTGGTCGCCACTGCCCACCTGCGCGGCTTTCTCCTCAGGTTCGCCCAGCGGCATCGCCTGCTGCAGCGCATGGCAGACGCGTTCTCTTTCTGGCGGCGGCAGATCGCCCAGCATAAAGCGTCGTTCGGCGCGTAGCCCCGGAATAAAGGCCATGCCGCCTTCACGCGCGACGATGATGGTGGCGTCATCAGTGAGTTCGGGCAGGTCACTCATAGCACGCCAACCTCCTTCCACGCCTGTTCAATGGCACTGCCGACCGATTCGTTGAACCGTTTTTTACCATGCTGAACGGTGAAGCGGGCAAAGGTCTTAAAGTCAGCATCCTGTGGCAGTTCGTCGTCACACACCGTATCGTACCAGGCATATCCCGCCTGTTCCCACGCATAACCACCCAGCGCTGTTGCTGCCAGATAAAAAGCCCGGTTAGGGATGCCGGAGTTGATATGAACCCCGCCATTATCTTCACGTGTCTTCACGTAGTGATCCATGTGTGCCGGTTGCGGATCTTTGCCCAGCATCGGGTCATCATAGGCCGAGCCAGGTTCAGACATCGATCGCAGACCACGCCCATTGATGCCGCTTGCCAGCAGGCCTTCGCCGATAATCCAGTCCGCCTCATCGGCGCGCTGTTTTTTACTGAACTGTTTCACCAGCGAGCCAAACACATCTGACAGCGACTCGTTCAGTGCACCAGCCTGCTCGAAGTAGATCAAGCCGGCTTCATTTTCCGTCACGCCATGCGCCAGTTCGTGCGCCACAACGTCAATCGCAATGGTGAAGCGATTAAAGATTTCGCCGTCACCATCACCAAATACCATTTGCTGACCGTTCCAGAAGGCGTTCTGGTATTTGTCACCGTAGTGCACGGTACCGAGCAATTTCAGCCCCTGATTATCCAGCGAATTACGCTGATAAGCCTGCCAGAAGAAGTCATAGGTTACGCCAAGATAGTTCCAGGCTTCCTCAGCCGCCACGTCGTCATTGCCGGGCTGGCCCTCCTGACGAATCAACTTACCTGGCAGGGTCTGCTGACTTTGCGCATCATAAATTTCACGATCCACGTGGCCGCCTGCCGCGGATTTTGCCACCGGCTGCTTTTGCCAGTGTTCCGCCATCAGGTGCTGGACGTGTGTCAGGGTGCGACGCGCCTGCTCCTGCTGGTGGCCGGAACCGTGCGCGATGATTTTGCGAAGGATATAGGGAGGAATAACGCAATAAGCCATCTGAAACTCCTTGGCGACAGGGAATGTGCCAGAAAGTATAGACCCGTCAGGCTGGTTAGACCTCATTAGTAAGGCCAGCGTTAAGTGTAAAAGTGTGAGCTGACGGGCAGAGTCAGGAGGCGGTTTTGCGGCGGCGCTTTTCTGAGACAACAACGTTGGCAAGCCATCTGAAACGCCCTGGCGACAGGGAATGTGCCAGAAAGTATAGACCCGTCAGGCTGGTTAGCCCTCATTAGTAAGGCCAGCGTTAAGTGTAAAAGTGTGAGCTGACGAGCAGTGTCAGGAGGCGGTTTTGCGGCGGCGCTTTTCTTAGGCAACAACGTTGGCAAGCCATCTGAAACGCCCTGGCGACAGAGAATGTGCCAGAAAGTATAGACCCGTCAGGCTGGTTAGACCTCATTAGTAAGGCCAGCGTTAAGTGTAAAAGTGTGAGCTGACGGGCAGAGTCAGGAGGCGGTTTTGCGGCGGCGCTTTTTCTCAGGCAGTAACTGCGTCACCTGGCTTTCAACCCAGCCATCATCAAGACGGGTACGGAGCAGGTCGCCGCTCTGGAGCTGTGCGGTTTTCTTCACCACCTGTCCGGCGGTGTCGGTGGTCACGCTAAAACCGCGCGCCAGCGTCGCCAGCGGGCTGACGCCTTCCAGCTGCGCCACCAACTGACCAAAGTGCTGTTTGCTGGTGCTCAGCTGTTTTGTCATGCTCTGCTGCAGGCGGTAGTGCCAGCTTTGCAGCTGTTTTTGCGCATCGAACAGCCGCTGCTGAGGCTGCTGGGCATTGAGTCGATGCGACAGGCGATCCTGCTGACGCGTGGCCTGACGCAGGCGGGTTTCCATCGCTTCTCCCAGTCGCTGCTGCAGGCGGAACAGGGCGGTCTGCTGACGGGCCAGACGCAGCTGCGGATGCTGCTGTTGCAGACGATGTTCAAGGCGGGAGTAAAGCCGCTGCTGACGTGCCAGGTAGTAATCCATCGCCATCTCCAGCCGCTGTTGCTGTGACTGCAACTGACGCAGCAACTCCAGCTGGTTACGGCTGACAATTTCAGCCGCGGCGGAAGGGGTGGGCGCGCGTAAATCGGCAACGAAGTCGGCAATGGTGACATCGGTTTCATGACCCACCGCGCTGACGATGGGAATGCGGCTGGCAAAAATGGCGCGCGCCACGCGTTCATCGTTAAAGCCCCACAAATCTTCCAGCGAACCGCCGCCGCGTCCGACAATTAAGACGTCGCACTCGTTGCGCAGGTTGGCGATTTCAATTGCGCGGACGATAGCCGCTGGCGCATCGACGCCCTGAACCACGGTCGGGTAGATGACCACGGGCAGAGAGGGATCACGGCGATGCAGCACGCGTAACACATCGTGCAGCGCCGCGCCGGTGGAAGAGGTGATCACCCCGACCTGACGCGCCGGTTCCGGCAGCGGTTGCTTATGCTGCGGATCAAACAGTCCTTCGGTAGCCAGTTTTGCTTTCAGCAGTTCAAACTGCTGCTGCAGCAAGCCTTCACCCGCCGGATGCATACTTTCTGCAATCAGCTGATAGTCACCGCGTGGCTCATAGAGAGTGATGTTGGCGCGAACCAGCACCTGCTGACCATGCTGCGGACGAAAGGTAACGCGTCGGTTACTGTTGCGGAACATAGCACAGCGAACCTGAGCGCCATCATCTTTCAGCGTGAAGTACCAGTGACCGGATGCCGGTTGCGTGAAGTTGGAGATCTCGGCGCTGATCCAGACCAGGCCCATCTCTTTCTCCAGCAGCTGACGCACTGTCGTATTGAGACGGCTGACGGTAAAAATATTGGCGATGGGTGGCAGCGACATGTGACGAAGATCAAATTCCAAATCAGCAGGTTAATTCATCGATACTACAGGGCTGTCAGTGCGGATCAAGAGTTTTTCGTAAATAATGCTGGAGGCAATCGATTACGGCCTGTATAATGCCGCGGCAATATTTTATCTATTCTCAATCACCCGAGGTGGAGTATTGCCATGTTAAGAATCGCTAAAGAAGCACTCACTTTTGACGACGTTCTGCTCGTCCCTGCACACTCCACCGTCCTGCCGAATACGGCCGATCTCAGCACTCAGCTGACCAAAAATATCCGTTTAAATATTCCTATGCTCTCCGCTGCCATGGACACCGTGACCGAGTCGGGTCTGGCGATTGCGCTGGCACAGGAAGGCGGCCTTGGCTTCATCCATAAAAATATGTCAATCGAACGCCAGGCGGACGAAGTGCGCAAGGTGAAGAAACATGAAAGCGGCGTGGTGACTGAACCACAGACCGTTCTGCCAACCACCCCACTGGCTGACGTTAAAGCGCTGACCGAGCGCAACGGCTTTGCGGGCTATCCGGTGGTTAACCGCGACAACGAACTGGTGGGTATCATCACCGGTCGTGACGTGCGCTTTGTCACTGACCTTTCACAGCCTGTCTCTGCAGTCATGACCCCGAAAGATCGTCTGGTGACGGTAAAAGAGGGCGAAGCGCGCGATGTGGTGCTGCACAGGATGCATGAAAAGCGCGTTGAGAAAGCGCTGGTGGTGGATGACAGCTTCCATCTGCTGGGCATGATCACCGTTAAAGATTTCCAGAAAGCCGAACGTAAACCTAACGCCTGTAAAGATGAGCAGGGTCGTCTGCGTGTCGGTGCGGCAGTTGGCGCAGGTGCAGGTAACGAAGAGCGTATCGATGCGCTGGTTGCAGCGGGCGTTGACGTGCTGCTGATTGACTCTTCACACGGCCATTCTGAAGGCGTGCTGTCACGTATCCGTGAAACCCGTGCCAAATACCCGGACCTTGAAATCGTCGGCGGCAACGTAGCCACCGGTGCCGGCGCACTGGCGCTGGTTGCGGCAGGTGTCAGCGCCGTTAAAGTGGGTATCGGCCCGGGCTCTATCTGTACTACCCGTATCGTGACCGGCGTGGGCGTTCCGCAGATCACTGCCGTCTCTGACGCAGTCACCGCGCTGGAAGGCACCGGTATTCCGGTGATTGCCGATGGCGGTATCCGTTTCTCCGGTGACATCGCGAAAGCGATCGCCGCCGGTGCGTCCTGTGTCATGGTCGGTTCGATGCTGGCGGGGACCGAAGAGTCACCGGGCGAGATCGAACTTTATCAGGGCCGTTCGTTCAAATCCTATCGCGGTATGGGTTCACTGGGCGCGATGTCTAAAGGCTCTTCTGACCGCTACTTCCAGACCGATAACGCCGCTGACAAACTGGTGCCGGAAGGTATCGAAGGTCGCGTGGCCTATAAAGGCCGTCTGAAAGAGATCGTGCATCAGCAGATGGGCGGCCTGCGCTCGTGCATGGGCCTGACCGGTTGCCCGACCATTGATGACCTGCGCACTAAGGCGGAGTTTGTCCGCATCAGCGGCGCCGGCATCAATGAGAGCCACGTGCATGATGTGACCATCACCAAAGAGTCACCGAACTACCGCATGGGTTCATAATCACGATTTCCCGCCCGGCTTCAGCCGGGCGCTTTTATTGTTCAAGTCACCGTTCTGGAAAACCCTCAATGACGACGGAAAATATCCATAAGCATCGCATTCTGATTCTCGATTTCGGCTCACAATATACTCAGCTGGTTGCACGTCGCGTGCGCGAGCTGGGCGTTTACTGTGAACTCTGGGCATGGGATGTCACCGAAGAGCAGATTCGCCAGTTCAATCCAAGCGGCATCATCCTTTCCGGTGGCCCGGAAAGCACCACCGAACTGAACAGCCCGCGTGCGCCTGAATATGTCTTCAGCGCTGGCGTGCCGGTGCTGGGTGTCTGCTACGGTATGCAGACGATGGCGATGCAGCTGGGCGGCACCGTTGCTGGCTCAACCGAGCGCGAGTTTGGTTATGCGCAGGTTGAAGTGACGACGCCAAGCGCCCTGGTTCGCGATATTGAAGATGCGATCAGCGCCGCTGGCAAACCGCTGCTGGATGTCTGGATGAGCCACGGCGACAAAGTCACGGCGATCCCGGCTGACTTCGTGACCGTTGCCAGCACAGAAACCTGTCCGTTCGCCATCATGGCTAACGAAGAGAAGCGTTTCTACGGCGTGCAGTTCCACCCGGAAGTGACCCATACCCGCCAGGGCCTGCGGATGCTTGAGCGCTTCGTTATCGACATCTGTGAGTGTGAAGCCCTGTGGACGCCAGCCAAAATTATTGAAGATGCGGTTGAACGCCTGCGTGTTCAGGTCGGCAACGACAAAGTGATCCTCGGCCTGTCTGGTGGTGTTGACTCCTCCGTGACGGCAATGCTGCTGCATCGCGCCATTGGCGACCGTCTGACCTGCGTGTTCGTAGATAACGGGCTGCTGCGCCTGAACGAAGCACAACAGGTTATGGATATGTTTGGCGACCACTTCGGCCTTAACATTATTCACGTTGAAGGCGAAGCGCGCTTCCTCGACGCGCTGGCAGGTGAGAATGAGCCGGAAGCGAAACGTAAAATTATCGGTCGCGTCTTTGTGGAAGTCTTCGACGAAGAAGCGCTGAAGCTGCAGGACGTTAAGTGGCTGGCACAGGGCACCATCTATCCGGATGTTATTGAGTCTGCGGCCTCTGCAACCGGTAAGGCGCACGTCATCAAATCGCATCACAACGTCGGCGGCCTGCCGAAAGAGATGAAGATGGGCCTGGTTGAGCCGCTGCGTGAGCTGTTCAAAGATGAAGTGCGTAAGATTGGTCTGGAGCTGGGCCTGCCTTACGACATGCTCTATCGCCATCCGTTCCCGGGCCCAGGTCTGGGCGTGCGCGTGCTGGGCGAAGTGAAGAAAGAGTATTGCGACCTGCTGCGCCGTGCCGATGCCATCTTCATTGAAGAGCTGCATAAAGCGGATCTCTATAACAAAGTCAGCCAGGCCTTCACCGTCTTCCTGCCGGTACGTTCAGTCGGCGTGATGGGCGATGGCCGTAAATATGACTGGGTTGTCTCGCTGCGTGCGGTGGAAACCATCGACTTTATGACCGCACACTGGGCACACCTGCCGTATGATTTCCTGGGTCGTGTCTCTAACCGCATCATCAATGAAGTCGACGGCATCTCCCGCGTGGTGTATGACATCAGCGGTAAGCCACCAGCGACGATTGAGTGGGAATGATTTAACGTCTGGCAACAGCCTGCACGTATAAGCAGTAAAACATCTCTAAGCCCGCGTAACTGCGGGCTTTTTTATGCGTCTTTTCTTGCCTTCATGCATCTTTTTGTATAAATATATGATGCTTGTATTTATTTTATTTATAATAAAAGGAGTTTGGGATGGTTCCACCAATTGAGTACTTTTTCATTGGAAATATGCATGGATACAAAAATGTTAGATTGGATTTTTACGATTTATATAAAATATTGCTGTCCGAAAATGGTCAAGGCAAAACAACTATATTAAAAATTATTGATGCTACATTAAATGGGAATATTAAAAAACTTAGAGATGTTAATTTTGGTAGTGTAGAGATAAAATTCGCGAGTTCATCTGAACCAATTTCTATTATGAAGTCAGATTTGGACTATGATTGGGAATCAAAGGCTTATCGGCATATTTCTGAAAGAGTTTCTCAAGAGGAGCTTTCAAATATAATTGAAATAATAATGTCAGAAAGTAATTTGAATGCCATTAGAACTAAACTAAAAAATTATTATGAAGTGAATTCTAAATCTCAACTAAGTCATCCAGAAGGAATAAGATCCTCTTTGCCTTTTAGTATGATGGCAATAAGAGATCTTTTTGAAGAAAAGGAATCACTTCTTCTGGGTGTTAAAAAAATGGATTTTTTTCAACAAATAGAAGAGAAGTTTACTCTTAAGACATTGTATCTTCCAACTTATAGGAGAGTAGAGGATTTATTGTCTTCTTTGAATGTTGATAAGGAAAAACAAGGTCAGGATTATATTCAGTTTGGTTTGACGGATGTTGAAGACAAGTTAGAGTCTATAAAGAAGGAAATACTCACTTCATCGAACGATTCAATGTCACGTATTAATAGTGAAATTTTAAATAGGCTTGTCAATGGCCTAACAGTTAATGATGATGATAGATCTATTATTATCAATAATTCTGATGATATTGAGCTTTTACTTAATCGATTTGGTCGCTCATTAACACCATCTGATAAGAATAAAATAATAAGTTTAGTTAAGAATAAATATGAAGTTGGCAAAAAGGAAAATGACACCCTCATCTACTTCCTTTCAAAGATGTATAATGCTTTTTTTGAACAGCAAACTAAAGATAAAGCTTTAACGAGATTTTCGGAAGTTTGCTCTAAATATTTTAAGAACAAAAAAATGACCTATGATGCAACATCGATTAGTGTTGTCATTACTTCATTAGAGAGAGATGAGCAAATAAAATTTGGGGAGTTATCTTCCGGTGAAAAACAGATCGTTTCATTATTTTCGACACTAATCCTTGAAAGAGATAGCCGGTATTTCATATTATTTGATGAACCTGAGTTGTCTCTTTCAGTGGAATGGCAGAAAATTCTTATCAAAGATGTTATGGAGTGTGAAAGTTGTTCAATGTTGTTGGCTATGACACATAGTCCGTTTATTTTTTCTGGACTAACAAAGTATACGTCTGATCTCCAATCCTACTTTTTGGAAAAGGAGGGGGAGTAATGTCACGAGTAAAATACCTGACAGAAAGTATGGATGATACTGAAGTGTTCTTCTTAGAATACTCTAGGGTTAGGGGAAATGAACAGCTAATATTTATAATTGAAGGAAAAGATGATCCAAAGTTTTATACATCTAAGATAGCAAATTTTTTTTATGATAAATGGGATTTTCTCTCTGTTGGTGGAAAAAGTAAAGTCTTAGAGTTACGACGTGCTATCAAAGATAATCCTATATATTGTACGGATAAGACTTTTTTTATGATTGATAAAGATTTTGATGAGGAGATACGCGAGAAAGATGTTTATACCACGCCTTCTTATTCTATTGAAAATATTTATTGTGAACCAGCGACTGTAAGGAAGATGTTGGTTGGTGAATGCGGTTTAAGTAACTATAAAATCCCCCATCGCAGTGAAATTTTAGAATATCTTACGGTGAGATACCTTGAACTTCAGTCATTATTTCACAGTAACAGAAGGCTAATTATTGCAAATATTATATTTCTATACATTAGGAAGGGATTTATCACTAAAAAAGTAAGTCTCGATAAAATATTAAAAATAAATATCGATATTGTAGAGGGTGATGTTTTAATTAAATTGAACTGGAAAAGCGAGTTTAATAATTTAAAAAAAATAGAAAGGATAAAGTTTATTCATTTTTTGAAGAGTAATGCTCAGGTTAAGGAAGTTCTGAGTAATCCAGGAGCAAGGTTTAGAGGCAAGCAGGAGATAGGTTTTTTAAAAGAATTTGTGAAGCTCCTTAAAGATAATAGTTTTCTCACTAAAGAGGTTGAAGATCGATTTTCTTATAACTTAAAACTTGATAATCCATCTTTGCATGATCATATGCTTTCTTCTTTGGCGCAATACGTGAGAACGCCAGATTGCCTTATTAATTTCTTCGAGACTATTAAAAGTGATATCAGAATATTATCCAAGGTGTAAAAGATGGAGTGATTATTATTTAAAGTTTGAGTCAGTTTTTAGTTAATGAAAGTGGTTAAAAATATTATATATTTTGATACTTAAAGTTGCTTTTTTTGGACAATATAACTTACCACGATTCGATTCTAATGGCGGGTGAATTATTACTCAAAAAATGCAGTCGAGGTTTCCACTGAAAGCGTTTCTACTCGCTTTTTCTTGCCGTGGTGCTGCTGTCGCTGGCGACCAGCTTGGTGCAGGCCACGCGCAGCGGCGAGCTGAATAGTGAACGCGGCGGCTGTGCCAGCGCGCGGCCTAATTCCGCCAGACTGGAACTCAATCCGCAGCGTTACGCCCGTTAAGCCATCGTGCAGGTGTACGCCGCACCCACTTATGGCTGGAAAGGCGTGGTGGCGGTTCATCCGTGGATCATCTACAAGCGTGCCGGCGAAACGTACTACAACCGCTATCATGTAATCAGCTAGGGCAGCGGCGATAAAGTGCGGCTGAATTGCAATCTGCTGGACTGTTATTGGAACGGAGCGCGGCCACGAGTACTGGTTAAGCACCGCGGTGCTGCCGCGCAGGCGATGATCCCGCAGATTGAAGCTGCGATAAATTCCTATACGTGGCCCACCACTTATCATGCGTGGCCAGGACCCAACAGCAATACGTTTCTGGCGCACAATGCTCATGGAGTGCCGGCGCTGAAACTGGATTTACCGGTGAACGTCATTAGTAAAGGTTGTCGCTCGCACACGTGACGAACCCGTTATTTGCACGTTGCAGACGGCTGCAGAAAAATATCCACGATACGGCTTCCCGAAGCTGTTTAAGGTTCTGCGGCAGCAGGGATACCAGTGGAACCATAAACGGACCCACCGTATTTACTGCCTGTTCAAACTGAATTTTCGTCGCAAAGGCAAACAGCGTCTTCCGGTACGTAACCCATCGCCGACGACCACACCTGAAGATCTGAACCAGAGTTTGTTTGTTGATTTGATGCATGGCGCGCTAATTTGCGGCCATTGATTTCGCACATTCATTGTAGTCGATGAATTTAATCGCGAGGCTTTGTCTATCGAACCATGAACCTGCCGTCTCAATGAGTGGTTCGGGCGCTCGACAGGATCGCAGCAAACCGGGGATTTCGCGCGATGCTTCGCATGAATAACGGCCCGGAATTTATTTCACTGACTCTGGCTTAGTGGGCAGAAAAGCACGCAGTGAAGCGAAAATTTATTAAACCGGGTGAACCGACTCAGAACGCATTTATTGAACGATTTAACCGGACATATCGCACTGAAATACTCGATGTCAATATGTTTAGGACACTGAACAAAGTACGACAAACTACAGGGCGGTGGTTTTTAGAATATAACTATTAACGTCCACATGAATCACTGAACAACCTGACACCGGAGGAATATCGATTGCAAAACCATCCGGCCGAGATCTCAAAAAGTGCGTGTAACTAAAACGGGTCTATTTACAATATCCCCACTATGCAGGCGGCCATATTCAGTATGCAATCACAAGGTAGGCACCCCGACAAAAATTATCCACTACAGTAAGTGCTCGAAACCTCGACGTAACCAGAGTAAGGGCGATATATAAGAAAGCTGATTATCGTGAACAGCGTAAAGCCAAGATGCAGGACTGAGCTGATATGATTGACGAGTGAGCATTATGGTGCTCGAAAGATCAGTAGTTCAAAATGGGGTGATAAGAATGAATATGGAAGTAGATCGAAAGAAGGCTGTAGCTTCTTTATTGAAGGATATGGAATCCATTGCTGACCGAATGCGTGAGTTGATTGTCAAAATGCCTCCGCATGATTTGCTCGGGTACATCTACGCTCAGCACATGATGAAAAAAATGGGAAACCAAATTGGGGGCGAAAAGCAAGGCCAAGAGGGTAGCCCAGCTGACGTAGTTAATGAAACCCAGTTCTTACTGGAGTATGTTCACGCGGTTCTGGCATCTGAGGCCGCTCCTGCGGATATGGAATTCGACGAAGCACTGTGCGCTGAGTTGTTTGAACGTAGCCGAAAACTGAGAGAGCAGGCCATGTTCTATGCTATGGCCACCTCTGCTGATACCAAAGATGGCATCTTCGGTCCTAATACGGCCGACATTGAATTCCGTGCGAAATCCACTTGGGTCATGATACGCGGGAATCGTTATCAAGTTTTGGAGGGCGAGTTCTATCGCTACGTTCTGGCGCCTCACAATGATGTTTTGGAGGAGGTGTACGGCATTGGTGCCACCGATATTGCGGAAGGCTTTCAGGCCATTGCCGACGCTACTCGTTCTGGGCAGGCCAACGCAATCATTGAGATGATGAAGCAGTTTGAGGCGGTAAAAGCTTTTTCTATAGAGCAAAGTAAGTCTATGGAAGACGCTATGGAGTCATGGATTGCTGAAAATGAGGAGCAGTCCAAAGCGGCCCGGGGGGCGATGGAGGATATGCTTCGCGGCGGTATTGCCAATGTAAGCCGTCACACGAATTTGCCACCGACATTGCTAGCAGACTTGTCATACCAGCGAGGAGAAGATACTGAGTTCTTCGCAGCGGGCGATTTTAAGGGGACACCCTTTCGGACACTGCCAGCACGTAAGAAACCTCTAATTCAGCTTGGGTCGGACTACTACGCGGTCGATCCCTGTTTTGCTCGCGATGCGGGGTATCGTGCGCTCCTATTTAATCTCCTTCAGCGAAAGCCGGATTACAATAAGGCCTTTAAAGATAGGCAGAAAATGATGAGCGAAGCAGCCTTTGCCGACATTCTCTATGCCCAGCTTCCGGGAGCCACAGTTCTTCAGGAGGTTTACTACAAGGATCCTGATAGCAAGCAGTGGTCCGAAAACGATACTCTAATCCTGGTCGATGATGTGCTGTTACTAGTTGAGGCTAAGGCTGGTGCAGCTGCCACCATTGCATCACCGGCGCTTGATTTTGGCCGCCATGCTCAATCAGTGCAGGACTTAGTACTCAAGGCATATAAACAATGTGCGCGCTTCTTCAATTATATGAATTCGGCGGATGAAGTGTCCCTCTATCACCTCGTGAATGGCAAATACGAAGAGTGTTGTCGTGTGCGTCGCTCTGACTACCGGGTGATGGTGCCGATTGGGTTGACAGTCGAGTCGTTCTCGCCCTTTTCCACGTACTGTAAAGAATTACCGCAGGTTGAGCCTTTACTTGGAAAGCATGCTTTCATTTCACTGTCCATCGACGATTTGTTTGTGCTCAAGCGACTCTTGCCCACACCCGGGGAGTTCGTCCATTACTTGGAGGTGCGGCAAACCGTGGCCGGAATACGCGGGGCTCATCTCTTCGACGAGTTCGATCACTTGGGTGCTTACCTGAAGAAGAACCGTTTTGATCAGGATATTATCGAGCAGTTGAAGGAAGAGAAAGCGAACATGGTTATCTGGGATGGCATGAGTGACATCGTCGACAGGACCTTCGAAGGTGAGGAGTGGGAAAGCAAACCGTTCCCAAGTCAGAAGTTCCCGGAGGAGGTTCTGAAGCTGCTTGGAGCACTCGATAGCACCCGAGCTAGCGGCTGGCTTTCAGCAGAGAGTCATATCCGTGACCTAGGAGAGGAAGGCCGGAATAATCTGGCCAAGATGCTGTCCGACCTTCGAAAAACACTGATTCAGCATCCCGTTCGTTACTTTGTTCTGGGCGGGGACGGTGTACCGCTCTTCGTTTGGCTTCAACGGCATGGTCATCCAATTGACTGGACTAAGGTGAACAATAAGGCTAGCGCAGTTGCGTTGAGCGCCAAGGCTACTAACGTCATTGGCGTTGTGGCTGAAGTTAGTGCCGATGGTACTTATGTCCAGGCGCGGTCTTTCAAAATTTACATACCGACGGAGCAAACAGCAGAAAACGCACACATTTATGAAGACGCGGCGAGAATTGCCAATCCTGAACGTACGGTCAATCTCGAACGGGAAAAACAAGTCCACTTTGGTCGCAAGAGCAAAAAGATTGGCCGTAATGTCCCTTGTCCATGTGGCAGTGGCATGAAATACAAGAGATGTCATGGACGGTAGAATCTGCTTAGGAGTTCAAATGGAGGTTGTGCATAAATTTTCCTAACATACTGATTTTTATTTTTAATTTTATATTTGATTCATGTTGTGCGAGAGTCTTCTCAGTATGAGCCTGAGCTTAATAAACGTCGATGAGCAGAAAAAATAAAAAAAATCTCCGCATGGTATAGATTATGGTATCGAGAAAGATCGACTTTCTAAGTGACTGTTATTTCGATTAATTTTAATTTATTTTATAATGGAGTGGGATAACCTGGCCTCAGCCAGTTAATCCCTGATAAGTCTGCAGCCCGCTCCTCAGCGGGCTTTTTTTATTGCTCTGACCGTGCGCAGACTCGCCGTTTTAACTTTTCAGCGCATCCCGCCTCGCCGCTGGCGTTTTATTATTCACTTTGCCGGAAATTACGCTATCCTCCATGCAGTAAAAGCCCGCAACTGACGTCATTTGTGTCCCGCTTTTATCCGCCGCTTTCATCGATCGTCCGTATCCCAAAGCCGCCGCTTACTGAAACTGCCTGCTGAACAGGCGTTTCGCGATTCTTACGTCACCAGGAATGTTGTCATGCTCTCACTTAAAGTGTTCAGCCTGTTTTTTGTTGCCGTACTGCTGCTATCGCTGGGAGCCAGCATCGCGCAGGCGACGCGTCACAGCGATACCACAGAGCAGGGCGGCTGGTGGTCGGCTCGCCGCGATTCGGCCGGGATAGCGCCCGACCCGCGCGCTTTATATAGCCTGGCTATCGTACAGGTCTATGCTGCGCCGACTTACGGCTGGAAAGGGGCGGTGGCGGTGCATCCGTGGATCATCTTCAAGCGCGCAGGTGAAACGCGTTTCACTCGCTACGAAGTGATTAGCTGGGGCAGCGGCGATAAAGTCCGGCGCAACACCAACCTGCCTGATGGCTACTGGTATGGCGCAAAACCGCGGCTGCTGGTGGAACATCGCGGACCGGAAGCAGAAGCGATGATCCCGCAGATTGAAGCCGCCATTAAATCCTATCCGTGGCCGACAACCTATCGCGCCTGGCCTGGACCAAACAGCAACACCTTCCTGGCGCATATTGGCCGCGAAGTACCCGCTTTAAGGCTTGATCTGCCCGCTAACGCGCTGGGAAAAGATTACCGGCCACTGTGGCGTCCGGTCGGGCTGCCGCCATCCGGGCGCGGCCTGCAGGTGTCGATTCTGGGCGTGGCGGGAGTGACGCTGGGTGCAGAAGAGGGACTTGAAGTCAATCTGCTGGGTCTGAACATGGGAGTCGATTTCACACCGTTCCGGCTGCGTCTGCCGTTTATTGGCGGTCTGGGAAATGACAACCTTCAGCAGGATAAGCCCTGACAGTCTGGCCCCGTCAGGGGCCGTTTCACCTCAGCACACGCCAAAGTCACCCTCTTCGTGATAGAGATTGACGCTCTCTGCTTTCACTTCGATCTCTTTTTTCGCCGCATCATCAACGCGTGCACACCATAAGGTGTCGCCTTCTACGCGCAGCACCTGCATTTTCGGGCCGCCGGTTTTCGACTGAACAAAATCATCTGCTTTAAACATATTGCCTCCGTTGTTAATCGTTTCTGCTGCCAGATGACTTCTGGCGCTGATCGTTTTTTGTGTGACGTTTTCCAGTTTATACCCTGACTGTTTTACTGCGAGAAAAAGTCTGCGCATGCTGAGCCGCACTAAGATAATTTCATCAGGTTGTCAGTTGACAACTTATCAATTCGGCGTCAGGATAGGGAAAAACATGGCAAGGAAGCGGCATCCCAACAAAGAGATCGAAACGGCGTTACGTTACGCCGAATCCCATGGCTGGCTGGTCGTCACGGGAGGCCATCACGCCTGGGGCAAAATGTACTGTCCGAAAAATCTGTTGATGTGCCGATGTGGGGAGTTTTGTCTGACCTGTATCTGGATCACACCAAAAAACGCACATCAGCATGCCCGCGCGCTGCGACGCGTGGTCGACAACTGTCACTATCTGAAGTCCTGATGCAGCACAAGGAGAAGCATATGGAATATTGTTTCACATTACGGTTCAGCCTGCCGGAAGGGCATGCGCCGGTGGATGAACTGCTGGAAACGCTGGCAGCGGCAGGCTGTGATGATGCGCTAATCGGCCTGGGCATGCCGGGCAGAATTGCACTGGAGTTCACCCGGGAGTCCGACTCTGCAACGGATGTATTGAAGCAGGCAGAAGAGGATGTGCTGCGTGCGATACCGGGGGCCACGCTGGTGGAAGCCGCACCCGATTTTGTGGGATTGACGGATGTTGCGGACATCATCGGCATGACGCGTCAGAATATGCGTAAGCTGATGCTCAGCCACCGCCCGCCGTTTCCGCTGCCGGTGCATGACGGTAAAACCGCCATCTGGCACTTAGCGGATGTGCTGGAGTGGCTGAGTCAGCGTGGTAACTATACGCTGCCTGCGGCGACCCGAGAGCTGGCACAGGTAACGCGGCAGCGCAATCTTAACGGGTCGCTGCAACGTTACGGCCTGCAAGCCTGACGATTAGTGCGGCAGCAGGAAGATCGTCGCCAGCCCCAGGAAAATAAAGAAGCCGCCGGTGTCAGTAAGGGCAGTGATCAATACGCTGGAGCCGACGGCGGGATCGCGATTCATTTTAGTCATGACCAGCGGCACCAGCACGCCCATCAGCGCGGCCAGCAGCAGATTCAGCGCCATGGCCAGCATCATAACGCCGCCCAGCGCCATATTGTCATACATCAGCCAGGTGATGCCGCCCATGATGCCGCCCCAGAACAGGCCGTTGATCAGCGCCACGCCAAGCTCGCGGACGATCAAAAACGAAAAGTTGCCCGGTTCAACCTGATGTAAGGCCAGCGCCCGCACAATCATGGTGATGGTCTGATTACCGGTATTGCCGCCGATACCCGCGACGATCGGCATCAGCGTGGCCAGCGCCACGATTTGCGAAATCGTCCCTTCAAACAGCCCGATAACCCGGGAGGCGACAAAGGCAGTGCAGAGATTAATCGCCAGCCAGGCCCAGCGTTTACGTACCGATTTACGCACCGGCGCGAACACATCCTCTTCCTGACTGATACCCCCCATTTTACGAATGTTGCTTTCGTTTTCGGCATTCACCAGGTCGATGATGTCTTCAATGGTCACGCGGCCAATCAGCTTGCCCTTGGCGTCGGTGACGGCGGCTGAAATGAGGTTATAACGTTCAAAGGCACTGGCAGCGTCTTCGGCCTTATCGTTAAGCTGGAAGGTGGTAGGGCGCGCGTTCATCACGTCGCTCACCAGGGTTTTGGGTTTGTTAAGCAGGATGTCCGTCAGCAGCAGTTCGCCCAGCAGCTGATTATCTTTATTGGTAATGAAGAGTTTATCGGTACCGCCCGGCATGCTTTTGCGCTTGCGCAGAAAGCGTTGCACCGTTGCAAGCGTGACATCTTCACGCACCGTCAGGATATTGAAATCCATCACCCGGCCTACGCGGTCACGGTCAAGCTGCACCATATCGAGCATGCGGGCGCGCAGGGCGGGCTCCACCGTTGCCAGCAGGCGTCCGGTCAGGTCACGTGGCAGATAACGCGCCAGCCAGACCTGATCGTCGATATCCAGCGGCTGGATAGCGCGCAGGATATCGCGGTCGCTCATCTCTTCGGTGAGGCTTGCCCAGACCGTTTCAGACGCTTCAACCAGCACATGGCCGCGCCGCTCGTTCGGCACCAGCCGCCACAGCGCCTGACGTTCTTCTTCGGGCAGGGCTTCGAGAATATCCGCGAGGTCAGCGGCATGCAGTTGCAGAATGTCCTGCTCCAGCGCGTCACGCTGGGCCGCATTTTCACGTTGCTGTTCAGGATTGAGATCGCCCGATTTCTCCAGCAGGGCATCAACCAGATCGTGCTCGCTGAGCAGCAGCGTCAGAATGCGATGACGTATTTCACTTAAACGTTGAGAGTGAGAGGCAGACACATTGGATCCCTTAAGTCTGAAAGCACCAGCACGAAGTGTAGCGTTTCGCCTGAAAAAGGGATGCAAAAAAGAGTCCAGTTATCTGGATAACGTTTAAGTGTCAGGTGCGTTTCAGGCGAAATGTCGTTATTGGTTATTCGCTATCGCGTATCGCCTGATGTTATGGCAACCGGTTCAGGAATAGCTTTCTGTTGCTGATGATGCTCGAAGGCAGCAGGCAGGATAAAAATCAGGCGACTAAAAAGAATGATAAAACTAATCAGCAACACAATGCGGGTCATGGTGCCGGTTTTTTGACGTCTTCGGGGAGAAATAGCGCTGTTCACGCGGGGTGGTTCCTGTAATGACCCCATCTGGGGCGACTGCAATATTTAGTCACAGTCGCCTGATGAAATCAATCGCTGTTGAAAAAAACAGCAGATAAAGATCAGTAACTCGCTTTTTGCGCCAGCAGCGTCGCAAACCGACAGGTGATGCGGTTGCCATTTTCATCTGTGCGATGCAGCTGACCGGGGTGCTCGTTGTACTTCACGATGTGCCAGTTGCGGTAGTAGTGGCTGAGCTCACCTGATTTAAACGCAAAGGAGAAATCAGCCGGGCAGGGCATATCGTCCGTGTTCATCGCCGCCACGATCAGGTTAAAACCGTCTCTGACCGTACAGGCCTGCATGTCGGCAATCAGCTGCGGAATAGTCTGCGGCTGCAGGAACATCATCACCACAGTCGATAGCACAAAGTTGAAGCCGCCATTAAAGCGCGTGTTGTTCAGGTCGCGCTGCTCGATATGAATGCCGCTGAGATTTTCCTGCGCAATAATCTCCTGCAGGCGCGCCAGGCTTTGCGGATTATGATCCCACGCCGTGACGTCAAAACCGTGCTGATTCAGAAACAGCGTATTGCGTCCCACGCCACAGCCAAGGTCAAGCGCCTTGCCGACGTTGAGCTGGGGCAGCGCCGCAACCACTTCGGAGTGGGGCGGCGTTAAACCATAGGTTTCGGCAAAATAGTTTTCGCCTGAAAGGGGTGCGGTTGGTTGTGTCATATTCATCATTTCAGTTAAACGGGCGCCAGGCGCCCGTGTTGTCAGACTTCTTCTTCGAGGATCAGTTTCCATCCCGTGACGTCATTCCAGTAAACCTGCTCCCGTTCAAGATCGAGCTGAACCAGGTTGTTCTGCGTGAAATAGCCCGCCGGGAAGGTCAGCGTCCAGTGGCCGTCATCGCATTTCAGGGTTAACGCCTCCGGACGCGTGGTGGCCTGTCGCTGATTATTCAGCAGGGTACCCAGGCGCAGCAGGAAGATCAGCGGCACAAACTGCTTTTTCTTGAACAGCGTCACGCGCGGCAGCTCATCAAGCTTTATCGCTTTACGATGGAATCTGACCAGCGCCGCCAGCAGCATCTGTTGATCCTGATTGAAGCCCGGCAGGTTGGTGTTTTGCAGAATATAGGCTGAATGGCGTTGCAGGCCGCTGTGATTGATGGTCAGGCCTACTTCGTGCAGCATCGCCGCCCATTTCAGCAGTGCGGCCAGTTGTGGATTCGCCAGTTTCTGATTCTGCTCGCGCCACTGCAGATAAAGCTGCTCGGTGGTGTCGAGCACGCGTCGTGCCTGATCGCTGTCGATAGCGTAATGGTTCGCCAGACTCTGTGCCGTACGGCTGCGAATATCCTGATGGCGGAAACGGCCCTCCATCTCATAGAGCACGCCTTCACGCAGCGCACCGTCGGAGAGGCGCAATTCGCGAATGGCCAGCGCATCAAATACGCCGCAAAGAATCGCCAGCCCGGGTACAAACACACCTTTACGCTCTTCCGACAGACCCGGCAGGCTGAGTGCAGCAAAGGATTTGTGTTTCATCACCTCGTCATAGAGCTTTTCGAGGCGCTCAGGCGTAATCAGCTTCTCTTTTTCATCCATCGCCAGCAGCACTTCGCAGGCGGCTTTGATGGTGCCGGACGCGCCCAGCGCATATTGCCAGCCATGCAGACGATATTGCCACGCCAGCGTTTCCAGCTTCTGCGCGGCCGCTAAACGGGCGCGACGGAAGTTTTCACGGCTGATTTCACCTTTCGGGAAATAGAGCTGGGCGAAACTGACGCAACCCATGCGTCGGCTCTCAACCAGTTGCGGTTCAAAATCCTCGCCAATGACCAGCTCGGTTGATCCGCCGCCGATATCGATCACCAGCTTGCGGCCTTTCTCCGGCTGGGTATGTTCAACGCCCATAAAGATCAGGCGAGCCTCTTCATGGCCCGAAATCACCTCGATCGGATAGGGGATCACCTCGGCCGCACGTTGCAGGAAGGTTTCGGCGTTGACCGCCTCGCGCAGCGTGTGGGTACCGACAATCGTCACGTTGCTCGGACTGAACCCCTGCAGGCGCTCGGCGAACAGGGCCAGGCAGGCTAACCCCCGCTCCATCGCTTCCTCGCTGAGGTTGTGCCGGGCATCCAGCCCGTCAGCCAGATGGACGCGCTGCTTAAGGCGGCCCAGTACCTGCATCGCACCATCGACAACCCGCGCAATCACCATATGGAAACTGTTCGAGCCCAGGTCAATCGCCGCAAACTCCTGGGGTTTTGGCGTACTTTTATGAGAAATTGGCATAGGATTTATTCAGGTTGTTCCAGTTTCTTGATGTAATCATAAATGGCCAGCTGCGATCGCACTTTACGACGATTGCCGCGCTGGACGTAATGGTTACTCAACTCTTTATCGACGATGCGGGCTTTCACCGTATCACTCAACTGAATAGCAATAATGTCGAGTATGCGCTGCCGGATGTGGGGATCGAGAATCGCCACTGCCACTTCGATACGGTAATCAATGTTACGTGTCATCCAGTCAGCGGAGGAGAGGAACACCTTCTTATCGCCGCCATTCTCAAAAATATAGACGCGATCGTGTTCCAGATAACGGTCAACAATACTGATGACACGAATATTTTCACTGATCCCGGGCAAGTCAGGGATTAATGAGCACATTCCGCGCACCAGAAGATTGACCTTCACCCCTACGCTGGAGGCTGTATAAAGCCGATCAACCAGACCTTTGTCCACCAGATTGTTGATTTTCAGAGTAATGCCGCAGGGCTTATTCTGCTGCGCATTAGCAATTTCGGTGTCGATTAGCTCATACAGCATCCGGCGCGAGTTCTGCGGCGAGACCATCAGATGATCGAACGTCACGGGCCGGTAGGGATTCTCAATAAAGTTGAACACCCGACGCACTTCATTGGTGATGCGCGCATCCGCGGTCAGCAATGAGTAGTCCGTATAGAGACGCGCGGTTTTCTCGTTAAAGTTGCCGGTACCGATATGCGCGTAGCGCACAATCTCTTCGCCTTCGCGGCGTGAAATCAGGAACAGCTTGGCGTGGATCTTCAGGCCTGGTGCGGAGAAAATGACATGCACGCCCGCTTCAGTCAGGCGTTTCGCCCAGTAAATATTGGCTTCTTCATCAAAGCGCGCCTGCAGTTCCACCACCACCGTGACTTTTTTACCGTTATAGGCGGCATGGATCATCGCATCCATGATGCGGGAATGTTTAGCAACGCGGTAGATGTTGATTTTTATCGCCAGCACGCTGGGGTCGAACGACGCCTGACGCAGCAGCTCCAGCACATGCTCAAAGGTGTGGTACGGGTAGTAGAGCAGCACGTCGCGATTGCGAATCGCATCAAAGCCGTTGCGGAAACCATCAAAGCCGATGTGGCGAATCTGCGGCAGCGGGCGGTTCACCAGGTTGTTTTTGCCGACGTTCGGGAAGCCGATAAAGTCTTTGAAGTTGTGGTAGCGGCCGCCTGGCAGGATGGAGTCCAGGTTTGAGATGGAAAGCTTGTGGCACAGCAGCGACACCATCGTGTCTGGCATATCGCGCTGGTAGACGAAACGCACCGGTTCCGCCGTCAGTCGCTGCTTCAGGCTGGAGGACATCAGCTCCAGCAGGCTCGACTCCATCTCCGTGACCAGGTCGTACTCGGCGTCACGCGTCATTTTCATTGAATAGGCGTTGAGCGCGTCGTAGTCGTAGAAGCCTTTAAAAATGTCATCCAGGCAGTAACGCAGGATGTTATCCAGCAGGATCATCGGTTTACGGCGGCGCGGTGGCTCAGCCGGTAAATTGATGAAACGCGGGACTTTGTCGGACGGAATTTCCAGCAGCGCATACTGAATATTGTCACCGCGAATGATCTCTACCGCCAGATAGGTGTAGTCATCTTTAAGGAATTCGGTCAGATCCGTTTCATGGGTGATCAGAATCGGCGAGATATGCTGACGCAGCTCGTGCTTGAAGTAGTGGCGCAGCCACGCCTGCTGATTGGATGAAAGCTGACGTTCATTGATCAGGAAGATCTGGTTACGTGCCATCTCCAGCAGCAGATCGTTATATAACGCATCAAACTCCTGATCGGACTTCATTACCCGCTGCTGAATTTTCTTAAACAGATGGCGTGGTGTACTGGCGGAACCCTGCTCTTCACCAATCAGAATGCGGCGTTTGAGGTCGGCGAAACGCACTTTATAGAATTCGTCGAGATTATTGGAGTAGATACCCAGAAAGCGCATCCGCTCAATCAGTGGATTGCTTTTGTCTGCTGCTTCCTGCAAAACCCGTTCATTAAAGGATAACCAGCTTAATTCTTTTTCAATATAAAGCTTTACCTGACCCATTCTCACTCCATTTAGCGGTTGCAGGACTGAAGATCCAGTATCCACCAACATTATGGCGAGAGTATGGCAGCGTTGTCCAACGCCAGGAGTTGTCTTATCAATCGGCTACGGGCAACATAGCGGCTTATTTTGGCCTGCTAGCGGAACCGCATGAGCGCAAACCACATTCCTGTCCAATTCAGCGATCGTAAGCGTCGTGCTGTTGACCGTCTGACGCGGCGGCTGGTCACCTGCTGTGGCGTGGCGATCCTGCTATTGATGCTGCTGCTCTTCTGCTGGCTGATTGGCGTGGTATTACCGCTGTTTAATGCGCCGGGCCTGCAGGTTGCGGCCAGCCAGCAACTCTGGGATCGTGCGCCAGCCTTAGCGATTGGCAATCAGGGGAAGGTCGGCTGGCGCATCAGCGAGCGCGGTGCGGCGCGTTTTATTCCGCTGGATGGTCAGCCTGCGGAACCGGCACTGGCGCTGACCCCGCCGCCCGGGGAGATAGTGCGGAGTGCCGATGAGCAGACGCTACTGCTGAATATGCAGGGTGCGCTGACACTGATGCAGCCAACCGCCGACCAGCAGTGGCGTTTTCCGCTGGGAGATAAACCTTTTCATCTGCCCGATGGCGCAGTGACGAAGATGGCGCTGGCGACGCGCCATGCGGGTCAGTGGCGTATAGCCGCACTTACTGAGGCCGGACTCCGGGTGCTGACGCTTGGCACCGATCGCCAGGCCTCGGTTATCCCGCTGCCGCAACGCCAGCTGGATCTGCTGGCGCTCTCTCCGGCCGGCGATCTGCTCTACACCACCGAAGGCAATCTGCTGCGGGTCTGGCAACTTGACGATGACCGTGCACTATTGCGCGAAACGCACACCCTGCCGCAGCGGCCAAAAAGTCTGCATCTGCTGGTGGGCGGCACAAGCCTGCTGATCCAGGATGGCAGCGGCGTCACGCAGTGGTTTGCTATCGCCAGCGAACAGGGGCCGCGCCTGCAGCGCATTCGTACCTTTGCCAACAGCGACGGCGAGACCATTCTGGTGACGGAATCACAACGCCGCGTGTTTGCGACGCTCAGCAAACAGGGGCTGTTAAGGCTGTTCGCCAGCAAGCAGAATGGCCCGATACTGCAGCGTCAGCTGGAACCTGGCATTGTGCAGGCGCAGTTTTCGCCACGAGGCGACAGCCTGCTGATTGAACGGGCGGGAAGCTGGCAGACCCTGCGGCTTGATAATCCGTGGCCGGACGTCACCTGGCGCAATTTCTGGCAAAAAATCTGGTATGAAAATTACCCCGGACCGGACTGGATCTGGCAATCGACCGCGGCGGGTGACAGTTATCAGGCCAAGTTCAGCCTGATGCCGATGGTGATGGGTACGCTGAAAGCGGCGAGTTTAGCGCTGCTGTTTGCCACACCGCTGGCGCTGGCGGCGGCGATGTACACCGCCTGGTTTATGGCGCCAGGCCTGCGACGCTGGGTCAAACCGGCCATTGAGATGATGGGTGCGCTGCCAAGCGTAGTGGTGGGGCTGATTGCCGGGATCTGGCTCGCGCCGCATATTGGTCAGGCGCTGGTGGGTGTGCTGCTGCTGCCGCTGACGCTGGCGGGCACGCTGCTGCTGTGCGGCGTATTCAGCGCGCGTTTACCGCCGCGCTGGCGTCAGCCGGGTCATGAAGTGCTGATTCTGCTGCCGCTGTTACTGCTGGTCACGCTGCTGACGCTGTGGCTGCCCACGCTGTTGATACCGGATGCGGGCGACTGGCTGCCGCATTACGAACAGCGCAATCTGCTGGTAGCCGCACTGGCGATGGGCTTTGCGCTGGTACCGCTGATCTTTACCCTCTCTGAGGATGCGCTGTTCAGCGTGCCGGCTGCACTGGGGCAGGGCTCGCTGGCACTGGGCGCGACGCCGTGGCAAACCCTGACCCGCGTCGTGCTGCCGGGTGCTTCCGCCGGTATTTTTGCCGCTCTGATGATTGGTCTGGGGCGTGCCGTAGGAGAAACCATGATTTTGCTGATGGCGACCGGCAACACGCCGCAAAGTGAAGGTGGCCTGTTCAGCGGCCTGCGCGCGCTGTCCGCCAATATCGCCATTGAGATGCCGGAAGCGGCGGCGGGGAGTGCTCATTATCGCGTGCTGTTTCTTAGCGCCCTGATGCTGCTGCTGTTTACGCTGGTGATCAACACGGTTGCCGAGCTGATCCGTCAGCGGCTGCGCCAGCGCTACAGCCAGCACGAGGAGCAGGCATGAAAGCGATGCAACAGAACGATCGCTGGCGCTGGCTAACCGCCGGTGCCGTAGCCGTCTGCCTGCTGGCCTTTACGCTGCTGATTGGGTTACTGGCCTGGCAGGGCGTGCGCGCTTTCTGGCCGCAGCGCGTCGATCTCTACACTTTTAGCCAGCCTGAAGGGGCCGAGACGCGCCTGCTGGGTGAAACCCTGGAACATCAGCGGCGCTTTCCGGCCCCGGCAGATGAGCAGGGCAACAGCGGCGGACAGGTTAATCGTTATCTGATTAAAACCGGTAACCGTGACTGGGACGCACCCGATTTCCGGGTGGTTTACAGTCGCACGGCAGCGCAGGTCAGCCAGCCTGCGGACATCATGGTGCTGCAGCGCCGCAGCCACGGTCAGGCATACGGCTGGTTTGTCGGCCTGCGTGAGGATAATGAAGAGCTGACTGCGCAGGATCCTGATGCACTGCTACATCAGCGGCTCGGACAGGTGCAGATGCTGGTGCGGCAGGCTAATCAGATTCGCCGGGTCGATATGGCGCGCCTCAACAGCCAGCGTGAGCAGCTTGATGAGCAGGCGGCCACAAACCGTGCTGCCGGGCGCTTTGATTTGCAGGCCGAGTCAGAATATCAGGCCAATCAGGCCGCTTTGCAGCGCCGTTTTAATCAGCTGAGCGAGACACTGGCTTCGCTGCAACAGCAGAGTCAGCGCGATCTGTTAATCCTGCGGGATGTGCATGGCACCGAACATGCGATCCCGCTGACCGAAATCGTTGACAGCTGGAAGCCGAACGCGATGACGCTGACCGGCAAAACGCTGCATTTTCTGCATCAGCTGTGGCGTTTCGTCAGTGATTCACCCGCTGAAGGCGAGAGTGAATCCGGGGCGTTCCCGGCGATCTTTGGCACCGTGCTGATGGTGTTGCTGATGTCGGTGGTCGTGATGCCGCTGGGTGTCATCGCCGCCATCTGGCTGCATGAATATGCCGGACGCAATGCGCTGACCAGACTGGTGCGCATCGCGGTGGTCAATCTGGCAGGCGTTCCTTCAATCGTCTATGGCGTATTTGGTCTGGGCTTCTTTGTCTGGCTGGTGGGCGGCACGATAGACCAGCTCTTCTTCGCCAGCGCGCTGCCCAATCCCACCTTCGGGACACCTGGTTTGCTGTGGGCGTCGCTGACTCTGGCGTTACTAACGCTGCCGGTGGTGATTGTGGCGACCGAAGAGGGACTATCCCGTATTCCCAACAGCCTGCGGCAGGGGTCGCTGGCGCTGGGCGCGACTCAGGCGGAAACCCTGTGGAACGTGGTGCTGCCGATGGCGGTGCCTGCCATGCTGACCGGCCTGATTCTGGCGGTGGCGCGTGCCGCTGGTGAAACCGCGCCGCTGATGCTGGTTGGCGTGGTAAAAATGGTGCCGGAACTGCCCGTCGACGCGGTGTTTCCTTATCTGCATCTGGATCGCAAATTTATGCATCTGGGCTTCCAGATTTACGATCTGGCGTTTCAGAGTCCGAATATTGAAGCTGACCGGCCGCTGGTGTTCGCCACCGCGCTGCTGCTGGTGCTGATTATTCTGTCGCTTAATCTGCTGGCGATGGGACTGCGTCACCGTCTGCGTGAACGCTATCGCCTTATGACTCAATAACAGGCTATGACTATGACGTCCGACACGGATATCGCGCTGACCGTTAACCAGCTATCGCTGTGGTATGGCGAGCGCCAGGCGCTGCAGGCTATTTCGCTGCAGGTGCCGAAAAACAAGATTACCGCGCTGATTGGGCCCTCCGGCTGTGGCAAATCGACGCTGCTGCGCTGCTTTAATCGCATGAATGATGTGATTGATCATTGCCGGGTCGAGGGTGAGGTGTTGCTGGGATCGCAGCCGATCCTGCGACCTGAGCAGGATCTCTCGGCGCTGCGTCGTCGGGTCGGCATGGTGTTTCAGCGCCCCAATCCTTTTCCAAAATCGATCTATGAAAATGTGGTCTACGGGCTGCGCTTACAGGGTGTACGCGATCGGCGGGTGCTAAACGAAGCCTGTGAACGTGCGCTGCGCGCGGCGGCGTTGTGGAGTGAGGTCAAAGATCAGCTGTCACAGAATGCGCTGACGCTCTCGACCGGACAGCAGCAGCGGCTGGTGATTGCCCGCGCCATTGCGATTGAACCGGAAGTTCTGCTGCTGGATGAGCCGACCTCCGCGCTGGATCCCATCTCCACGCTGGTGATTGAAGAGCTGATGACCACGCTCAAGCAGCATTTCACGCTGGTGCTGGTGACGCACAACATGCAGCAGGCTTCTCGCGTGTCAGATTACACCGCGTTTATGCATCAGGGCGCGTTAGTGGAGTTTGATGAGACTGACCGTATCTTTACCGCGCCAAAACAGCGACGGACCGAAGATTATATTACGGGGCGCTACGGTTAAGTCAGTAACGGGAGCAGAGCAGGTTGTTATGTCAGACGGCTCAAAGGTTCCCTGAGCCTTTACCCCGACCGCCAGCACTTCAGGGGAAGCCCCGGCTTCCCCTGTCGCGTCAGTCGTTAGCATAACCCTGCGGCGGCAGCGGTTCGCCATCCAGCCAGGCTTGGCCGTCACGCATCGCCAGACGACCCTCAACAAACCAGCCGATTACCATCGGATAGATGGCATGCTCCTGATGCTGCACCCGCTCCGTAATCTCCGCTTCGCTGTCGCCGGGAAAAACCGGGACTTTTGCCTGCAGGATCACCGGACCCCCATCCAGCTCATCAGTGACGAAATGCACGGAGGTGCCATGTTCGCTATCGCCATTTTCCAGCGCCTGACGATGCGTATGCAGACCCGGATATTTCGGCAACAGGGAAGGGTGGATATTCAGCAGGCGATCGTGAAAATGGGCTACGAACGCGCTGCTGAGAATGCGCATATATCCTGCCAGCACAATCAGGTCTGGACTGTAGGCTTCGATTTCAGCGATGAGCTGGCGATCGAAGGCTTCGCGGTCAGTGAAGTCGCTGGCGGCAAGCGAGTGGGCAGGAATGCCTGCCTCCTGCGCCCGCGTCAGGCCATAAGCGGCGGCGCGGTTGCTGAACACGGCAGCCACGCTGCCGTGAATCCGCCCGCTTGCACAGGCGTCAAGGATGGACTGAAGGTTACTTCCGTTGCCGGAAATCAGTACAACCAGCTTTTTCATCCGTTGATGACCACACGCTCTTCGGCATCAGACGCTTTAATTACGCCGAGCTTCCAGGCTTTCTCGCCCGCAGCCTGCATCAGCGCAATCGCGTTGTCCGCGTCTGCCGGACTCAGGGCGATGATCATGCCGACGCCGCAGTTAAAGGTGCGGTACATCTCGAAACGGCTGACGTTGCCTGCCTGCTGTAACCAGCTGAAGACGGCCGGCCATTGCCAGCTCTTCTCGTCGATGACGGCCTGAGTGTTGTCGGGCAGCACGCGCGGAATATTCTCCCAGAAGCCGCCGCCGGTCAGGTGTGCGATAGCGTGCACATCGACCTGCTCAATCAGGCTCAGGATATTTTTCACGTAGATGCGGGTCGGTTCCAGCAGATGATCGGCCAGCGGTTTGCCTTCCAGCTGTTCAGCCAGCGGATCGGTGTTGCTGACTTCCAGAATCTTACGCACCAGCGAATAGCCGTTGGAGTGCGGGCCGCTGGAGCCGAGGGCGATAAGTACGTCGCCATCCTGCACCTTGCTGCCATCAATGATCTCTGACTTTTCCACCACGCCAACACAGAAACCGGCCACATCGTAATCTTCACCGTGATACATGCCTGGCATCTCAGCGGTTTCACCGCCCACCAGCGCACAACCCGACTGCAGACAACCTTCGGCGATGCCGGTGATCACCGCAGAGGCGGTATCCACATCCAGTTTGCCGGTAGCATAGTAGTCGAGGAAGAAGAGGGGCTCGGCGCCCTGTACCACCAGGTCGTTGACGCACATCGCCACCAGGTCAACACCAATGGCATCGTGACGTTTGAGATCCATCGCCAGACGCAGCTTGGTGCCAACGCCATCGGTGCCGGAGACCAGCACCGGTTCACGGTATTTCTGCGGCAGCGCGCAAAGCGCACCAAAACTGCCCAGTCCACCCATCACTTCCGGGCGACGCGTCTTTTTCACTACGCCTTTAATACGGTCAACCAGAGCGTTACCAGCATCAATATCAACACCGGCGTCTTTGTAACTGAGAGAGGTTTTGTCGGTCACTGCGAGGTCCCCACGCGAGTTGCGGTTGGTGGTTTAAAATAAAGCGCGGCAATTCTATCAGTGCAGGCAAACGTTTGCGAGTCCGGGATTGCGCATCGGGCGATTTTCATTGATCCTCTATTTGTCCCGGTAAAACCCGCGGCTTTGCGCAAGAGCAGGTGGCGTGGAGCGCAAAAGGCGGTATAATCCCGCGATTTTTTTTAGCTCAACTCATTCCGGGAGAACACCAATGAAGATCGTGGAAGTCAGACACCCGCTGGTCAAACATAAACTGGGCTTGATGCGTGAGCATGATATCAGTACAAAGCGTTTTCGCGAGCTGGCGTCTGAAGTGGGCAGCCTGCTGACCTACGAAGCGACCGCCGATCTGGAAACAGAGCGCGTAACCATTGAGGGCTGGAATGGCCCGGTAGAGATCGATCAGATCAAAGGCAAAAAAATCACGGTGGTGCCGATTCTGCGTGCCGGCCTGGGCATGATGGAAGGGGTGCTGGAGCACGTTCCCAGCGCCCGTATCAGCGTGGTGGGTGTTTACCGTGATGAAGAGACACTGGAGCCGGTTCCCTATTTCCAGAAGCTGGTCTCTAACATCGAAGAGCGCCTGGCGCTGGTCGTCGATCCTATGCTGGCGACAGGCGGTTCCATGATCGCCACCATCGACCTGCTGAAGAAAGCGGGCTGCACCAGCATTAAAGTGCTGGTACTGGTTGCCGCACCAGAAGGGATTGCCGCGCTGGAGAAAGCGCATCCTGACGTTGAGCTTTACACCGCGTCAGTGGATCAGGGACTGAATGAGAAGGGTTACATCATTCCCGGGCTCGGCGATGCCGGGGACAAGATTTTCGGAACCAAATAAATCGCATAGCCGACCAGAGAGTCGGCTTTTTTTTGGCAAAAAAAAGATCCCCGAACGGGTTTGGTGTGGCTGCGAGGCTCACCGGCGTGCCTGCTGCTGTGCCAGAGGCGCGCGCCCTGGGGGATAAATAACACAAGGGGATAAATGATGACTCGTCGCGCCATTGGCGTCAGTGAACGACCGCCGTTACTGCAAACCATTCCACTCAGCCTGCAACACCTGTTCGCCATGTTTGGTGCCACGGTACTGGTACCGATTCTGTTCCACATCAACCCGGCGACGGTGCTGTTATTTAACGGCGTAGGCACGCTGATCTACCTCTTTATCTGTAAAGGCAAAATTCCCGCTTACCTCGGTTCCAGTTTTGCCTTTATCTCGCCAGTACTGCTATTGCTGCCGCTGGGGTATGAGGTCGCGCTGGGCGGATTTATCCTGTGCGGCGTGCTGTTCTGTCTGGTGGCGCTGATTGTCAAACGCGCGGGCACCGGCTGGCTCGATGTGATGTTTCCCCCGGCGGCGATGGGCGCGATTGTCGCCGTCATCGGTCTGGAGCTGGCAGGGGTAGCCGCTAATATGGCGGGTCTGCTGCCCGCGGAAGGCAGTGCGCCCGACAGTACAACCGTGCTGATTTCGCTGGTCACGCTGGCAGTGACGGTATTCGGTTCCGTGCTGTTTCGTGGCTTCCTGGCGATCATCCCGATTCTGGTCGGGGTGGTGGCGGGTTATCTGCTCTCTGCATTTATGGGCATCGTTGACTGGAGCGGCGTGATCAAAGCCCCCTGGTTTGCGCTGCCAACCTTCTATACCCCGCGTTTTGAATGGGTGGCGATGCTGACGATCCTGCCTGCGGCGCTGGTGGTGATTGCCGAGCATATCGGGCATCTGGTGGTCACCGCCAACATCGTAAAGAAAGATCTGATTCGCGACCCTGGCCTGCATCGTTCGATGTTCGCCAACGGCTTATCAACGGTCATCTCCGGCTTCTTTGGTTCAACGCCTAACACCACCTACGGTGAAAACATCGGTGTGATGGCGATTACCCGCGTCTACAGTACCTGGGTGATTGGCGGCGCGGCGATTCTGGCGATCCTGCTCTCCTGTGTCGGCAAACTGGCGGCGGTGATCCAGGCGATCCCGGTACCGGTAATGGGCGGCGTGTCGCTGCTGCTGTATGGCGTGATCGGCGCATCCGGTATCCGGGTGTTGATCGAATCCAAAGTCGATTACAACAAAGCGCAAAATCTGATCCTGACCTCGGTGATCCTGATCATCGGCGTCAGCGGTGCGAAGGTACATATCGGTGCTGCGGAGCTGAAAGGCATGGCGCTGGCGACAATCGTAGGGGTTGGATTAGCGCTGATCTTCCGTGTGATCTCGCTGTTGCGTCCGGAAGAAGTGGTGCTGGAGGCTGAAGAATCGCGCGAGCCGTGATCGCAGCAAGCCTGACAGGATCGGGGCAGGGACGCCCCATTCATCTCTTTCTGAAAACTGTGTTAGACTTCCCCCGATTTTTTGCTTGTTCTCTTGCTGAGGTGCTTCTGAACACGCCGGCACAATTGTCATTGCCACTCTATTTACCTGACGATGAAACCTTCTCCAGCTTCTGGCCGGGGGAAAACCCGTCGCTGATTGCCGCGCTGAAAGGCGCTCTCAACCAACAACATGGCAGCTATCTCTACTTCTGGTCACGCGAAGGCGGAGGGCGGAGCCATTTGCTGCACGCCGCGTGCGCCGAGATGTCAGCGCGCAGCGAAGCGGTCGGTTACGTTCCGCTGGACAAACGCACCTGGTTTGTACCGGAAGTACTGGAAGGGATGGAGCAGCTGTCACTGGTCTGCATCGATAACATCGAGTGCATTGCAGGCGAGCCTGAATGGGAAATGGCGATCTTCGATCTCTATAACCGTATTCTGGAAACCGGCAATACGCGGCTGTTTATTACCGGCGATCGTCCACCACGCCAGCTTAATCTGCAACTGCCCGATCTCGCCTCGCGGCTGGACTGGGGGCAGATCTATCGCCTGCAGCCTCTCTCCGACGAAGACAAATTACAGGCGCTGCAACTGCGCGCCGGGTTACGCGGATTTGAGCTGCCGGAAGATGTGGGACGCTTCCTGCTGAAGCGACTGGATCGTGAAATGCGCACCCTGTTTGATACGCTGGATCGGCTTGATCGCGCCTCGATCAGCGCCCAGCGTAAACTCACCATTCCGTTTGTGAAAGAGACACTCGGCCTTTAAAACAGGTCGAGCACCGCTTCGGGCGGACGTCCGATCCGCGCCTTGTCGCCATTGATCACTATCGGCCTTTCAATCAGCACCGGATGTTCCACCAGCGCATCCAGCAGTGCACTTTCGCTTTTGTCGCTGAGTGCCAGTTCGCTATAGATCGCCTCTTTAGTCCGCATCAACTGCTGTGCACTCTGCATTCCCAGTTTCTGTAACAGGATTTGCAGCGTCTCGCGATCGGGCGGCGTTTGCAGATAGAGCACCACTTCCGGCTCTATCCCGCGGGCGTTCAGCAGTGCCAGCGTCTCGCGGCTCTTGCTGCAGCGCGGGTTGTGGTAAATCGTCACCATCTCAGACTCTCCTTTATTCGCAGCGTGAATGCTCAACCTTTCTGATATTGCTTAAAGCGCTGTTGTAACTGGCGCAGCTGATCGATACGGGCATCGTAGCGCGCCTGTTTCAGGCTGCCGAGCGGCACCTGTGCGCTGGCGCTGCCAAGCGCGGTGATCGCCTGATCGAGCTGGCCATTCAGCGCCAGACTCTCTGCCCGCGCCGATAACTCTTCATCATTCAGTCCCTGCTGTGCAGACGCCTGGGCCAGCAAATCCCAGCCGTTGGGATCATCTTTATTAGCCCAGGTGTAGCGATTCAGAATGCGGCTGGCATTGGCATACTGTTTCGCTTCAACGTAGGCATTGGCCAGGTTGAGCTGCACCACCGGGCTGTTTTTTGCACTGGTGGCGGCGCTGAGCAGGGCGATCGCCTGTTGTGGCTGATTCAGGCCGATATCGATATCTGACATAAGATCCAGGAACCAGACGTTATTAGGCTGTTTCGCCAGCAGCGGCGTCATAATCCGCTTCGCATCGGCAAAGCTTTTCGCCTGCAAAAACTGTATGGCTTTGCCATATTGTGACGCCAGCTGCTCACGAGAATTGCCGCTGGCATACTGGCTCAGCAGTTCGTCGGTGAGCTGATTACGCCCGGTGGAGTACATGCCCAGTGAACGCACTTTTGCCAGATAGAAATCTTCTGTAGATTGCACCACCACCGGCCGCATCTGGTTAGCGCGGTTGCGGGCATCCGCCAGACGGCTGTCGGGCAGGGGATGCGTCAGCAGAATTTCAGGAGGCTTCGAGGAGAAGCGGCTCTGATCGGCCAGCTTCTGTAAAAAGTTCGGCATCGCCTGGGGATCAAACCCGGCGCGCTGCAGTACCTGAATTCCGATGCGGTCAGCTTCCTGCTCATTACCCTGGGTAAAACTGATTATCCCCTGCTGAGTTCCCGCCAGGGTGCCGGTCAGTGCTGCCATGCCCGCCTGCGGATTGGCCATCGCCAGCAGAATAGAGCCCAGCGCACCGACCCATGTCAGTGGCGCATTGCGCTTCTGATCTTCCATTGCGCGCGCCAGATGGCGCTGGGTAACGTGTGAGATCTCATGCGCCATTACTGACGCCAGCTGGCTTTCATTTTCGGTATAGCGGAACAGCGCTGAGTGCAGCACCACGTTGCCACCAAAAAAGGCAAAGGCGTTGAGCTCATCGTTCTGAATCAGAAAGAAGTGGAACGGGGTTTTCACTGAGTCGGCATGCGACACCAGTCGCTGACCCAGCTGATTAATATACTGATTAAGCAACGGATCGTTGATCAGCGGCGCACTGGCACGCAGCTGGCGCACATAAAAGTCGCCCATCTGCAGTTCCTGATTAATCGACAGCGTCGAACCGGCCGTAGTGCCAATATCGGGAAGTGAATCACTGACATCGGCATAAGCAGGTGACAGAGTAGTGAAAATGAGCGTCGGAAGGAGCGCGGCGATCAGCGTTTTCTTTAACCGGTTCAACATGCCTTAATCCTGTAGAGAGGCCCTGAAAATGGACAGGTGCGCAGCGGGAATGTTCCATTTTTCGCAGATAACGACGGTTCGTGACTATCTTAACCAGAGCATCAAAAGAATGAAATGTCGTTTTCTGGCAAACGACCAACGTAATTTGTGCAAGATCGCCCATTTTGACGAAAAAAACTGAACATCCTGCCAACTTAAACCGCGGTTAAACGAATAAAAACCGGCGGAGTATCGCCGGGTTTGTGAGCGGTTAAGTAATGCCTTATTCATTTATTCCCAATGCGCTTCGGCAGAATAAAGCAGAATCTGCTGCCGCGCAGATTTAGCCTGTGAGCGGATTTTTTTAAAGTTATGTAAATTCACTCAAAAAAACTGACTATGGCATGAGTTTTTCCAGGTCTACTCTGAAAAAATAGCCCTCTCTGAGCCGTGAATCTCCTCTTCGCCATTGATAAATTAAATCGTAGCTCCCGCCTTTATCCTGCTTATTCCAGCTACGCCTGGCTGTTATTTATTGCTGTTAATGTCACAGAAATGGAAAAAAGCACAAAAAGTCAGGTCCATTCTTATTAAGACCTTTTTTTCCTCATAATGAAACTTTTCGATTAATACGGAAGGTGAATAATTTCAGCAGTTATCAGCCGCGCGCTGACCTGAATTTACGCAGGCGAGAATTATGCCTGCGCTGTGATATAGATAGCCGACCTGATTCAGTCCTGAATCTGCCAGCCATTATTTGCCGGAGAGAAGTGTTATGCGTTCAGTTGTTTCATACGCGTTAATCGCCATTATTGGCGGAGTCGTTGGCGCGGCTGTCACACAGAGTGGCGAGATTTATGACAAAGTGACACGCCATTTTGCAACCGAGCCACAGGAAGCCCCGGGATTCTGGAGTACACCGGCGATTGAAGGTTACGGCAAAATTCATTATGAGCCCGACGCTGCGTTTAAACCGGTGGCAGGCCTGAGCAATAAAATTGTTTTTCAGATTACCCGAAGCGATGGCGCGATGACCGCGCCCAATCTGGGACTGGAGCGTGTGGCGCGCGTGGTGAATTTATATATCGCCTCCGGCATTCCGGCCGATCAGCTGAAGTTTGTCGTTTCGGTCACCGGCGATGCGACGCCCGCCATGCTGGATAACGCCCATTTTAAAAAGTTTTATGGCATCGAAAATCCAAACCTGAAGCTGATTAATGAGCTGAATCAGGCGGGAGTGAAAGTCTCGGTCTGCGATCAGTCCGTGGCATTCCATCACTATCCTAATAACTGGATTGATAAATCTGTGGTCCATGCGCTTTCCAGTCCGACCACCGTATCAACCCTGCAAAACCAGGGATACGCGTGGCTGGCAATGTAATTGATGTTTTAAACGATCGGGAGAAGAGTTAATGCGTCCAGCAGCTTTAGTGGTGATGGCAGCCGTAGCGGGATTTATCGGCGGCAATGTTTTACAGTTGCCGGAATTATTCGATAAGGTCAGCGGGAAAATGGCGGATAATAAATCCGAACCTGCTGATTTCTGGAGTACGCCAGCGATTGAAGGCTACGGAAAAATACATTATGTCGATACGCCTGCATTTAAACCCGGCACGACAGCGGGCCTGAGTAATAAAATAGTATTTCAGATCAACCGCAGTGAAGGGGATATTCGTAAGCCGAATCTCGGTCTGGAGCGCGTAGCGCGCGTCACCAACCTCTATTATGCGGCAGGTGTGCCACTCGACCAGCTGAAATTTGTGGTGTCAATTAACGGCGACGCGGTTTCATCAGCGCTGAATAATGACCAGTTCAGCAAAGCCTACGGCGTCGATAACCCGAACCTGAAGCTGATCAGCGAGCTGAAAAAAGCGGGCGTTCAGGTCACTATCTGCGATCAGTCAGTGGCGTTTCATCAGCTTGAGCGCAACTGGATCGACCCGATGGTCACTCACACTATCTCCAGCGGCACCACCGTTGCGACCCTGGAAAACAGCGGTTACGCCTTCCTGATGCTTTAATTCCCCCACAGCGGCGTCACTGCCGCTGTCACCTGCCCGTCAAATTCCTGTGATGCCCCTGTCATAGAACGCCGCTAGTGTTGTCGCAATGAGATCGATCTCATCGACAATAAACGAGGCAGTCATGACCGATTTAATCAGCGTAGCCAGACTGGCAGGGGTCTCCCGCGCAACCGCTGCGCGCGCCTTTTCTGACCCTCATCTGCTAAAACCGGGCACGCTGCAAAAGGTGCTTGCCGCCTCGGAACAGATCGGTTTCCGCCCGAATCATATTGCCCGTCAGCTCCGCACCCAGCACTCCACCACGCTTGGCGTCCTGTTGCCTTCGCTGCTCAATCCGGTTTTTGCCATGCAGTTACAGGCGATGGAGCAGCAGGCTCGTCTGGCGGGATATGGGCTGCTGGTAGCAACCAGTGATTATCAGGCTGAGCGGGAAGCGGCGATTGTCGAACATATGCTGCACCAGCGTGTCGCCGGTCTGGTACTGACGGTGGCAGATGCCGACAGCAGTGCGCTGCTGCCGACACTGGCGGCGGCGAAGATGCCCTTCGTGCTGACCCACAACGTACCGCAACAGCACGAATGGCCCGCGCTGTGCGTAGATAACCGCAAAGCCATTGCCGAAGCGACCGCCCATCTGGTGTCACTGGGCCACCGCCATATCGTGATGGCTGCGGGCCCTATGCAGCAATCTGACCGCGCCCGTCTGCGCTATCTCGGCTACTGCGATGCCATGCAGCAGGCCGGTCTGACGCCACAGGCGATGATTGAGATGCCCAGCCATATCCAGTCCGATTTCCATCCGTTGCTGCCGCTGATTAATGCACCTTCGCCGCTGACGGCGGTGATTTGCAGTAACGATCTGCTGGCTATCAGCCTGCTGGGCGCCGCTGCGCGTGCCGGCGTCAGCGTTCCGAATCAGCTCTCCGTGGTCGGCTTCGATGGCATTGAGCTGGGCGAACAGCTTTCACCTTCACTGGCCAGCGTGGTGCAGCCGATTGCGCTAATGGGCGCGCGCGCCATTGACCTGCTTCTGAATCCCGTCGGCGGTAAAACCCATCTGCTGGCTCATCATTTACGTCTCGGGGAGAGTGTCGCCCCGGCATTTCATGGCTCTTTTTCAGGGAAACATCATGTCACTCACCGTTAACTTCAAACCTATCGCCAGCGCTGCGCTGCTGGCCGGATGCACGCTTGCCTCATCGTGGGCGCAGGCGGCTGAAAATGCTATCTGCTACAACTGCCCGCCAGAGTGGGCCGACTGGGCGACACAGCTCCAGGCGATCGAAAAAACGACGGGCATTCATGTGCCGCAGGACAATAAAAATTCGGGTCAGGCGCTGGCGCAGCTGGTTGCCGAGAAAAGCAATCCGGTCGCCGACGTGGTCTATTATGGCGTCAGCTTCGGCATTCAGGCAGTCAGTGCAGACGTGGTCAGCGCTTACAAACCGGCAAACTGGGATCAGATCCCGGCAGGCATGAAAGATCCTGCTGGCAAGTGGGTGGCGCTGCACTCCGGTACCATGGGCTTTATGGTCAATGTTGATGCGCTGGGTGGCGCGCCGGTGCCGCGTTCCTGGGATGATCTGCTGAAGCCGGAATATAAAGGCATGGTAGGTTATCTTGATCCGGCCAGCGCCTTTGTGGGCTACGTTGCAGCCGTCGCGGTGAACCAGGCGAAAGGCGGCAGTCTTCATGACTTCACCCCGGCCATCAACTGGTTCAAAGCACTGCAACGCAACCAGCCGATTGTGCCTAAGCAGACCGCCTATGCCCGGCTGATTTCAGGCGAAATCCCGATTCTGATCGACTACGACTTCAATGCCTATCGCGCCCGCTACAAAGATCACGCCAATGTGGAATTTGTGATCCCCAGCGAGGGGACGGTCACGGTGCCTTACGTCATCAGCCTGGTGAAAAATGCGCCGCATCCGGCCAACGGTAAGAAAGTGATCGATTTCGTGCTGTCAGATGCCGGTCAGGCGATCTGGGCTAATGCCTGGCTGCGTCCGGTCCGGGCGGGCGCGATGTCACCCGAAGCGAAGAAATATTTTCTGCCTGACAGCGACTATGCGCGCGCTCACACGGTGGATTATCAGCAGATGGCCGATGCGCAGAAGAGCTTCTCCGCCCGTTACCTGAGCGAGATCCGCTGATGTCACTCTCAGAGATCAATCCGTTTGCTGCTGGCGACTCAGTTCGCCACCGCCTTCGGCCGCTGGGGGCAAACTGGCCGTGGATGCTGCTGCCTGCGCTGCTGTTCTTTGCTGCCTTCTGGCTGTTGCCGTTTGCTCGTCTGTTGCAGATCGGTATGACGGAAGATCGTACAACTCACCACAGCGGCTACTGGACGGTAATCAGCCAGCCGCAATATCTGCAAAGCCTGCTGAATACCGTGCTGCTCTCGGCAGCGGTCACACTGGTGACGCTGCTGATTGCTGCGGTGGTGGGCTGCTTTCTGGCACGGCAGCGCTTTACCGGGCGAGGCACGCTGCTGGCGCTGCTGACCTTTCCGCTGGCCTTTCCGGGCGTGGTGGTGGGATTTCTGATGGTCATGCTGGCGGGGCGTCAGGGTGTTCTGGCGCAACTCAGTCTCAGCCTGTTTCATGAGCGCTGGGTCCTTGCTTATTCGCTCAGCGGCTTATTTATTGGCTATCTCTATTTTTCGCTGCCGCGCGCCATCGTGACGCTGGTGGCGGCCAGTGAAAAGCTGGACCGTTCGCTGGAAGAGGCCGCCCGATCGCTGGGTGCCAGCCAGTGGCGCATCATCATTGACGTCATCATTCCTGGGCTGAAACCGGCGCTGCTCTCCTGCGGCGCGCTCTGTTTCGCCACCAGCATGGGCGCCTTTGGCACCGCATTTACCCTTGGCACAGAGCTCGCGGTGCTGCCGCTGACCATTTATGGCGAGTTCACTAATTACGCCAACTTTGCCACCGCAGCGGCGCTTTCGGTGGTGATGGGGGCGGTGGCCTGGCTGGCGCTGATGCTGGCGAACGGACTGGCTGCCCGCCGCAAGGAGACGGTATGAAGCGCCGGGGTTTGTTCTGGCTGCAGGTGGTGATCACCAGCCTCACCGCGCTGTTTATGATTGTGCCGGTTGTGCTCTCGATGCTGGCGGGCGTCACGCAGAACTATTTCACTGGCCTGCGCAGCGGCCTGACGCTGAAATGGGTGGAACAGGTGTGGCAGATGTATGCCGACACCTTCTGGCTGTCGCTGCTGATCGCTCTGAGTTGTCTGGCGGTGACGGTTATCGCTGGCGTGCCAGCCGCCTGGGGCTTACTGAAATCACCGTCACGCTGGGCCAGCCGCATTGAGGAGTGCCTGATGCTGCCAGTCGCATTGCCGGGCCTGGCCACCGCTCTGGGCATCATTCTGCTCTATGGTCAGTTCAGCGCGTTGCGCGACAGCTGGCTCTTCATCCTGATCGGCCATGTGCTCTTTACCTTGCCCTTTATGATCCGACCGGTGCTGTCGGTGATGCAGGCGATTGATCTGCCGCGCCTTGAAGAAGCCGCCGCCAGCCTGGGGGCGGGCTTCTGGCGCCGCTTCTTTACCGTGGTCGTCCCGAACTGCCGCAACGGCATTCTGGCGGGCGCATTTATGGTGATCACCCTGTCGGTGGGGGAGTTCAACATTACCTGGATGCTGCACACGCCACTGACCAAAACCCTGCCGGTCGGTCTGGCCGACAGCTACACCTCGATGCGACTGGAAGTCGGGTCCGCCTATACCCTGATCTTTATTATGATGATTTTACCGCTGCTGCTGTTGCTCAACGCCTGTAATCACTGGCTGGAACGGCAATCTTCGCGGCAGCAGAGAGAGGAAACCGTATGAATGAGGCCGTCAACGTGACGCTGAGCCACTGCTCGCGTCGCTTTAATCAGCAGGTCGCGCTGCATCCGCTCGACCTGCAGGTTCACGCCGGTGAAACACTGGTATTGCTGGGGCCGTCAGGCTGTGGCAAAACCACGCTGCTGCGTATTATCAGCGGTCTGGATAGCAGCGATCCCCCGGGAGAGATCTGGTTTGACAAGCGTAACGTCACCGCGCTGCCGATTGAGAAACGCAACGTTGGCATGGTGTTTCAGAACTACGCGCTGTTCCCGACGCTCAACGTGGCGCAGAACGTCGCCTATGGTCTGAAGGTGCAGGGCGTGCCACGTGCCGAGCGTGATGCGCGGGTCGCGGAAATGCTGGCACTGGTTGACCTGACACATCTGTCCCACCGGGCGATTGATAAATTGTCCGGCGGGCAGAAGCAGCGGGTGGCGCTGGCACGTGCGCTGGCCGCACGGCCTAAAGTCCTGTTGTTCGATGAGCCGCTGGCGGCGCTTGACGCCAGGCTGCGCGATCGACTGCGGCTGGAGATCGGCGCGCTGCTCAAGCGGCTGGCGATCACTGCGGTTTACGTCACCCACGATCAGCAGGAGGCGATGGCGCTGGGCGATCGCATCGCGGTGATGGAGCAGGGCCGTCTGGTGCAGCTCGATACTCCGCAGGGAATTTATCAGCGCCCGGCCTCCCGCTTTGTAGCGGATTTTGTGGGCGCCGTAAACTGCATTGCGCACGATCCCGACGGTCATCCCCTGCGTTTTTGCCGCCCGGAAGATGTGCTGCTGGCCGACGACACCCGCTATGCCCAGCGCGGTGTGGTGGTGGGCAGTACGTTTCTTGGCGCCTCGCAGCGCTTACTGATCGATATCGGGCTGGATAACCCCATTCAGGTCGAGCGTCATGCCCGCGAAATCTGGCAGGCGGGACAGCGCATCAGCTGGTCGCTGACCCGCCAGGCCGCGCTGGAATTTAGTTGCTAAGGAGTCTGTTGTGTCTGTTCAACCCACAGTCATCGCGCAAATCAGCGATCTGCATATCAAGGCTTTTGGTCGTCTCTCTTATAAACAGGTCGATACCCATGCCGCTTTACTGCAGGTTATCGATACCCTTAACGCGCTGCAGCCGCGCCCCGATGTGGTGGTGATTACCGGCGACCTGGTCGATTTTGGCAGGCCGGAAGAGTATCAGACGCTGCGCGAAGCCCTGCAGCGCCTCCAGTTGCCCTTTTATCTGATGGCGGGCAATCACGACGATCGCGAGGCACTGCGTGCTGCCTTCCCGGATCACACCTACCTGCAGGCGGGGCCGACCCTGAACTGGCAGCTTAGCGTGGGCGGCGTCAGGCTGCTGGCCCTGGACTCCAGCGTACCGCAACAGCCGTGGGGGGAGGTGGATGAGCAGCAGTTGCAATGGCTGGATCAGGCACTGCGCGAGGCCGCGGATCAGCCCACGCTGGTGATGCTGCATCATCCCCCTTTTGCCTGTGGCATTGCGCATATGGATCGGCAACGGTTACGCCAACCTGAGGCACTTGAGGCGATCATTGCCCGCCATCCGCAGGTTGAGCGGGTGCTTTGTGGTCATCTGCATCGCAGCCTGCAGACCCGCTTTGCCGGAACCCTGGCCTGTGTCGCACCCGGCGTGTCGCATCAGGTGGCTCTGGATCTGCACCCGAAGGGGCCGGCTCACTTTACTCTGGAGCCGCCCGGCTTTTTGCTCCATTGCTGGCAGCCAATGCAGGGAATGGTCACGCATCAGTGCGCGATTGGCCACTTTTCGGGCCCCTGGCCATTTTACGATAGTCAGGGGTTAATCGATTAGTGCCAGCTAAATCTGTATTAAGCGGGGTGATATTTGTCTTAATGCTGCTCAAAAATGCCGACACAGTGTAGACTTAAGCCCGGCTATCAGGGCTTCTGGCACACATTAAAAAAATAATCAGGCATTCACGACATGACACTCTTCTCCGGGGCGGCGACGCCATGTTAAAGCTCTTTCGGCCCAAGGCCGACTTGCGCAATCTGATCGCCCTGCTGGTGATTGTCAGCATTGTTATCACGCTCGCGAATACGCTCTACGCCACCTGGCGGGTGCAGCGCCAGGTGCTGATTGACACCACGCTTGAGGCTAACCGGGCCTATGCCGCCAAGCTGGCCTCAACCAGTGAAATTTTCTTCCAGCTGGCGCAGTCACAGTTGCACTACAGCGCCAATCAGCTAAGCCGTGACTTTAATAATGAAGGACTGCTGAATAGCGAAGTCAATCGTCTGCGTGAGCAGACTACCAGTTTCAACTCGGTTGCCGTGGTGGATGAGCAGGGCGCCATCAAAGCGATCTCGCCCGAATCCCTGACGCTGAAAGGGATGCGTGTCACCAGCGACGCCTCCCGCGAAGCGCTGACGCTGCGGCAGCCGATCATCAGTAAACCGACCCTTTCTGCAGCCAATAATCTGCTGGTGTTTGTCTCCTGGCCAATCTGGAGTCCCGATGGCGACTATCTGGGCTACATCGGCGGCACGATCTATCTGAAGAAAAAAAGCATTCTGAATGCGCTACTGGGTGAACAATTCTACCGTGATGGCACCACGGTCTATGTGCTCGACAGTAATAATGAGGTGTTGTATCACCAGAATCGTCAGCTGATTGGTAAAGTTCTGCCCGCCATCGTCAGTCCGCGTGACGAGCAGACCAATGGCTCGCTGATGCTTGCGGGTGCAGGTGAGTCCACGCAGCTGGCGGGCTATGCCGTCGTGCCGACCACCGGCTGGACGGTGGTGGCGCTGAAGCCGATTAACGTCACGCTGAACCCGCTTTCAGGCCTGTTAATGAAAGTCCTGAAGAACTCGGTGCCGTTCGCACTGCTGACCCTGCTGGTTGCGTTAGGGCTGGCACGGCTGATTGCCCGACCACTGTTCCAGCTGGCCCGCAAAGCCAGCCGGATGGATGCGCAGGGCGTATCAAAAGAGATTGGCGGCATCAGTGCCTGGTATTTTGAGGCGGCGCAGGTCAAGCGCGCGCTGCTCACCGGCATCGGACTGGTGCAGGACAAAATCGGTCGTCTGAGTTCTGAAGCCCAGACCGACCCCCTGACTCAGTTGCTGAATCGGCGTGGTCTTAATGCGGTACTGGAGTACTACCGCACGCTACGCCAGCCTTTCTCGGTGCTGGCGCTGGATATCGATCACTTTAAAAACGTCAACGATAGCTGGGGCCACGATGTGGGCGACCGGGTGATTCAGCAGGTGGCGAGCACGCTGCGTGCCAGCGCCCGTCAGTCTGATGTGGTGTGCCGCAACGGCGGAGAGGAGTTTCTGATGCTGCTGCCGGGAACGGCGCTGGATGAGGCGCAGATTATCGCCGAGCGCGTGCGACTGGGCATTGCAGAAGCCTGGCTCACCGACGTGGGTCGCATTACCTTGTCTATCGGCGTCGCGGCATGGAATGGTTCGCAGGATGTCGGGCTGGAAGGCAGTTTAAAACAGGCGGATGCGGCGCTCTATGAAGCGAAAAATGCCGGGCGCAACTGCGTTATCGTGGCCGCCGCGTAATCGCGTTAACTCACAGTGTTTCGCAACGGCAGGATAAAAACGGGCGGGGAAGAGGCAGCTAAGCAGGGCGCGGCGTTAAGGCTACCGCGCCCCTCAACATCAGGCTGACTTGACGTAATCCAGCACCATGTCGTGGTGATTCGAGGTCTTGAAGTTATCAAACACTTTTTCGATCCTGCCCTCGGCATCTATCAGGAAGCTGATGCGATGAATGCCGTCATAGGTTTTCCCCATAAACGTTTTTTCACCCCAGACGCCAAACGCCTGGCAGACTTCATGGTTTTCATCGGAGAGCAGGGTAAAGTTCAGCAGCTCTTTTTCGACAAACTTTGACAGTTTTTCCGGTTTGTCGGTGCTGATGCCCAGCACTTCAACGCCCGCTTTTTTCAACTCATCCATGTTGTCACGCAGACCGCACGCCTGCACGGTGCAGCCTGGTGTCATCGCTTTCGGGTAAAAGTACACCAGAACGCGCTGTCCCTGGAAGTCGGTCAGATTCACGTGTTCGCCGTCCTGATCGGGCAGGCTAAATGCGGGTGCAGTATCTCCGGCTTTCAGTGGATTCATTACATCTCTCCATTTTCTTATTCAGGCTGTGGGTAATACACCATCCGGTCAGAAACGGCCAGAGGGAAAATTACCATCAGGGGGTATTTCACCACATAGCCGGTCACCTTTCAGTGGCAGTAATGTGGAGAAATAACTCCGGTTAATTGACCAAAGCTTAGCGTACCGCGCTGACAGATTCGCTGCTGTCGGCATCTGACACACTGTAAAGGCGCAGCGTTCCCTGAGCATTCAGCTCCTGACACAGGGTATTAAACGCCTGCTCAAACGGGGTGCCACTGGTTCGCGTCGGACTGTGAGCGGTCATTTGAATATAGAGCGTAGGGGGCAAATTGTGTTGCGCTGGCGTAATGCGCGACACCAGTTCGGCCACATTCATCTGATGCTTATCGATAAGATCGGTAAAGCGTTCAATAATATGCGGCGAATCAGCCACCTCAACCTGAATGAACGCGGTGTCGGGCATCGGCGGACGGAGCCGGGCATTGGTGCGCTTCATGACGATCAGCAGTTCCAGCTCTGCCCCTTTCAGTGGCAGGGTCGATTCAATCAGTGTGATCGCGTTCCAGCTGCCCGACAGCAGCATGATAAAGGTGAACTCATCCCCAAGCATGGCAAGACGGCTATCTTCAATATTGCAACCGCAGCTGCTGACGTGTCGGGTAATGGTGTTGACGATACCCGGACGGTCAACACCGAGCGCGGTGATCACCAGATGATGGGGCTGAGATTGCGGCAAAATGGCTTTTCCTCTGCTTTCGCTAATAACCATAAGGTAAACATAAAAAAAACTGCTGACAAGCGCGGGAATGGCGTGGCTGGCTTGCTTTTCCCTAAGTGTAAAACGTACCATGAAGCACTTGTTTGTCGAGGGGATCGCCAATGTTTACGGGAAGTATTGTTGCACTCGTTACGCCAATGGATGACAGCGGTAATGTCTGCCGGTCGAGTCTGAAAAAACTGATTGATTATCACGTCGCCAGCGGCACCGCGGCGATCGTTTCCGTCGGCACCACAGGCGAATCTGCTACCCTGAGCCATGAAGAACATGGTGATGTGGTGATGCTGACCCTGGAACTGGCCGATGGCCGTATTCCGGTGATTGCCGGAACCGGGGCAAACGCCACTGCTGAAGGCATCTCTCTGACTAAGCGTTTTGAAAATTCCGGCGTTGTGGGTTGCCTGACCGTGACCCCATATTACAACCGTCCGACGCAGGAAGGGCTGTTCCAGCACTTTAAAGCGATTGCGAATAGCACCAGCCTGCCACAGATGCTGTATAACGTTCCCTCGCGTACCGGTTGCGACATGCTGCCGGAAACCGTTGCCCGCCTGGCCGAAATCAAAAATATTATCGGAATCAAAGAGGCAACCGGGAACTTATCGCGGGTTAGTCAGATCCAAGAGCTGGTTAATGAAGATTTCATTCTGGTGAGTGGCGATGACGCGACTGCGCTGGACTTTATGCAACTGGGCGGCAAAGGCGTCATTTCGGTGACGGCCAACGTGGCTGCGCGCGAAATGGTCGAACTGTGTCAACTCGCACAGCAGGGCAATTTCGTCGAGGCACGCCGCCTGAATCAGCGTCTGATGCATCTGCACCAGACGCTTTTCTGTGAACCCAATCCTATCCCGGTGAAATGGGCTGCGAAACAGCTAGGATTAATCGCTAACGACACGCTGCGTCTGCCAATGACGCCACTGACTGCAGCCGGCCAGCCGAAAGTGGAGCAGGCGCTGGTGAAAGCGGGTTTGCGATAATTTAGGGAGTTTGAATGAATTACTCAGTAAAGCGGTCAACAGTAGCCACAGTGGTGGGGCTTTCTACCCTGATGCTGTTGTCGGCCTGTTCAAGCGATCAGCGTTATAAGCGCCAGGTCAGCGGTGACGAATCTTATCTTGAAGCCAGTCAGTTAAATGAACTGAAAGCGCCTGCCGGAATGATCCTGCCGGTGCAGCGTGGTGATTTCGACGTGCCGCGCACGACCAGTCAGGCACCCACCGGCAAGCAGCTCGACATCCGTCCGCCAGCCCAGCCGCTGGCGCTGATGAACGGCACCCGCGCACAGTTCAGCAACAATACCGGCGCGCTGATGATTGATAACAGCCGCGGTTCAGTCTGGTCGCAGGTCGTCAACGTGGTGCAGTCTTACAAATTCCCGATTGCTTCCCGTAATGACGCAGGCCAGCAGCTGACGACGGACTGGGTGCAGTGGAACCGTGCTGATGAAGATCAGCAGTATCGTGGCCGCTACCAGATCAGCGTGCAGTCGCAGAGCTATCAGCAGCAGTTAACCGTTCGTCTGCTGGAGCTGCAGCAGGATGGTAAAACCATTACCTCACCTGTGCAGATCCAGCGTTACACCGCGCAGATGCTGAATGACATCAGCACCGGTATGGACAAGATTGATACGGCGAGTGAAAACGCGGCCTCTGGTCGGGTGAATGGGGCCATTGATGTGCAGAGCGGTGCAGATGATACCGGCCTGCCACTGCTGATCCTGCGTACGCCATACAACGTGGCATGGCAGCGTCTGCCTGATGCAATGAAACGCGTCGGGATGGAAGTGACCGACACGACCCGCTCAACCGGCAGCATGAAGGTGACCTACAAGTCACTGAGCAGCAGCGACTGGGATTCAGTCGGTGCGAAAGATCCGGAATTACTAAACGGTGATTACAAAGTGCAGGTCGGCGATCTCGACAACCGCACCAGTCTGCAATTCATCGACCCGAAAGGGCATGTGCTGACCCAGTCGCAGAACGATGCGCTGGTGGCCGTGTTCCAGGCGGCGCTGAACAAATAAAGTTGCCACAGGCCGGAGATTCTCCGGCCTTTTTATTTTGTTTTTGGCATAATAGCGCGCGGCGAAGTAAACGATTGCGTCAAGGCAATCGCCGCAGCGGCACTGGCCGCTGAACACCCGTTATTTCAAGTCTGGAGTGAACAAGATGCAAAAGCGAGCTGAGTTGTATCGCGGTAAAGCGAAAACCGTATACAGCACCGATAACCCGGATCTGCTGATACTCGAATTCCGCAACGATACGTCAGCAGGTGATGGCGCCCGAATCGAGCAATTTGATCGCAAGGGAATGGTTAACAACAAGTTTAACCATTTTATCATGACTAAATTGCAGGAAGCGGGTATCCCGACCCAGATGGAAGCGCTGCTGTCAGATACTGAAGCGCTGGTGAAGAAGCTGGAGATGGTGCCGGTAGAGTGCGTGGTACGTAACCGCGCCGCAGGCTCGCTGGTAAAACGTCTGGGCGTGGAAGAGGGCATTGTGCTCAATCCGCCGCTGTTTGATCTTTTCCTGAAAGATGATGCAAAGCATGACCCGATGGTCAATGAATCCTACTGCGAAACCTTTGGCTGGGTCAGCAAACAGAACCTGGCGCGGATGCAGGAGCTGACCTTTAAAGCCAACGAGGTGCTGAGCAAACTGTTCGACGATGCGGGTCTGATTCTGGTCGACTTCAAACTGGAGTTTGGTCTGTTTAACGGCGAAGTGACGCTGGGCGATGAGTTTTCGCCAGACGGTGCGCGCCTGTGGGACAAAGAGACGCTGGATAAAATGGATAAAGACCGTTTCCGCCAGAGCCTCGGCGGCGTGGTGGAAGCCTATGAAGCGGTTGCACAGCGGCTGGGCGTGAAGCTCGACTGAGTTTGCCTGCCGCGCAGAAAGAAAAAGGAGAGCCCCGGCTCTCCTTTTTTCATTTCAGGGTAAAGCTGGTGATTGCTGCCTCACACAACTAAAATCATGCCATCTGAAAAAATGACTGAGGGAATACAGCATGCGCTGGCAAGGGCGTCGCGAAAGCGACAATGTAGAGGACCGTCGCGATCAATCGTCCGGTTTAGGCGGCGGAGGCCGCCAGATTCGTCTGCCGCGCGGTAAAGGCGGTATTGTGCTGCTGATTGTCGTGGCCATCGCGGGTTATTACGGTTACGACCTGACCGCACTGCTGACAGGCGGCGAAGTTGCACCGACCAGCCAGCAGCAACAGCGCAGCGTCAGCGCCAATGATGATGAGGCTGCGAAATTCACGAAGGTGATCCTGGCCACCACGGAAGACACCTGGGGCAAACTGTTCCAGCAGATGAACAAACAGTATGTGGCACCGAAGCTGGTGATGTATCGCGGCGCAACCCGCACCGGCTGTGGTACCGGACAGTCAGTCATGGGGCCGTTCTACTGTCCTGCCGATCAGACCGTCTACATCGACCTCTCTTTTTATGACGAGATGAAAACCAAACTTGGCGCGGACGGTGACTTCGCCCAGGGCTATGTCGTCGCGCATGAAGTTGGCCACCATGTCCAGAAACTACTGGGTATTGAACCGAAAGTGCGTGAAATGCAGCAGGGTGCCAGCCAGACGCAGGTTAATCAGCTCTCCGTCAAAATGGAACTGCAGGCGGACTGTTTTGCCGGTGTCTGGGGACACTATATGCAGCAGGAAAATATCCTTGAAGCGGGCGATCTGCAGGAAGCGCTGAATGCCGCCGAGGCAATTGGCGATGACCGCCTGCAGCAGAAAGGTCAGGGCCGCGTAGTGCCGGACAGCTTCACCCACGGCACGTCTGAGCAGCGCTACACCTGGTTCAAGCGCGGGTTTGATGGTGGCAATCCAGGACAGTGCAACACCTTCGCCAGCAACTAATGAGTCTGCAGCCTCTTACGCAGCTTATGCAGCAGGCCGGTGTGCGTCGTCTGGCGGTGATCAGCGGCGACCCGGCCTGGTGTTTACTACGGGCTGCGGCGTGGCGTGAAACGCTGACCGGCGACTGGCTGGCGTTGAGCCCGGAACCGCTGTTCTCTGCTTCGGATAAAGGCCCGGATCACGATAAAACGCCGGTCCTGCACAAACAGCCTGCTGCGGTGCGCACGCTGCTTGGTCGTGAATTTCGTCATGCTCTGTTTGACGCCCGTCAGGGCTTTCATGCCGACGCTTTCGCTGCGCTGGCTGGCACGCTCACCGCCGGTAGCTGGCTGTTACTGCTGGTGCCGCCCTGGGAACAGTGGGCGCAGCAGCCTGACAGCGACAGCCTGCGCTGGGCCGATGTCGCTGAACCCATCGCCACCCCTTATTTTGTTCACCACCTGCAACAGCTGATTTTAGCGGATGACCAGGTGCTGCTGGAGCGGCAGCATCAGCCATGCCGGTTTCCGGCGCAGCCGGACTGGCCGCAGTGGCACTGTCAGGCACCGCAGCAGCAGCAGGCGATACTCGATCAGTTGATGAGGCTGCCATCGGGAGTTGCCGTGCTGACCGCGCCCCGTGGACGCGGTAAATCGGCGCTGGCGGGCATGCTGGCACAATTGAACGGACATTGTCTGGTGACGGCTCCGGCCAAAGCCTCAACGGAGGTACTGAGCACCTTCGCCGCTGACGCTTTTCACTTTATGGCACCCGATGCGCTGCTGGCGCTGGAGACGCCGCCGCAGGCGGAATGGCTGATTGTGGATGAAGCGGCGGCGATCCCGGCACCGCTGCTGCAGGCGCTGGTCAGTCGATATCCCCGCGTATTGCTCACCACCACCGTACAGGGCTACGAAGGAAGCGGGCGCGGGTTTATCCTTAAATTCTGCGCCGGGCTTCCTGATGCACACTATTTTACGCTCGATGAGCCGCTGCGCTGGTCGCGTTTCGACCCGCTGGAGCAGTGGCTGAACCAGGCGCTGCTGTTTGAGGATGCCGCCGCGACCGCCCCCGATTATCCTGTAACGCCTCATCGTGTTGAGCGCCACGATTTCAGCGCGCTGGAGGCCGCGTATCGTCTGCTGACCAGTGCGCACTATCGTACCTCGCCGCTTGATCTGCGCCGTCTGCTGGATGCACCCGGTATGCAGTTGTGGCAGGCTGGCGATGCGCCGGCGTTACAGGGCGCGCTCTGGCTGGTGGAAGAGGGCGGTCTTGAACCTGCTCTGGCACAGGCGGTCTGGGCGGGCACCCGGCGACCTCGCGGGAATCTGGTGGCGCAGTCGCTGGCAGCCCACGCCGGTCTGGCTGAGGCGGCGACATTGCGCTCGCTGCGCATCAGCCGTATTGCCGTGGCGGCGGAGCGGCGTCGTCTGGGAACCGGACAGCAGCTGGTTGCGGCAGCGGCCAGTGCGGCCGTCGGATATGACTACCTCTCCGTCAGCTTTGGCTACACTGAACCTCTCTGGGCGTTCTGGCGCGCCTGTGGCTTTAGCCTGGTGCGGATTGGTAGCCAGCGCGAAGCCAGCAGCGGCTGCTACGCGGCGATGGCCATGTTGCCCTGTTCTGCTGCGGGTGAGGCATTGCAGCACCGCGCGGCAGAACAGCTGGCGCGAGACTGGCCACTGTTGCGCCAGCATATCGCACTGGAACTGCAGTTTGATCAGGTTACTGACGACGGATTGACCGCGCAGGATATTCGTCTGGCGGCGGGTTTTGCCTGGGCGCAGCGGCCACTGGAAGCAAGCCTGCCGGTGTTGCAGCGTCTGGTGCAGGCCAGTTCAGCCTCTGTACCGCTGCTGGCCGCGGCGGTAGCCACACCCACAGCCCTGAGCGAACTGGCCCAGCAGGCGGGAGTGAGCGGGCGCAAAGCGCTAGTCGCAGCGCTGCGTCAGCAGGCGGCAGCGGCCCTCCAGACACTGGGCGTTGATGCAGCCTTGCTGCACCTGCCGTTGAAATAATTCGACCAGCTGGTTCAAATTATCCTCATATGATTTTATGCCAGGCGGCGTAGAGTGAACACAGGAGGTCAACATGACACTGAAATATGTAATCGTTCAACAGCCTGCCACCACAGCACAGCTGTTTCTGCTCTACCATGGCGTTGGCGATAACCCGGATTCAATGGGCGAGATTGGCAACTGGTTTGCCCGAACGTTTCCCGACGCGCTGGTGGTGTCCGTCGGCTCGCCTGGTGCGAGTCGTCAGTGGTTCGGCGAAACCGACCTGCACGATCAGACCGTCCAGCAGCGGGTTGATGCGGCCATGCCGCAGTTTGTTGGGTCTGTGCGTCACTGGCAAAAAAAGAGCAGCGTGCGGCCGGAAGCGACAGCCTTAATCGGCTTTTCGCAGGGCGGCAGTATGGTGCTGGAAGGGGTTAAGGCGCATCCGGATCTGGCGGGCCGCGCGGTGGTGTTTAATGGCCGGTTTATTACCCTGCCGGAGAAGGCCAGTACCCGCACCACCATCCACCTGATCCACGGTGATTATGATGAGCAGGTCCCGCTGCACCATGCGCAGCAGGCGGAGCATCGGCTGACCGCCTGCGGTGGCGACGTTACCCTGGATATCGTTGACGATCTCGAGCACGCCATCGATCACCGCAGCATGGAACTGGCGCTGAATCATCTGCGTTATACGGTGCCAAAACGCTACTTTGATGAGGCGTTAAGCGGCGCAAAACCGGGTGACGATGATGTTATCGTGATGATGTAAAAAAGCCCCTGCGCAAGCTCGATCTTAACGCTGATGAGAGCTGACTTTGTGAAGAACCATAAAAAAGCCCCTGCATAGCAGGGGCTTTTTCGTTTACTTCTTCTTCGGCCAGTTGTCGTCGTCATCCCATTTATCGTTGAAATCACGATGCGGCGGCAGGTCAGGTTTGTTATCCATAAATTTTTTATGATCGATGCGTTTCAGATCTTTATAAACGTTCATCAGCACGCCAACCATCAGCAGGATCACCAGGATCCACCAGTAATCTTTAATAAATTCCATTTGCTGCTCCTTAAAACCGCCGTCAGGCGATCAGTTGTTCCATGATGCGTTGGTACATCCGGCTCAGCATCTGCAGGTCGGAGGCTTTCACACACTCATTGATTTTATGAATGGTGGCATTCACTGGCCCCAGTTCCACCACCTGTGCACCCATCCGGGCAATAAAGCGGCCATCGGAGGTTCCGCCCGTGGTCAGCAGCTGCGGCTTAATTTCATTATAGTGCGCTACAGCTTTCACGACGGCATCAACCAGCTTACCGCGCGTGGTCAGGAAGGGCTGGCCAGAGAGTTTCCACTCAATGGTGTAGCGCAACTGGTGACGATCCAGCAGCTCTGCGACCCGCTGACGAATCATCTCATCGGTGAGTTCGGTGCTGAAGCGGAAGTTAAACTGCACAAACAGCTCGCCGGGGATCACATTGTTACTGCCGGTACCCGCCTGGACGTTGGCAATCTGCATGCTGGTCGCCGGAAAGAACTCATTCCCCTGATCCCACTCGGTCGCGACCAGCTCGTTCAGCGCTGGCATCGCCCGGTGAACCGGGTTATCCGCCAGATGCGGATAAGCGACGTGGCCCTGCACGCCATGCACCATCAGGTTAGCGGTGATTGAGCCGCGACGGCCATTTTTCACCACATCACCCACCACTTCTGTGCTGGAGGGCTCGCCGACCAGGCAATAGTCGAGCCGTTCGCGGCGCGCCATCAGCCGTTCAACCACTTTAACCGTGCCGTTGGCCCCGCTGGCCTCTTCATCAGAGGTAATCATAAAGGCGAGTCGCCCGCGGTGATTGGGACGTACTGCAACAAAACGTTCGGCAGCCACCACCATTGCCGCCAGCGATCCTTTCATGTCGGCCGCGCCGCGGCCAAACAGCATGCCGTCGCGGATGGTGGGTTCAAATGGCGGATTAATCCATCGGCTGGCATCGCCAGGCGGCACCACATCGGTGTGACCGGCAAACGCCAGCGTTTCACCTTCGCCACGGGTGGCCCAGAAATTCAGGGTGTCGTCGATGTTCATCGTTTCAATCTTAAAGCCAATGGCTTCAAGACGGGCGATCAGCAGAGCCTGACATCCGGCATCATCGGGGCTGAGAGAGGGGCGACGAATAAGCTGCTGCGTCAGCTCAATGACCGGGCAAAACATATTATGACTTCTCCTGGATAGCATTCTGATAGGTGGCTTCGCTGAAACCGGCGAGCAGGGCGCCATCCGGGGCGCGCAACAGCGGACGCTTAATCATGGCGGGATGCGCCAGCATCAGCGCTTTGGCGCTGCTGGCATCGGTAACCGCGTCGCGATCACTCTCAGGCAATTTACGCCAGGTGGTGCCCCGGGTGTTAAGCAGAGCCTGATAACCCAGTGCATCGATAAACTCCTGCAGCAGGGCATCGTTCAGGCCATCCGCACGGTAGTCGTGGAAGTGATAGTCAACGCCTGCGTCTGCTAAAAAGCGCCGGGCTTTTTTTATGGTGTCGCAATTTTTAATCCCGAACATCACCCACTGCGTGCTCATTGCCCGATCCTTATTGTCCTGTGAGAAGTAAAAGCTGAAAAAAGCAGCCAAAGTGCGAGTTTACCATAGTGTGATCCGTTGCGGCATCTGCACAGGCGCGGGAATCGGGCCACAGAGCACGGCAGCAAGGTCATCGTCCGGCATCGGGTAAACGCTATCAATTTCGCAGCTAACCATTACCCTGCTTATCAATAAGAGCTTAGGAATTTCGCCATGTTGATAAAATAGTCTACCGCTGGGTTTAAAATAAATTATTTTCAACGGGGTTAAGGAGTTGCTGAAGTGTGCGTCAGCTTGCAAAACCAGCAACATTCATGTTTTTATGGCGTATGCCGATAGATATAACAGGTGTAAACGTATTCACCTGTATAAAAAAAGAGCGTAACATTGCCAGCACAATAAGAGAGGGCATTATGATTGACACCGAAATGGGAACCTGGAAAGAATTTATCGAAGCGATGTTACGCAACAAGTAACGCGCGAAGAAAAAAGCAGGTTAATCCCGCTTGCTGGAATTCTTACCACACACAGAAATAAGGCGGCCACTGATATCAGTGACCGCTTTTTATTTGCGCCTCTACTTAGTCGAGCGGCTTCTCTTTGAGCGGGAAGCGGCGGCGTACCAGCACAAAGAACAGCGGCACAAAAAAGATCGCCAGCAGTGTGGCAGAGATCATTCCGCCCATCACACCGGTTCCCACGGCATGCTGGCTGCCGGAGCCCGCTCCGCTGCTGATCGCCATGGGCAGTACACCAAAGATAAAGGCCAGCGAGGTCATCAGAATCGGCCGCAGGCGCTGACGCGATGCCTCCAGCGTAGATTCCACCAGCTCGCGTCCACGGGTGTTGATCTCATTAGCAAATTCTACAATCAGGATGGCGTTTTTGGCGGATAACCCCACTACCGTCAGCAGGCCAACCTGGAAATAGACGTCATTTTCCAGCCCACGCATCCAGGTGGCGATTAGCGCCCCGACCACGCCCAGCGGCACTACCAGCATCACCGAGAACGGGATCGACCAGCTTTCATACAGCGCGGCAAGGCAGAGAAAGACCACCAGCAGCGAAATCGCATAAAGTGCCGGTGCCTGCGAACCGGAGAGCCGCTCCTGATAAGAGGCACCGGTCCACTGGAACCCGACGCCCAGGGGCAGGGCATTAACCAGTTTTTCCATCTCATTCATCGCCGTGCCACTGCTGACGCCACTGGCCGCTTCGCCGACAATCTCCAGCGACGAATAGCCATTGTAGCGTTCAAGACGTGGGGAACCGGTCTCCCAGCGGCTGGTGGCAAACGCGGAGAAGGGCACCATTTTGCCGCTGCTATTGCGCACGTACCATTTGTTGATGTCGTCTGGCAGCATGCGGAATTCAGCGGCAGCCTGCACATAGACCTTCTTCACCCGGCCACGATCCAGGAAGTCATTCACGTAGCTGGAACCCCACGCGGTGGTCAGGGTGTCGTTGATGGTATCCAGCGACACGCCCAGCGCCTGCGCTTTACGTGCATCAACATCGATCTGCAGCTGCGGGCTGTCATCCAGTCCATTGTGCCGTACCCGCGACAGCGCGTTGTCATTGCCCGCCATCTCCAGCAGTTTGTCACGCATCGCCATCAGTTGGGTATGACCGACGCCCGCGTGATCCTGCAGTTGCAGGTCAAAGCCGGAGCTGCTGCCCATGCCGGTGATGGCTGGCGGGCTGCTGGCAATCACCCGGCCCTCTTTGATCTTCTGAAATGCCTTCGTCGCGCGCTCGATAATCGCGAACGAGGTGCGATCGGCACCGGGCCGCGCTTCCCAGTCTTTCAGCCGCACAAACAGACGCGCCACGTTTTGTCCATTGCCGCCCGGACCTGCGCCGATGGTGGAGAAGACCGACAGCACGTTGGCCTTCTCCTCGGTGAGATAATAGTTTTCGACTTTGGCGACGACGCTGGCAGTTTGCTCGAGCGTCGCGCCTGCCGGAAGCTGAACCTGCGTCAGGAATACGCCGCGATCTTCCAGCGGCAGAAACGACGTCGGCAGACGCAAAAACAGAAAGGCCATCAGGCCGATGATGCCGAGATAGAGCAGCAGCCAGCGACCGCCCTTGCGCAGGATACCCGCGACCCCGCGCTCGTAGCGGTCAGCATTGCGATTAAAGTGACGATTGAACCAGCCGAAGAAGCCGCGACGCTCAGGCTGCTCGCCCTGTGAAACGGGTTTGAGCAGCGTGGCACAGAGCGCCGGTGTCAGGATCATCGCCACCAGCACCGACAGCACCATCGCCGACACAATGGTAATTGAGAACTGACGGTAGATGGCGCCGACGGTACCGCCGAAAAACGCCATCGGCACAAACACCGCAGAGAGCACCAGCGCGATGCCCACCAGCGCGCCCTGAATCTGGCCCATCGATTTTCGGGTGGCGGCACGCGGCGAGAGTCCCTCTTCATGCATGATACGTTCAACGTTTTCCACCACCACGATGGCATCATCCACCAGCAGCCCGATCGCCAGCACCATGGCAAACATGGTCAGGGTATTGATGCTGAACCCGCAGGCATAGAGCACGCTGAAGGTGCCGAACAGCACCACTGGCACTGCAATAGTAGGAATTAAGGTGGCACGGAAGTTCTGCATAAACAGGTACATCACGCCAAATACCAGCACAATCGCCTCCAGCAGTGTCTTCACCACATCGGTGATTGACGCTTTAACGAAAGGGGAGGTTTCATAGGCGATTTTTGCTTCCAGACCGTGCGGAAAGTAGTGGGACAGCTCCTCAATGCGCGCCCGCACCAGCTTATCGGTGTTCATCTCGTTGGCACCGGACGCCAGCTTCACCCCCAGGCCTGACGCGGGCTGGCCGTTGTAACGACTCAGATAATCATACTTCTCAGCGCCCAGCGCCACGCTGGCGACATCGCCCAGCGTCACCACCGAACCATCGGGATTGTTCTTCAGGGTAATCGCCCGGAACTGCTCAGGGGTCTGCAGCATCGACTGGGCGTTGACCGTAGCGTTAAGCGCCTGTTTCTCTACCGACGGCAGGCCACCCACCTGACCCACGGCAACCTGGGTGTTCTGCGACTGGATCGCACTAACCACATCTTCCGTGGTCAGCGAATAGGCGATCAGTTTATTGGGATCGAGCCAGATACGCATCGCATATTGCGAGCCGTAAGCGTCAACCTGGCCGACGCCATCAATACGGCTTAGCGGATCCTGAATATTACTGGCGACATAGTCTGAAATATCCTGCTTATCCATGCTGCCGTCGGTTGAAACGAATGCCACCATCAGAATATTACTGTCACCGGTTTTATTGACGGTCACACCCTGCGACTGCACCGCCTGTGGCAATTTACGCAGTGCGGATTGCAGCTGGTTCTGTACCTGCTGACGGGCTTCATCGGGATTGGTCCCGGCGGTAAAGGTGAGGGTGATCTGTGCCTGGCCGGTGTTGCTGCTGTTAGAGGACATGTACATCAGATTATCGATGCCGGTCATATTCTGCTCGATCACCTGGGTAACGGTGTTTTCCAGCGTCTGGGCGGATGCGCCCGGATAGTTAGCGGTGATGCGCACGTTGGGCGGTGCCAGATCGGGGTACTGTTCAATAGGCAGCGAAATAATCGAAAGCGTGCCACACAGGCACAGCAGAATCGCCAGAACCCAGGCAAAGATAGGGCGGTCGATAAAGAAATTCGACATTAAATCGACACTCCTCACTACTTTTATCGTTGGTCAGGCCCACCAGCAACGGGCGCTCTGGCAGGAAACTCGGCGGGTCTTTGCCACGTTTCTCCGCCGCCGTTTACTCTACGTGCGGCAGCGGGGGAAATCGTGGAGAAATTGAGGAGAAAATGTAAATTCGTTGGCTATTTGCGGCTTTCAAGCCACATCACCGTGGCGGCGACGCGTGAGCGGACATCCAGTTTCCGCAGCAGGTTACGAATGTGCACTTTTACCGTCTCTTCAGAGATATGCAGAATAGCGGCAACCTCTTTATTCGACAGGCCACGCGCCACTTCCTGCAGCACATCCCGTTCGCGCTCTGTGAGCTGACGCAGAGGATCGGCACTGTGCTGGCGATTAGCCAGATAGCGGGTGACGCCCTCGCTGAAGACCTTTTCGCCTCGTGATGCCTGCAGGATATGCGCCAGCAGGACCTCCGGCTCGCTGTCCTTGAGCAGATAGCCGTCAGCACCGGCATCCACCATGGCAAAAATATCGCTGCGGGCGTCAGAAACGGTCAGCACCAGAATGCGCGAACTGATCCCTTCATGGCGCAGCGCCTTCAGCGTATCCAGTCCGGACATGCCTTTCATATTCAGGTCGAGCAGAATGATGTCCGGTTCCTGATGGCGGGCCTCCGCCAGCGCTTCAGTGCCGTTGCTGGCTTCGGCGATCACCTCCAGCCGGGGATCCAGCGCCAGCAGCTGACGGACACCGCGGCGCATCAGCGGGTGGTCATCCACAATCATCAATGTTAATGCGGGCTGTTGCATATTTTCTCCGTTGCATTGGTTTCAGACTGCGGCAGATCAGACGGTATTGTTCAGGGACAACACCCTGTTCTGTATCGAATAGTCCGCGGTCGCAAACCGATAGATTATTTTAATAAATTAAGACCCGCTCTGGCCTGCTATTCCAGCGGGCGCGCCGGTTGCGGTGGAAAGCGCAACGCCACCCTGGTACCCCGTGGCTGTGCGTGGAGGGTCAGATGGCCGCTCAGGCGCTGAGCGCGCTCCGCCATAATAGTCAGGCCGTAATGGCCCGGCGGTTCGTCAGTGCTGTTCATCCCCACGCCATCATCCGTAATCGTCAGTAAGTGCTCACCTTTTTCACTGTGCTGATAATCCACCCGGATAACCTGCGCACTGGCGTGACGAATCGCATTCAGCAGCGCCTCACGGACGATCTGCAACACATGCACCTGCTGTTGTGCTTCCAGACTCTGCAGGCCGGTCTGATAGTTAAAGTGTATCTCTGCACTGCTCTTCTCCTGCAGCGAGGCGATCATCGCCTGCATGGCCGCCACCAGATCCGCCTGCTCAATGGTCAGACGGAAAGTGGTCAGCAGCTCACGCAGCTGACGATAGGCCTCGGCCAGCGCCTGATCGAAGTCCGCGATAATGGTATGGGCGGCGCTATCGTCTTTATCAACGGCGCGGCGCAGCAGGGTCAGCTGAATGCGTAAAAACGAGAGCGACTGCGCCAGCGAGTCATGTAATTCCCGGGCAATGGTCGTGCGCTCTTCAATCAGCAGCATCTGCTGATACTGCTGCTGTGCCTGCCAGATCCAGATAGCCCGTCCCAGCATCGCCGCCAGGCTGCGCATCAGTTCATCCGGAGGCGAGGCACCAGCTGTCTGCCAGCGCAGCTCGCCAATCTGCTGCTCGTCCTGCTGTAACGGCAGACGTTGCCACTGACCGGCTGCCTGATCATCACCGGCACGAAACTGAAACTGGTCGCTGTCGAGCCGGATCGCCGTCAGTTTCTCGCGCGTCAGTACATTGGTTAACACGGCTTCAAACAGTGCCGGATGCAGCGGGCTGGCGGTCAGCATTTGTGAGCTGTCATAGAGTAGCGACAGCGTGCGATTCGCCTGGGTTAAATCTTCTGTTTTGGCGCGCACCGTGCTTTCCAGCAGCTGGTAGTGCGAATGCAGCCGTGCCGCCATGCCGCTGAAGGCATGCGACAGCACCCGCAGTTCATTCTGCTGCTCAACGTGCAGCGGCGGAAAAGCAAAGTTGCCGCTCTCAACATAGCGACTGGCGGTGACAAGCGCATTAAGCGGGCGCACCACCTGCAGTCGGGTAAAGCGAATCGTCATCAGTGCCAGCGCCACAATCGCAATGACCCCCACCAGGCTGCTGGCGGCCACCAGATGCATTTTCAACTCGGTATAGCGTTGCAGACCCAGCACAAAGCGATCGATTTCACCGACGTAGATCGGCACCTGCTGCTGATAAGCCACGGTATCGCCCTGTTGCAACTGTTGCTGCAGCGAGGGCCAGGCGGCACGCAGCCGTTGATAGCGAACACTTACTTCACGGGGTACCCAGGGCCGATCAAGTTTTTGCAGCACCGGGGCATCCAGCGTTTGCTGATAGCGCGCCAGATGATGAGCCAGATTTTGCGGCTGACGGCTGGCATCCCAGGCCATGCGATAGCTCTGCATGCGCAGTGAACCCGCCAGATTGATCGCCTCCGCGTCGCGCTGGCTGCTCAGGAGCGTGACTAATGCCAGACCGGTGGTGAGCAGCGACAGCAGGACAATGGCGCTGAGCGCCTGAGCGATGCTTTGAGTTACGGAACGTTTAACAATCACATGAATGGCCCTGTTGAAAGTGCGGGAATTATAAGAGCGCATTAACGTAACGCAAATGATCCATTCCCTGTTTATCGCACAGGACGTTACACATCGCACATAAAATGACCGCAACTGACAGTTCCCAGGACGTGCTGCTGTTCAACGCTTAAAAAAGGAACAGGTTTACATCGTCCCGATGTTGCTTTTCATTGCAGCGCTAATAATTCATCCAGTCATCAACTCAACCCCGATCACAGATTAAGGAGCATCCAATGAAAAAGCTGAATGCTGTCCTGGCGGGCGCATTACTGGCTACCGCCTCATTTGCCACTTTCGCCGCCGCGCCGGTCGATCAGTCGCAGGCGCAGAGTATGCAGAGCATCGGTAGCGTTTCGGTCTCCGGCGTTCGCGGCTCGCTGGACGATGCGAATCGCCAGCTGTCGCAAAAAGCGGAAGAGATGGGCGCCAGCCATTACCGCGTTATCGGTGTCGATAACCCAGGCGATTCCAGCCTGTGGAGCGGCACCGCAGAGATTTATCGCTAACCCAACCCTCCTGTTTCCATCCCTGTAGCTTTTACCGGCCTGAAAATGGCCGGTTTTTTTGTTTTTGTGCATCAGGATGGATTCTTACAAATCAGCCTGTGCATCTGCCCGGTATATTTTGCTTCGTTCTTGCAGAACGGGTAGGATTCATCGCCGTAAATTCCCGCGCTGTCTGGCACTCACTCACAGGCAAACGCACAGAGGAAAATACCCCATTTCACAGGGCATTACGCCTGAAATGGGGGCGACGACTGATAGTCAGGACAAACAGGAATGCTATGAAATCTAAAAACAAAACCCCAGGCGAGATGCGCGCTGCGAAACGACGCTGGCTCAACTCTCATGACGCCGGCTACCAGAAGGCGATGGGTAACCGTCACGTACAGATGATTGCGATCGGCGGTGCCATCGGTACCGGTTTGTTCCTGGGCGCAGGTGGCCGTTTGCAGGCTGCTGGCCCCGCCTTAGCCATCATCTATCTGGTGTGTGGCATCTTCTCCTTCTTTATTCTGCGTGCGCTGGGCGAACTGGTGTTACACCGTCCCAGCAGCGGCAGCTTCGTCTCCTACGCCCGTGAATTCCTGGGTGAGAAAGCCTCCTACGTGGCGGGCTGGATGTACTTCGTCAACTGGGCAATGACCGGCATCGTCGATATCACCGCCGTCGCGCTCTACATGCACTACTGGGGCGCGTTTGGTGATGTGCCACAGTGGGTCTTCGCCCTGGGCGCGCTGGCGATTGTCGGCACCATGAACATGATCGGCGTAAAGTGGTTTGCCGAGATGGAGTTCTGGTTCGCGCTGGTGAAAGTGCTGGCGATAGTGATCTTCCTGGTGGTGGGCGTGGTATTCCTTGGCACCGGCAAACCGCTGGATGGCAACAGTACCGGCTTCCATCTGATCACCGATAACGGTGGCATGTTCCCGCACGGCTTACTGCCTGCGCTGGTGCTGATTCAGGGTGTAGTGTTCGCCTTTGCCTCTATCGAACTGGTAGGTACGGCGGCCGGCGAATGTAAAGACCCGAAAACCATGCTGCCGAAAGCGATCAATAGCGTGATCTGGCGTATCGGCCTGTTCTACGTTGGCTCGGTGGTCCTGCTGGTGCTGCTGCTGCCGTGGAACGCCTATCAGGCGGGTCAGAGTCCGTTTGTTACCTTCTTCTCGAAGCTGGGCGTGCCTTACGTTGGCAGTATCATGAATATCGTGGTGCTGAGTGCGGCGCTCTCCAGCCTGAACTCGGGCCTCTACTCAACCGGGCGTATTCTGCGCTCCATGTCGATGGGTGGCTCTGCACCGAAATTCATGTCTAAGATGAACGGTCAGCAGGTGCCTTATGCCGGTATTCTGGTGACCATCGCCGTCTATGTGATTGGTGTGGTGCTTAACTACTATGTGCCTTCTCAGGTGTTTGAGATCGTCCTGAACGTCGCCTCGCTGGGGATTATCTCCTCCTGGGCCTTTATCGTGGTTTGTCAGCTGCGTCTGCGCAAAGCCATTAAAGAGGGTAAGGCGGATGATGTCAGCTTCAAGCTGCCAGGCGCGCCGTTTACCTCATGGCTGACGCTGCTGTTCCTGTTCAGCGTGCTGGTGCTGATGGCGTTTGACTACCCGAACGGGACTTACACCATCGCCTCCATTCCGCTGATCGCGGTATTGCTGGTGCTGGGATGGTTTGGCGTGCGTAAGCGTGTTCACGCCATAGCTGAGACCGAACAGGATCATCACGAAGAGGAGCCTCAGCCGACCCGACTGGCTGACGACACCTCGCGCTGATAAGCGCTGCAGCAATCAGGCCAGCCTTCGGGCTGGCTTTTTTTTGGCGTAAACCGCCTCATTCACCGCGAGAATTAAGATAGTTTTCCCGCAAGCTTGCCCCTATGATGAAAGGCTCCCTTTATGCGGTAGCGGAGTCCTCATGTCGTTTAAGATCAACATCATCAAAGATAAGCTCCTGTCCGAAAACTGGTTTGTGCTGCGTAACTACACCTATGAGATCACCGATCGTCGTGGCGAGGTTATCCGCCATAAACGTGAAGTCTACGATCGCGGAAACGGGGCGACCATCCTGCTCTATAACCGTGAAAAGAACAGCGTGGTCCTGACGCGCCAGTTCCGTATCGCCACTTACGTCAACGGTAACGAGGGCGGCATGTTAATTGAAGCCTGTGCCGGCTTGCTGGACGACGACTCTCCGGAAGATTGCATTCGCAAAGAGGCGATTGAAGAGACCGGTTATGCGGTGGGCGACGTGGAGAAACTTTATGCCTGCTATATGTCGCCGGGCGGCGTCACTGAATTGATCCACTTTTTCGCAGCGGAATATAATGAATCGCTGCGCGACAATGCGGGCGGCGGTGTTGAAGATGAGTCGATCGATGTGCTGGAACTGCCTTTCCCTGATGCACTGGCAATGGTCGCCGATGGCCGCATTCGCGACGGCAAAACCGTCATGCTGTTGCAGCATGCGCAGATCGCTGGCTGGCTGATACCATAAAAAATCATGCAGTTAGCCTGTTGCAGCGTGACAGCGTTGAGCGTGGAAAGTGAAGCATAATCCACTTTTCATGCACGCTTTTTAAGCAGTTAACTGCGCTTTTTGCACAGGTTCACAGAATGGGAACCCTGGCAGGCCCGTTGATGCGCTATCCTCTCCACTCTGGGTATTCGGGGATCGATTTTCTTAATGTCGTATTGGATGAAATCGCTGTGGCTGTTGCCGTCTCTGTGGGTTGCCTGTGTTCAGGCGGAACCGTTGCAAAAGTCATTCAACGACTGGCAAATCACCTGCAACAATGAAGCCTTTTGCGTGGCGCGCAATATTCCGGGCGACAAAGGGTTAGTGATGACGATTTCGCGGCATGCGGGCGTCAACGATCGCCCCTTGCTGCGAATCGACTACGGCAGTGCCTACAGTGGCGCGCTGCCTGGCGGTTCGCTTCAGGATAACCTGCTACTGGATCAGCGTCGTCTGAAACCCGACCTCAAACACTGGACGGTTGAACCGCACCATCTCGCCACCAGCAATGCCATCGCAATTGATGAGTTTCTTGATCTGGTGATGGAGGCGAAAACCCTTCAGCTCACTTTCGATCCCAATGCGTTGATCTCCCTGCGCGGCATGAAGGCCGCGCTGTTGCTGATGGATGACACCCAGGGGCGGGTCAACAGCATGAGCGCATGGGTCAAACGTGGCGATCGCGCCAGCTGGGATGTTCCGCCGCCGCCTGCGCTGCCGCCACTGCCGCCTGCTGTCGAGCCACCCGCGGCATTAACACGCGATGAGACCAGCGGATTAATTGATTACGGCACCTGGCGGGTCAATACCGACTCCTGCTCACTCGATCCACTGCGCCGTGAAGTCAGCGTGGCGCCACTCACCGATCAGCGCGCGCTGCTGCTGGTGAGTTGTGAAATGGGAGCTTATAACGTGATCGATCTGGCGTTTGAAGTAACGCGCAGCCAGCCGTATGTCGCGCGCGGCATCACCTTAACTCTGCCGTTTACCCCACCAGGTGCCAGTGATCGGCAGCTTGAGCTGATTAACGCCGAATATGATGCGGCCAGCGGCCAGCTCTACACCTTTGGTAAAGGGCGTGGATTGGGTGACTGTGGCAGTGCCACACGCTGGCAGTTTGATGGCACGCGTTTTGTGTTAGCGGAGTATGCGGAAGAGTCGACCTGTGACGCCTGGCACAGCAGTGATGACTGGCCAACCCTGTGGGTCAGCCAGTCTGACGGTGGCGTACAGCAGCGTTAACGAATCGCCTGCACCATCATCGGTGAGCCAAGCTGATTACCGACCAGTTCGGCCAGCATATTATTCACGCCGTCGCTCATTGGCGTAAAGCGGGTCAGCGGCGAGCGTGTCACCACCACAAATACCCCCACGTTATGCTGCGGCACCATCGCCATATAGGTGATGAAACCGCCACCGCCGCCGGTTTTCTGAATAATGCCAGGGCGACCATTTTTCGGCCCCATAAAGACCCAGCCCATCCCCAGCGCATCCGCTTTACCCGGCACATCCATGCCTTCTACTTTGCTCAGCTGATCGCGACGATAGATCAGCGTCTGCAGTCGATCGATCTGCGGCGTGCGGTGGTTAACCGAAGAGTTTAGGAACTGCTGCATCCAGCGGCCCATATCATCCGGCGTGGAGTAAACGCCGCCGCTGCCAATCGCCGCCAGGGTGTTATTGCACGGACTGGCCCCTTTTTCCGCCACCATCAGGCGTCCGCACTGCTCAGGCGACGGCGTAAACGTCGTGTCCTTCATGCCGAGCGGGCGGGTAATCAGCTGCTGAAACAGCGCCGGATAGGGTTTGCCGGTGGCGCGCGACAGCGCATCACCCAGCAGATCGTAGCCCAGGTTGGAGTAGGCGGCACTGCTGCCCGGCGCCGCTTTGAGGTTAGCGCGCGACAGCCACGCCCAGCGTTCACCACGGGTCGGCCAGACAAATACCGGACGCTGCGCTTTGCCGCCTGGCTGTTCGCGCGGCAGTCCGCTGGTGTGGGTCGAGAGATTGATCAGGCGAATGGGCTGACCATTGTAGGTGGGCACGCGTGAACCCGGCGGCGCATATTTACTCAGGGGATCGTCGAGGCGGATCTGTCCGCGCTCAGCCAGCTTCACCATCACTTCACTGGTCATCAGCTTACTCAGCGAGGCGATGCGAATCAGCGAATCTTTCTGCGGACGGACATTGTTGCCGGGACGGGTTTCACCAAAGCTGGCGAACACCCGCTGATTACCATCAATCGCCACCAGTGCCATGCCGGTTGCACCGCTGCCGTAAAAGATATGTTCCGCATAGCGATCAACAATCTGAGAGGCCAGCAGCGGATCGGGCGCGACCTGCGCCATGCTTTTTAATGGAAGCAGTGAAACCATCAGGGCCAGTAAATAGGGTGTGCGCATGTTCAACGGAAGTGGCTTCGCTATAAAATCGGAGGAAATCTGCCTTCACTCATCGGGATGCATCAGGACAGAACCGCGTTATCCCGGCAGAACAACAGCAGGAACAGACGGACAGCCAGCGCACAGGCAGCATTAAGTATGACGGCTCTATAGTAATGAGTTTGCGCAGGGCGGGAAGAGGGGAATGGAGTTTTTTTTATGTATCAGGCTATAAGTGGAAATGGCCCTTCCCGGTGAGCCGGGAAGGGCATAAGCATTAAACTGGCTTGAGTAATGCTTCAGCGTGGCTGACGATATTCTCAACCGTGAAGCCAAACTCCGGGAACAGCTGACTGGCCGGGGCGGATTCACCAAAGGTGGTCATACCGACAATCGCACCGTCCAGACCGACATACTTGAACCAGTAGTCAGCAATACCCGCTTCTACCGCCACACGCGCTTTCACGCCGCTTGGCAGTACGGATTCGCGGTAAGCGGCATCCTGCGCATCAAACAGGTCAGTAGAAGGCAGTGAAACCACCCGCACCTTGTGACCGCCTGAAGTGAGCTTATCCGCTGCACCCAGGGTGATCTCAATCTCTGAACCGGTCGCGATCAGAATCACTTCTGGTGTGCCGTCGCAATCCTTCAGCACGTAGCCGCCGCATTTGATGTTTTCGATCTGCTCCGGGGTACGTTCCGGCTGCAGCAGATTCTGACGCGAAAGGATCAGCGCAGTCGGGCCGTGATGACGTTCGACGGCGGCTTTCCACGCTACGGCCGTTTCGACCTGATCGCACGGACGCCATACGCTCATATTTGGCGTCAGACGCAGGCTGGCGATCTGCTCTACCGGCTGGTGCGTCGGGCCATCTTCGCCCAGACCGATGGAGTCATGGGTGTAGACCAGAATCTGTCGTGCCTTCATCAGCGCAGCCATACGCGCGGCGTTTCGCGCATATTCGACAAACATCAGGAAGGTTGCGGTGTAGGGAACGAAACCGCCATGGTGCGCGATACCGTTACCAATCGCCGTCATACCAAATTCACGCACGCCGTAGTGAATATAGTTACCGGCCGGATCCTCTTTGATCGATTTAGAACCTGACCAGATGGTGAGGTTACTCGGTGCCAGGTCAGCAGAACCGCCGAGGAACTCCGGCAGCATTTTGCCGTAGGCTTCCAGCGAGTTTTGTGACGCTTTACGGCTGGCGATTTTCTGCGGGTTAGCCTGCAACTCCTGAATGAACCGGGTCGCTTCGGTTTCCCAGTTGGCGGGCATTTCGCCATTCATCCGGCGCTCATACTCTTTCGCCAGCTCTGGATGGGCTTCTTTGTAAGCCGCAAATTTTGCATCCCAGGCTTTTTCACGTTCAGCACCCGCCGCTTTGGCATCCCACTGCTGGTAGATTTCAGCCGGGATCTCAAACGCCGGATAGTTCCAGCCGAGCTGTTTGCGGGTCAGGGCAACTTCTGCCTCACCCAGCGCCGCGCCGTGCGACTCCTCTTTACCGGCTTTGTTCGGCGAACCGAAACCGATAATGGTGCGGCAGATAATCAGTGAAGGCTTATCGGTGACACTCTGCGCTTCTTTGATCGCCTCACGAATGGCATCAGCGTCATGGCCGTCGATATCGCCAATCACATGCCAGTTGTAGGACTCAAAACGTTTATGGGTGTCGTCAGTAAACCAGCCTTCGGTCTCGCCATCGATCGAGATACCGTTATGGTCATAGAAGCCGATCAGTTTGCCGAGACCCAGGGTCCCCGCCAGTGAACAGACTTCGTGCGAGATGCCTTCCATCAGACAGCCATCGCCCATAAACACATAGGTGTGGTGATCGACAATCTCATGATCCGGACGGTTAAACTGCGCGGCCAGCGTGTGTTCTGCAATGGCTAAGCCCACGGCGTTAGCCAGTCCCTGACCCAGCGGGCCGGTGGTGGTTTCAACGCCTGGGGTGTAGCCGATTTCCGGGTGACCTGGCGTTTTAGAGTGCAGCTGACGGAAATTTTTCAACTCTTCAATCGGCAGGTCATAACCGCTCAGGTGCAGCAGGCTATAGAGCAGCATCGAGCCGTGGCCGTTGGAGAGGATAAAGCGGTCGCGATCAAGCCAGGCGGGATTGGTCGGATTATGCTGGAGGAAGTCGCGCCACAACACTTCGGCGATATCGGCCATTCCCATTGGCGCTCCGGGGTGGCCTGAATTTGCCTTCTGTACCGCATCCATGCTCAGTGCACGAATCGCGTTTGCCAACTCTCTGCGTGAGGACATAAAGTTCTCCCTTGTTATGCATCAGGGCGGGAAAGTCCCGCCCGACTAAAATAAAGACTACAGGCGTGCGGCGAGCACATCTTCCAGCTTCTGCTGGTCAACCGCGAACTGGCGGATGCCGTCAGAGAGTTTTTCAACTGCCATTGGATCCTGATTATGTTCCCAACGGAACTCCGCCTCGGAGAGCGGCGACGGCTGGTGGAAACCTTCAGTTGAAGGCTCCAGTTTGCGCTCAAGCGGCGCATCACTGTTCTGCAACTCTTCCAGCAGGTTAGGTGACAGGGTCAGGCGGTCGCAGCCCGCCAGCGCGATAATCTGCTCCACTTTACGGAAGCTGGCGCCCATGATGATGGTGCTGTAACGGTGCTTCTTGTAGTAATCGTAGATGCGACGCACGGATTTCACGCCCGGATCTTCATCCGCCACATAGGGGTCCATGGGTTTGCGCGAGTTATACCAGTCGTAGATGCGGCCAACGAACGGGGAGATCAGGAACACGCCCGCTTCGGCACAGGCACGCGCCTGAGCAAAGGAGAAGAGCAGTGTCAGGTTGCACTGGATGCCGTTTTTCTCCAGCTCTTCCGCTGCGCGGATGCCTTCCCAGGTTGAGGCCAGCTTAATCAGTACGCGTGAGCGATCGATACCGTGCTCTTCATACATCCGAATCAGTTTTTCTGCTTTGGTCACACACATGCCACGATCGAAGGAGAGGCGCGCATCCACTTCGGTCGAAACACGGCCCGGTATGCTTTTCAGGATTTCCATACCAAGGTTGATCGCCACTTTGTCGCTGGCGTTGATAATCTGCGTCTCTTTGCTGCCGCCCTGTTTTTTGGCGTACTCAATCGCGTCATCCATCAGGTGCTTATACCCTTCGAGACCGGACGCTTTCAGAATGAGTGAGGGGTTGGTGGTGGCGTCTTCCGGATGGTAATTACGAATCGATTCGATATCACCACTGTCCGCCACCACGGTGGTGAACTGTTTTAGGGCTTCTAGCTGGTTCATCTCTAAACTCCTTGAAAAGAAAAATGAAAGCGAACAGGGGGCACCTCAGGCCTCGCAGCCGGTCTGTGGCATGTTCTGCTACCGGGAACGCGAACCCATAACATTGCAACAGAGAGTTTCTGATGAACATGCGGTTTCTCTGATTGTTGCGCTGCGAGGCGGTGCGAAGGAGCCGTCATGCGGTGTTAACCGTGGGGTGCGCCATATTCCACCCATAAGCATAGCAGTCAGGAGGAATGACGCAGGCCACACTGTAGCAATCTGTGCCCTGTAAAAAAGAAGAGGCCGATCAGGCGAGAGGTAAGCGCAGCGCGGGTTGAGACCCGCGCTGCAGCGGCAGAAACGATCAGACTGGCAGATTCAGCCAGTTCTTCACCGGCAGGAAATCGCGATAGAGGGCGGCTTCAGGTGAGTCGGCATCGGGCTGATAATCATATTCCCAGCGCACCAGCGGGGGCATCGACATCAGGATCGACTCAGTGCGACCGCCGGTCTGCAGACCAAACAGCGTGCCGCGGTCCCACACCAGATTAAACTCCACATAGCGGCCACGGCGATAGAGCTGGAACTGACGCTCACGATCGCCCCACGGGTGATCTTTACGGCGCGCCACAATCGGCCGATAGGCATCCATAAAGCCGCGGCCTACCGCCTGCATAAAGCTGAAGCTCTGCTCAAAGTCGGGCGTATTGAGATCGTCAAAAAACAGGCCGCCAATGCCGCGCTGCTCATCACGATGCTTCAGATAGAAATAGTCATCACACCACTTTTTATAGCGCGGATAGACATCCTCGCCAAAAGGCTGGCAGAGGTCAGCGGCGGTCTGGTGCCAGTGCAGCGCATCTTCTTCGAAGCCATAAAAAGGGGTCAGGTCAAATCCGCCACCAAACCACCAGACGGGATCGGCACCCGGTTTTTCCGCGATAAAAAAGCGCACGTTGGCGTGGCTGGTAGGTACATAGGGATTGTTCGGGTGGATCACCAGCGACACGCCCATCGCTTCAAAGCTGCGACCCGCCAGCTCCGGCCGGTGTGCAGTGGCGGATGCCGGCATCTGATCGCCATGCACGTGCGAAAAGTTGACGCCCGCCTGCTCAAACACCGCGCCGTTGCGCAGCACGCGGCTCTGACCGCCGCCGCCGCCAGGGCGCTGCCAGCTATCTTCAGCAAACGCTGCGCCGCCATCTTCAGCCGCCAGCTGGTTACAAATCTCATCCTGCAATGCGAGCAGGAACGCTTTTACGCGGGAAATATCAGCCATTTTTTCGCTTATGGTTTGTCAAAGTCTGACGCGATTATACGCAAAACCGCGCCGCTTGCATGAGTGCGGCGAGTCGCACGGCCTGAACCGACGACACGCATCAGGCGTTGCGGCGATCAAACTCATCAAAGTAATTGACGATGCCGCTGGCAATAGCCGAGGCGATTTTCTGACGAAACGCGGTGGTGCCGAGCAGCTGCTCTTCACGCGGATTAGTAATAAAGGAGGTTTCGACCAGCACCGAGGGGATCGACGGTGACTTGAGTACTGCGAAGGCCGCCTGCTCGGTGTGCTGGCTGTGAAGATGATGAACCGGGCGGATCTGATCCAGTACATGCTTGCCCAGCGTCAGGCTGTTTTTGATGGTGTCCGTCTGCACCAGATCGAACAGGATCTGCTGCAGATAGTGATCCTGCTGCTGCGCTTTCACGCCACCCAGCTTGTCCGCATCGTTCTCCCGCTGTGACAGATAGCGCGCCATCGAGCTGCTGGCACCGCGATTAGAGAGCGCAAACACCGAGGCACCGCTGGCATCGGGACTGGTAAAACCGTCGGCATGAATCGACATAAAGAGATCTGCGCCGTGCTGGTGGGCGATCTCCACCCGCTGATAGAGCGGAATAAAGTGGTCGCTGTCGCGGGTCAGACGCACTTCTATGCGCGGATGGCTCTGTAGCTGACGCTGCACGTTACCGGCAATCTCCAGCACGATGTGTTTCTCTTCTGAACCCTCTTCGCCAACGGCACCAGAGTCGATGCCGCCGTGACCGGGGTCGATCATCACGATACGTTTCCCGTTCTTTGCGGGCGGGGCAGGGCGCGAGTGACGATTTGCACCAGTAAGCGCAGACTGCTCTTTAGCCTGAACCGCGCGCGGCGATAAAATGGCCAGAGCCAGCCCGGAAAGCAGTAACTGACGGCGATGAATCAAACGTTTAAGCAGGTGCATGTGCGGGTCCGGTAACAGGAATCTTGCCGGTGTTATAGCCTAAGGGGCTGCTGCCTGCGATCACAGAACCATTTCAGGGCATTACTTTGTATTGCAGGTCGCGAACAGTAAATTTGCGCTTTTTTTATTTGTCGCCCGTCATGGAGGGTTGCGTGCGGCAGAGAATGCGTGATAATCAGCAAATTGTGCTTATTTGCAGGTAAAGAAGATGGAAATCCGCGCCTTCCGCCAGGAAGATTTTGAAGAAGTGATCACCTTATGGGAACGTTGCGATTTGTTACGGCCATGGAACGATCCTGAGCTGGATATCGAACGCAAAATGAATCACGACCCCGATCTCTTTCTGGTCGCTGAAGTGGGCGGCGTGGTCGTTGGCACACTGATGGGCGGCTATGATGGCCATCGCGGCGCGGCTTACTATCTGGCCGTGCATCCCGACTATCAGGGACGCGGCTTTGCGAATGCGCTGATGAACCGTCTGGAGAAGAAGCTTATCGCGCGCGGCTGTCCGAAACTGCATCTGATGATCCGTGAAGAGAATGATCAGGTGGTGGCGTTCTATGAGAAGCTTGATTATGAGCCGGTCGATGCGCTGCTGTTTGGTAAACGTCTGATCGAAGATCGTGAATACTAAGCCGTCACCGGGCTATCTGCCGGACGAGTATGACGCCAGAGGGCAGCTGCGGCTGCCGTTTCTTTTTTGGCTGATCCTGTTACTCCAGGCGCGGACCTGGCTGCTGCTGGTGATGGCCGGGGCGTCTCGGCAGCAGGGCAACGATCTGCTGGCGCTGTTCTATCCGGATCGTCAGGCGTTCTGGATCGGCCTTGCGCTGGGTTTACCGGCGCTGGCAGGCCTGCTGCTGACCGGCTATCGCACCCGCCTGCCACGACTCTGGCAGCACTGGCGCAGCGTGCTGGCGCTGTCGCTGCTGGTGAATCTGCTCTGGCAGGGAATGCAGTTTGTGCAGGGCGATCTGCTCACCTCACCGCTGCCATTGCTGCTGACGCTCTTTGACCTGCTGGCGCTGATCTGGCTGCAATCCAGCCGCCGCTGTCGCGACTGCTTTCTGCCCGAACATCATCTTCACTAAACTTTTTGTCGCTTTGCGACTCCAATCAGTTCCGCCTTTCCGGCATCGCATTTACAGGAGTTCTCATGAAAGCTGTTCGTTCCACGCTACTGATCGCCGCGGTTGTACTGAGCGGTTGTGCCAGTTCGGGTTCCGGCGCTGACAGCAGCCAGCAGGCAAGCTGGTGGAATCCGCTGACGTATCACTGGTCTTCGGCGCTGCCGTGGAACTGGTTCGGTTCCTCGCTGACCGCGACTGAACAGGGTGTGGGTGGGTTAACTGCCTCGACCGCCATGAAAGAGGACGCGATTAATGCCGGACTGAACGGTGACTATAGCCTGCGTCAGGGCATGCGCAGCCAGAACGGTCAGGTGGTCTCTTTCTGGCAGGCGCTGGATGATGGCAAAGTTAAGCTGGTGATTTACGGGCAGTCGCAGGTCGAACGTATTGAGGTCATGGACAGCGCAATCGCCAGCAGCGATGGCAGCAAAGTGGGTGATGCCTTCAGTAATAAGTTCAGCAAAGCCTTCGACAACTGCACCTTAGCCAGCGGCACCGATGCACGTGACGTGGCGTGCCGTGCGCCTGACAGTCAGCATCTGACCTATGTTTATCAGGGTGACTGGCATGGACCAGAGGGATTAATGCCCTCGGACGATACGCTGAAAAGCTGGAAAATCAGCAAGATTGTCTGGCAGCGTTAATCCCTCGTCTTCAGCGCGCCGCCCGTCAGGCGGCCGCTGAGCCTCTCAAAACCTTTGCCGGCGCGCACGGCACGGGGTTCCTCCTCCCTATCGGCTTTTGCTGATTTCTGCATAAACAGTGCCGTCGTCTTATGCTTTTTTCGACTTTGAAATCATCAAACGATATATAAAACCGTTACTGGTTTTCACTGAGTTATAAATAAACTGGTGCCTCAGCGGGTGAGATCCGCATCAAACTTTTTCAGGGTGCCAAATGACATTACAAGCGATGAAAAAAATCGTGAGCGGTATCGCGTTGTCGCTGAGCCTGGCCGGCGCAGCCAATGCCACTGAACTCCTTAATAGCTCTTACGATGTTTCGCGGGAGCTGTTTGTCGCCCTGAATGCTCCCTTCGTTAAACAGTGGGATGCCAGCCATCCCGGCGATCCACTGACCATTAAGATGTCGCACGCCGGTTCATCGAAGCAGGCGCTGGCTATCCTGCAGGGACTGCGCGCGGATGTCGTCACATACAATCAGGTTACGGATGTGCAGGTGCTGCACGATAAAGGCAACCTGATTGCCGCAGACTGGAAAAGCCGTCTGCCGAATAACAGCTCGCCTTTCTACTCCACCATGGCGTTTCTGGTGCGCAAAGGGAATCCAAAACAGATTCACGACTGGTCAGATTTGACCCGCAGTGATGTGAAGCTGATTTTCCCGAATCCGAAAACCTCAGGTAATGGCCGCTACACCTATCTGGCCGCCTGGGGCGCAGCGGAGAAAGCGGACGGGGGCGATCAGGCCAAAACCCGTGCCTTTATGACGCAATTTCTGAAAAACGTTGAAGTATTCGACACCGGTGGTCGCGGTGCCACCACGACCTTTGCTGAGCGTGGCCTGGGCGACGTATTAATTAGCTTTGAGTCCGAAGTGAATAACATCCGCAACCAGTACGGCAAAGATGAGTATGAAGTGGTGGTGCCGAAAACCAACATTCTGGCGGAGTTTCCGGTGGCATGGGTGGATAAAAACGTCGCCACCAATAAAACCGCTGATGCGGCCAGCGCTTATCTGAACTATCTCTATACACCTGAAGCGCAGAATATTATTACTCACTACTACTATCGCGTGAACAATGCACAGCTGATGGCGGAGCAGAAAGATCGCTTCCCGCAGACCAGCCTGTTCCGGGTGGAAGAGGCGTTTGGCGGCTGGGATAAGGTGATGAAGACGCACTTCGTCAGCGGCGGTGAGCTTGATAAGTTGTTAGCGGCGGGGCGCGGATAATGTTTGCAGCCAGCCAGAAACGCGTGTTGCCCGGCTTTGGTCTCAGCCTCGGCACCAGTCTGCTCTTTACCTGTCTGATTCTGCTGCTGCCTATCAGCGCGGTGATCATGCAGCTGTCGCAGATGACGCTGCAACAGTACTGGGATGTGGTGACCAATCCGCAGCTGATTGCCGCCTATAAAGTAACGCTGCTCTCTGCAGGCGTCGCCTCACTGTTTAATGCGGTGTTCGGCATGCTGATGGCATGGATCCTGACCCGTTACCGTTTTCCGGGCCGGACGCTGCTGGATGGCCTGATGGATCTGCCGTTTGCACTGCCTACGGCGGTGGCGGGTCTGACCCTGGCCGGACTCTTTTCGGTCAACGGCTGGTATGGACAGTGGTTCGCTCAGTTCGACATCAAAATCTCTTACACCTGGATTGGTATCGCCATCGCCATGGCCTTTACCAGCATTCCGTTTGTGGTGCGTACCGTACAGCCGGTGCTGGAAGAGTTAGGCCCGGAGTATGAAGAGGCGGCCGAAACGCTGGGTGCCACGCCATGGCAGAGCTTCCGCCGCGTCGTGTTGCCGGAAGTGGCTCCGGCGCTGCTGGCCGGGACTGCGCTCTCCTTTACCCGCAGCCTGGGTGAATTTGGTGCGGTGATCTTTATTGCCGGTAACATCGCCTGGAAAACGGAAGTCACCTCACTGATGATTTTTGTCCGGCTGCAGGAGTTCGACTATCCGGCGGCCAGCGCCATCGCCTCGGTGATCCTGGCGGCATCGCTGATTCTGTTATTTGCGATTAACACATTACAGAGCCGCTTTGGCCGTCGTCTGGGAGGTCACTAATGGCTGAGGTTTCACAGATTAATCACGCTGCACGTCAGCCAGTGAACTGGGGCAAGTGGCTGCTGATTAGTATCGGCGCGCTGATCTCGATTCTGCTGCTGGTGGTGCCGATGGCCTCCATCTTCTGGGAAGCGCTGAATCAGGGGCTGATTGTCGCTCTCAGCAATCTGGCGGATCCGGACATGCTGCACGCCATCTGGCTGACCGTGATGGTGGCGTTGATCACCGTACCGGTTAACCTGGTGTTCGGCACGCTGCTCGCCTGGCTGGTGACGCGCTTCACCTTTCCGGGGCGTCAGTTGCTGCTGACCCTGTTTGATATTCCTTTTGCCGTGTCGCCGGTTGTGGCCGGTCTGATGTATCTGCTGTTCTGGGGCGTTAATGGCCCGGCAGGCGGCTGGCTGGATGCGCATAACATCCAGATTATGTTTGCCTGGCCTGGCATGGTGCTGGCGACGGTGTTTGTGACCTGTCCGTTTGTGGTGCGCGAACTGGTCCCGGTGATGCTGAGTCAGGGCAGTCACGAAGATGAAGCGGCAGTGCTGCTGGGCGCCTCTGGCTGGCAGATGTTCCGCCGCGTAACGCTGCCGAACATTCGCTGGGCGCTGCTGTATGGCATCGTGCTGACCAACGCCCGTGCGATTGGTGAATTTGGTGCGGTCTCGGTGGTATCGGGATCGATTCGCGGTGAGACCTACACGTTACCGCTTCAGGTTGAATTATTGCATCAGGACTACAACACCGTTGGCGCGTTTACCGCGGCCGCCCTGTTAACCCTGATGGCAATTGTGACGCTGTTTCTGAAAAGTATTGTGCAGTGGCGTTTAGAGCAACAGCACAAACGCCTGCAACAGGAGGGAAATCATGAGCATTGAGATTAACAAGATCAACAAATCCTTTGGTCGCACATCGGTGCTGAACGATATCTCTCTGGATATTGCCTCGGGTGAAATGGTGGCGCTGCTTGGCCCATCAGGCTCGGGTAAAACCACGCTGCTGCGCATCATTGCCGGGCTGGAGCATCAGAACAGCGGTCACATCCGTTTTCATGGCAACGATGTCAGCCGCCTGCATGCGCGCGATCGTCAGGTCGGTTTTGTCTTCCAGCACTACGCACTGTTCCGTCATATGACGGTATTCGACAACATCGCCTTTGGCCTGACCGTGCTGCCACGTCGTGAGCGTCCTTCAACGGCGGAGATCAAACAGCGTGTTACCCGTCTGCTGGAGATGGTGCAGCTGGCTCATCTGGCGAATCGCTTCCCGGCACAGCTGTCGGGCGGCCAGAAACAGCGTGTGGCGCTGGCGCGTGCGTTAGCGGTTGAACCGCAGATTCTGCTGCTGGATGAACCCTTTGGCGCGCTGGATGCTCAGGTGCGTAAAGAGCTGCGCCGCTGGCTGCGTCAGCTGCATGAAGAGCTGAAATTCACCAGCGTGTTTGTCACCCACGACCAGGAAGAGGCGATGGAAGTGGCAGATCGCGTGGTGGTGATGAGCCAGGGCAACATCGAGCAGGTCGGCACGCCAGATGATGTGTGGCGCGATCCGGCGACCCGTTTTGTGCTGGAATTCCTGGGTGAAGTGAACCGCTTTGATGGCGAGATTCAGGGATCACAGTTCCACGTTGGCGCGCACCACTGGCCGCTGGGCTATACCTCGGCCCACCAGGGCGCGGTTGAGCTGTTCCTGCGTCCGTGGGAAATCGACGTGTCACGCCGCAGCAGTCTGGAAACCCCGCTGCCGGTACAGGTACTGGAAGTGAGCCCGCGTGGACACTTCTGGCAGCTGGTCGTCCAGCCTGCAGGCTGGCAAAGCGAGCCGGTCTCGGTGGTGTTTGAAGGTGAGCAGACAGCGCCGATTCGCGGCGAGCGTCTGTTTGTTGGCTTGCAGCAGGCGCGTCTCTATAAGGGCGATACGCCACTGCGCGCAGTTGCCTTTGCACAAAGCGCCTGATATTTTCTCTTCAACACCGGGCGGGAGTGACACTCCCGCCTTTTTTTCGCATCTGGTTTGTAAGATGCCAGGAACCGCACCGTGACGACTCTCGAAAATACCATCGGCAATACCCCGCTGATTAAGTTGCAGCGCCTGACGCCCGCCAACGGCAGCGAGGTCTGGCTCAAGCTGGAAGGCAATAATCCGGCAGGTTCGGTAAAAGATCGCGCGGCCTGGTCGATGATCAATCAGGCAGAGCTGCGTGGTGATATTGCACCTGGCGATCAGCTGATTGAAGCTACCAGCGGCAACACCGGGATTGCGCTGGCGATGATCGCGGCGATGAAAGGCTACCGACTTCGCCTGCTGATGCCCGACAACATGAGTCAGGAGCGGCAGGACGCGATGCGCGCCTATGGCGCAGAGTTAATCCTGGTGCCACGTGAACAGGGCATGGAGGGCGCACGCGATCTGGCCCAGGCGATGGCGGCGCGCGGTGAAGGCCGGGTGCTGGACCAGTTTAATAATCCCGATAATCCGCTGGGTCACTATCAGACCACCGGCCCGGAATTGTGGCAGCAGTCGAACCAGCGCATGACTCATTTTGTCTCCAGCATGGGCACCACCGGCACCATTACCGGCGTAGGACGATATCTGAAAGAGCTCAACACGGGCGTGCAGGTGATCGGTTTGCAGCCCAGCGAAGGCAGCAGTATTCCGGGTATTCGTCGCTGGCCGCTGGCCTATCTGCCGGGGATCTACCGTCCCGATCTGGTGGATGATGTGATGGATATGACGCAAAAGGAAGCGGAAGAGACGATGCGCGCGCTGGCACGCCGTGAAGGCATTTTCTGTGGCGTCAGTTCAGGCGGCGCGGTGGCGGGAGCGCTGCGCATCGCGCAGGCCAATCCTGGCAGCGTGGTGGTGGCGATCGCCTGCGATCGTGGTGACCGTTATCTCTCTACCGGACTCTACCATCAGTAACCTCTGCCGATGCGGAATCAGGCCTGTGCGTGCATTTACTGCCCACAGGCCTTTTTTTAACCACAATTTTCGGTGCCAGACAGACTGAATCTGTAAGGATCGCGTAAATCAGGCTGCGCGAATGTTCAGCACAGGACAAAATAGCGGCAATTCTCCAGAGAGATAACCATGAAAATTTTGCTTGTTGATGATGATGTTGAATTAGGCACGATGTTAAGCCAGTACCTGATCGGGGAAGGGTTTGATGCTCAGCTGGTTCTGACCGGCAGCGCCGGCGTGCAGGGCGCGTTATCGGGAGAGTTCACCGCCATGATCCTGGACATTATGCTGCCCGACATGAGCGGCATTGATGTGTTGCGTCAGGTGCGCCAGAACAGCCGGATACCGGTGATTATGCTGACCGCCAAAGGCGATAATATTGATCGCGTGATCGGTCTGGAGATGGGCGCGGATGACTATATGCCCAAGCCCTGCTATCCCCGAGAGCTGGTGGCACGACTGCGCGCCGTATTGCGCCGTTTCGAAGAGCAGGCGCCACAGCCAGACGCCAGAGAGCCGCTGCGCTGGGGGGAACTGATGCTTAATCCCGCCACCCGCATAAGCGAATGGCAGGGTAAAACCTTTGATCTCACAGCGTCGGAATTTAATCTGCTGGATCTGCTGCTGCGTGCGCCGGACAGAGTGGTGTCAAAAGATGAGCTCTCTGAAAAGGGACTCGGTCGTCCGCGTGAAGCCTATGACCGCAGCGTCGATGTACATATCAGTAACATTCGTCAGAAGCTCAGTGCATTAACCGCTGACAGCATCAACATCGAAACCGTTCGCAGCATCGGTTACCGTATTCGATGAAACAGAGTTACCGTGGACGCATGTTCTGGAAGATCTTTATCGGCTTCTGGATCGTTTTTGTCATCATGAGCCAGCTTATCTGGCTCGGCTTTACGCTCTCCGGTAAACGGCATGAACCGCCTGAACTCGTGGCTATCCGCCGTATTGTGGATCTGCAGATGACCTCCGCCGCGTCAGTGCTGGAGCGGGGCGGGCCTGATGCGCTGAATGCGATGCTCTCGGACTGGGATAACAGCGACCGGCAGTTCTTCCACGTTACCCAACAGACAAAACCGTCACAATCAGAAAACAGCGGCAACCTGGATATCAGAGGGCGTTTTCCTGAAGAGGTGGTGCGCTGGGTTCGCGGCGCGGATGGCAAAGCCTATAAGCTGCGCTACGACCTGGATGGCATGCGTAAAGACAGTACGCTGAACATGATGCCGCGCAAATTTCTGAATATTCCTGAGCCGATGTTTGTCTTCGCTGGCTCGGTAGGGTTGCTGTTCAGTCTGCTTCTGGCCTGGAATCTGACGCGACCTATGCGTCAGCTGCGGGAAGGATTTTCCCGCGTGGCTGAGGGCGATTTAAGCGTGCGGCTGTTTCCGATCATGCGTAAGCGCCACGACGAGATCTCAAACGTCGCTGAAGCCTTTGACGCCATGGTCGAGCGGCTCGATACCCTGGTGCGCGCCCGTGAAGAACTGTTGCATGATATCTCACATGAGCTTCGTTCACCGCTGGCGCGACTGCAGCTGGCGACCGGGCTGGCCAGACAGACGCCAGAAAGTGTGAATAGTTCGCTTGATCGCATTGATGAAGAGGCGCGTCGGCTGGACAAGATGATCGGTGAACTGCTGACACTGTCGCGGGCTGAGCATGAAAGCATCCCGGATGAGCAATATTTTGATCTGACCGGCTTGCTGCAGGCGGTTATTACCGATGTCCGTTATGAAGCGCAGATCCCAGGCGTGCAGGTAGAGTTGCAGGTCGACGATCGGGCTGATTACACCGTGCGGGGCAATGCAGAGCTGATACGGCGCGGAGCAGAGAATGTATTACGCAATGCGCTGCGCTTCTCTCAGCCAGGGCAGCGGATTGATGTTCATCTGCGCACAGAACAGCAGTGGCTGGTGATTCAGGTGCGCGATCAGGGGCCGGGTGTCGATGAGGATAAACTCTCCAGCATCTTTGACCCGTTTGTGCGGGTGAATTCGCCGCTGATGGGCAAAGGTTATGGTCTGGGACTGGCTATCGTGCGCAAGGTGGTGCTGGCGCATCATGGTGAGGTCGAGGCAAGAAACCGGCCAGAAGGCGGACTGGAACTGACGCTGCGTCTGCCGCACTGGCAGCCCTGAACAGGCAGAAAGAAGAAACGATAACGGCACCCGCGGGTGCCGTTATGTTATGAACGAATGCTTACTTTCTGATGCGAATCACCGGCGTTTCGCCGACGGTGACCTGGCCAGTCAGCTTAATCAATTCCTTGATTTCATCCATGTTGGAGATGACAACCGGTGTCAGGGTTGATTTCGCTTTCTCTTCCAGCAACGGCAGGTCGAACTCGATAACCACGTCGCCTTTTTTGACCTTCTGGCCTTCTTCAGCGATGCGTTTGAAGCCTTCACCTTTCAGTTCAACCGTATCGATACCGAAGTGGACGAACAGCTCAATGCCATTGTCTGATTCGATCGAAAAAGCGTGATTGGTTTCAAAAATCTTACCGATAGTGCCATCAACAGGAGCAACCATTTTGTTGCCGCTGGGCTTGATCGCAATACCGTCGCCCACGATTTTTTCTGCAAACACCACATCTGGTACGTCTTCAATGTTCACGATTTCGCCTGACAGAGGCGCTACGATGTCAATTGTCCCAGCGCTATCCGTTTTTTCGCCAAAAAGTTTAGAAAACAAACCCATGATCTTCTCCTAAGCAGTAATTTGGGGCCAGCATCATGCGGATTAGCAGAGCGTTTTTTCCTTAATGAACTTGTTTACCAGGTTCATTAAATCTTCCGCTGTCGGTTGAGCCAGTGCCTGCTCCGCCAATGCCTTCGCATCTTCAAAATTAGTATTACGAATGATTTTCTTGATGCCAGGGATAGAAATGGCACTCATGCTGAACTCGTCCAGCCCCATTCCCAGTAACAGTAGTGTAGCACGTTCATCACCTGCCAGCTCACCACACATGCCGGTCCATTTACCTTCAGCGTGAGATGCATCAATGACTTGCTTGATTAAGTTAAGCACAGACGGCGCCATTGGGTTGTACAGGTGCGAGATCAAATCATTACCACGATCGACCGCCAGAGTATACTGCGTCAGATCGTTTGTCCCAATACTGAAGAAGTCGACTTCCTTCGCCAGATGATGAGCAATCACGGCTGAAGCCGGGGTTTCCACCATGATGCCGACTTCAATGCTCTCATCAAAGGCTTTACCTTCTTCACGCAACTGCGCTTTCAGCAGTTCCAGTTCCGCTTTCAGGCTGCGTACTTCTTCAACCGAAATAATCATCGGGAACATGATGCGCAGTTTACCGAAAGAGGAGGCGCGCAGGATGGCACGCAGCTGCGCATGCAGAATCTCTTTGCGGTCCATGGCGATACGGATAGCGCGCCAGCCGAGGAACGGGTTCTCTTCTTTTGGCAGGTTCATGTAAGGCAGATCTTTGTCGCCGCCGATGTCCATGGTACGCACGATAACGGCCTGTGAACCCATGGCTTCAGCGACGGCTTTGTAAGCCTGGAACTGCTCTTCTTCGCTTGGCAGTGAGTCACGATCCATAAACAGGAATTCGGTGCGGTAGAGACCCACGCCTTCAGCGCCGTTACGTTCAGCACCGGCGATATCGCGCACAGTACCGATGTTGGCGCAGACTTCAACCTGATGACCATCCAGCGTAACGGCTGGCAGATCTTTCAGCTTAGCTAATTCATGTTTTTCCGACAGATACTGGTTCTGTACGGCTTTCAGCTCTTCCTGAATCGCTTCTGAAGGATTGACGTGAATCGCATTGTTAACGCCATCCAGAATCAGGAAATCGCCATTTTTAACCGTGACGGTCACATTGCCGGTACCAACAATGGCTGGGATCTCCAGCGAGCGCGCCATGATTGAGGTATGTGAGGTACGGCCACCCAGATCGGTGATAAAGCCCAGCACCTTCTTCAGGTTCAGCTGTGCGGTTTCTGACGGCGTTAAATCTTTTGCCACCAGAATGGATTCGTCCGGAATAGCGCTCAGGTCAACGATATGCAGACCGAGGATGTTTTGCAGCAGACGTTTACCGATGTCACGTACGTCAGCCGCACGCTCTTTAAGATATTCGTCATCTAACTCCTCCAGTGCTTTCGCCTGGCCATCGATAACCGAGTAAGCAGCAGCATCGGCAGAAGCGTGATCTTTTTTGATCAGGTCGATGATTTCCTGCTCCAGCTCTTCATCTTCCAGCAACATAATGTGGCCTTCGAAGATTGCTGCTTTCTCTTCACCGAGGGTTTCACCCGCTTTGACGCGAATCGCTTCCAGTTGTAATGCCGCTTTGCTGCGGCCATCGAGGAAGCGCTGGACTTCCTGCTCAACCTGGTCATCAGAAATTTTCTTGCGGTTGATGACGATCTCGTCTTCTTTCAGCAGCAGTGCTTTGCCGAAAGCGATACCTGGTGATGCTAAAATGCCTGAAATCATAACGCTACCTTTTAATCACGATGGCTGATGGGACTCTGTGCGGTGCCATTGTCGCGGGACACGTACTCTACGAAAGCAATAACGCGGACAGGTTGTCCGCGATCAAGATGTTTGCACTCAATGGCGCAGAGGAGTCGATTTGCTGGAGAGCTGAGCGGAGATTACTCCAGTTCAGCCATCAGTTTGACCAGATGCTCAACTGCTTTCTGCTCGTCTTCACCTTCCGCGGAAAGGGTCACAACCGTTCCCTGGGTTAAACCCAGTGTCTGCAGCTTGAACAGGCTCTTCGCGCTCGCTGATTTACCGTTAGAGGTCACGGTAATTTCTGACTGGAAAGCTTTGGCTTCTTTAACGAATTGCGCAGCTGGGCGAGTGTGCAGACCGTTTGGTGCAGTAATGGTAACTTCTTGCTGGAACATTCTATTTCCCCAACGTTATCAGGATGAGTGTTATGGATCTAAAGTCTAGCCTGGAGCCTTTACTTTAGCCTGTGTAGGTGCGCGGGTATAGCTTCATGCTGACCAAAGACGCGCATGCGTCAAATCTACAGTCCGTTGCGTCTCAAAACCGATTCTACACGTCACCGGTTAATTATGCCGTGATTCGCCGTTTCACTGAATCCGTAAATCGATTCAGCTTGATCCACTTCAAACGCGGATTAATTTCAGGCATCGAAATAATTGGCAGTCTAAATACCAGAGCGGCGTCACTGAAATCAATCTGCCGGGTGATGAAAGTGAGATCTGCACCACAAAAAAGCACCCGATTGGGTGCTTTTTTCTCCATTTTCGGACTATCGGCCTCTGCTACTGAAGCTCTTTTTCAGTGAAGAGATCGGCAAACAGGGCGGTACTCAGATAGCGTTCACCGGAGGAGGGGAGGATCACCACAATATTTTTGTTGGCGAAGGCTTCATCTTCCTGCAGCTTCAGCGCCGCGGCAACGGCAGCACCGGATGAGATACCGGCCAGAATACCTTCCTCTTCCATCAGCCGACGCGCCGTACTGATCGCTTCTTCATTGGTGATGGCCACGACGCGGTCCACCAGATTCAGCTCAAGGTTGCCCGGGATAAAGCCTGCGCCGATACCCTGAATTTTGTGTGGGCCGGGCTTGATCTCATCGCCCGCCAGCGCCTGAGCAATCACCGGGGAATCGGTCGGCTCAACCGCGACGGTAATCAGATCTTTTTTGCCTTTGGTGTTTTTGATGTAGCGGCTCACGCCGGTCAGCGTACCGCCGGTTCCGACACCGGCAATAAAGACATCCACTTCGCCGTCCGTGTCTTCCCAGATTTCCGGGCCGGTGGTCTTTTCATGGATTTCCGGGTTGGCCGGGTTGCTGAACTGCTGCAGCAGCACATATTTATCCGGATTGCTGGCAACAACCTCTTCAGCTTTGCTGATGGCACCTTTCATGCCTTTGGTGCCTTCGGTCAGTATCAGCGTCGCGCCCAGCGCCTTCAGCAATTTACGGCGCTCCACTGACATGGTTTCTGGCATCGTCAGCGTTAATTTATAACCACGCGCTGCGGCGACATAGGCCAGAGCAATACCGGTGTTGCCGCTGGTCGGTTCAACCAGTTCAACACCCGGTTTCAGAATACCGCGTTTTTCTGCGTCCCAAATCATATTGGCACCGATACGGCATTTTACGCTGAAGCTCGGGTTACGGGATTCAACTTTCGCAAGGATGCGGCCGTTACCGATGCGGTTCAGTCGAACCAATGGCGTATGACCAATTGTCAAAGAGTTGTCTTCATAGATCTTACTCATAGCCTGTCCTTAACTGTATGAATTATTGGGAACCCTATGAGCATACCTTTTCTGCCTGGTGGCGGAAGGAAAGAAATCGTATATCTATATGTCGCCCGGCAATAAGCCCTGCTAAAAAGAGCATAAGGCGCGCTGATGAATTTAACGCAACTCATGACGTGCCAGCGTTGACCGGTAGCGATCGACCCACATGGCGGTGGCACCGCAGACGGCAACCGGCATGATCACCAGGTTCAGAACCGGGATCATGGTGAACAGACTGATTAGCGCGCCAAACTGCATATTGGCCGTTTTGTGTTGACGCAGGGCGTTGCGCATCTGCTGAAACGGCACTTTGTGGTTATCGAACGGATAGTCGCAATACTGGATGGACAACATCCAGGCGCTGAACAGGAACCACAGCACCGGCGCAACGGTCTGGCCAAAGCCAGGAATAAAGTAGAGCAGCAGCAGTCCCAGCGCGCGGGGCAGGTAATAACCCAGTTTTTGCATCTCGCGCTTCATAATGCGCGGCACATCCTTGATCATTCCAGCCCAGCCGCTGTCCGGCAGAGGCTTGCCTGTCAGGCGGCCTTCCAGCTGCTCGGCCAGCAGGCCGCAAAACGGAGCGGCAATTAAGTTTGCCAGGGTCGAAAAGAAGTAGCTAAACACCAGCACAATCGCAATCACCGACAGCGGCCATAACAGATAGCTCAGCCACTGCAGCCAGTCCGGAATATGGGCCATCAGACGCGGGATCCAGTCACCGAGACGATAGAAAAGCCAGATGAAAGCGCCACCCAGCATCACGATATTGATCAGCAACGGCATCACCACAAAGCGGCGAATGCCAGGCAGACGTACCAGTTTCCAGCCCTGGCTAAAGTAGTGCATGCCGTTAAAATTTGAGACGGAATTCTCAAGGGCCATAAAGCCAGTTCTCCTGAAGATGTTAAGGCGCGCCCACTATAACCTGGCTTTTTCTCCAGGCCAGGTGCCGTTTGGGTAAAAAAACAGCGAAAAAGCGTGGGTTGCCTATCTTATTTGTCAGAAAATAGTGCACAGACTTGCACTTGTGTAGCAGGGCAAATACAGTTAGAGGATAAAGTTTGCCGCGGTGGCAAGGTATTGGAACAACAGAGAATACAATGATGCAGGATTTGCGTCTGATATTAATCGTTGTTGGCGCGATCGCCATTATAGCGCTCCTTCTTCACGGGCTGTGGACCAGCCGTAAAGAGCGTTCGTCAGTGTTCCGCGATCGCCCGCACAAACGTCTAAAACAACGTGATGAAAATGATGAGCAGGACCTGATTGACGACGAGGATGATGGCGTCGGCGAGGTTCGCGTTCGTTCTGATCGCAACGTACATCAGGAACCGCGTTTCGATGAGATTCGCGAGCCACAGCCAGAAGCGCCGCGTAAGCCTGCGCCCGCTGAGCCTGTGCGTCAGCCTGCGCCACGACCCGCACCTCAACCCGAACCTGAAAGCGACCCGCTTTTTAACACGGCACCGCAGCCTGCTCCGCAGTCGCGCCCTGAACCGGTTCGTCAGCAGCCCGCACCCACTTTTGTCGCGCCGCCCGTTCAGGCCGACCCGCTGCTGGATCTCGACCCGCTGGAATCTGTACAGCCAGCACCGCAGTACCAGGCAGAACCTGAGCCGCAGCCTGAAGTGACACCGGCTCCCGCGCCAGCACAGCCTGCTGCTAAAGCGCCAGCGGAAAAACCGAAAGAAGCGGTACTGGTGCTGCATGTTGCCGCACACTCGGGCGGTGAACTGAACGGTGAGGCACTACTGCAGGGTATTCTCCAGGCGGGCTTCCAGTTTGGTGAAATGAACATTTTCCATCGTCATCTCAGTCCGGCTGGCAGCGGCCCGGTATTGTTCAGTCTGGCCAATATGGTTAAGCCGGGCTCATTCAATCCTGACCTGATGACCGATTTCAGCACGCCTGGCATCTCTATCTTTATGATGGTGCCTTCTTATGGCGATGCGAATCAGAACTTCAAGCTGATGCTGCAGTCGGCTCAGCGTATCGCTGATGATGTAGGTGGCGTGGTGCTGGATGATGAGCGTCGCATGATGACGCCACAGAAGCTGGAAACTTACAAAGCGCGTATCCGCGATGTGGTTGGCGTCTGAGACCTGCGCTAAACGCTATCTGAATTGTTAAAAACAAACCCCCGCCTGTCGGGGGTTTTTTATCTGATGGGGCTTTATGAAATCCGTCCAGGATCACATCACCGAACTGCGCACCACGTTGCGCCATCATGAATATCTCTATCACGTTATGGATGCGCCGGAAGTGCCGGATGCTGAATACGATCGTCTGATGCGCGAACTGCGTCAGCTGGAAGAGGAACACCCGGATCTCATTACGCCAGACTCGCCGACACAACGCGTGGGTGCCGCGCCGCTGACGGTCTTCGAGCAGGTGCGCCATGAAGTCCCGATGCTGTCGCTGGATAACGCCTTTGATGAAGCCACGTTTATGGCTTTCAACAAGCGGGTGCAGGATCGCCTGAAAAGCAGTGACGACATAACCTACTGCTGTGAACTCAAGCTCGATGGCGCTGCGGTCAGCCTGATGTATGAAAATGGTCTGCTGGTCCAGGCCGCAACGCGCGGTGACGGCACAACCGGCGAGAACATTACCGCCAATGTCCGCACCATTCGCGCTATCCCGCTGCGGCTTAAAGGCGACAACATTCCGGCACGGCTGGAAGTGCGTGGCGAAATATTTATGACGCAGCGCGGCTTTGAAAAGCTGAATGAGGAAGCACGCCGGGCTGATGGCAAAGTCTTTGCTAATCCGCGCAATGCAGCAGCCGGTTCTCTGCGTCAGCTGGATCCGCGCATTACCGCCAAACGTCCGCTGACCTTCTTCTGCTACGGTTTTGGCCTGCTGGAAGGCGGTGAGATGCCGCACAGTCACATGGGGCGTCTGCAACAGTTTAAAGCCTGGGGCCTGCCGGTCAGCGACCGCATTAAGCTGGTGCACAACGCAGAAGAAGCCCTGGCCTTCTATCGTGATATTGAGCAACAGCGTCCGAATCTGGGTTTTGATATTGATGGCGTGGTGATCAAAGTCGATTCACAGGAACTGCAGGAAAAACTGGGCTTTGTGGCGCGCGCGCCGCGCTGGGCGATTGCCTTTAAATTCCCGGCACAGGAACAACTGACCTGGGTGCGGGACGTCGAATTTCAGGTTGGCCGCACCGGGGCTATCACACCGGTGGCTCGCCTTGAGCCGGTGCAGGTCGCGGGCGTGATCGTCAGCAATGCCACGCTGCATAACGCGGATGAAATCGAGCGGCTGGGATTACGCATCGGGGATCGGGTCGTTATTCGCCGCGCCGGTGATGTGATCCCGCAGGTGGTCAACGTGGTGATGGCCGAGCGCCCTGAACAGACGCGTGAAGTCCTGTTCCCGGCACACTGTCCGGTCTGTGGTTCCGAAGTAGAACGGGTCGAAGGGGAATCGGTCACGCGCTGCACGGGCGGTTTAATCTGCGGTGCTCAGCGCAAAGAGGCGCTGAAGCATTTTGTCTCGCGCCGGGCACTGGATGTTGATGGCATGGGCGATAAGATTATCGACCAGCTGGTGGAGAAAGAGTACGTCAACACGCCAGCGGATCTGTTCCGTCTCACGGCGGGCAAACTGACCGGACTGGATCGCATGGGGCCGAAATCGGCGCAAAACGTTGTCGACGCGCTGGAGAAAGCGAAATCGACTACGCTGGCGCGTTTCCTCTATGCACTGGGCATTCGTGAAGTGGGTGAAGCCACCGCTGCCAATCTGGCTAACCATTTTGGTGAGTTGCAGAAGGTCATGGATGCCGATCTTGAGGCGCTGATTGCGGTGCCGGATGTCGGCAAAGTCGTTGCGGCACACGTGCGCAACTTCATGGAAGAGGAAAGCAACCGTGAGGTTATCCGCCAGCTGGTCGAGGATATCGGTATTCACTGGCCGCAGGTGGTGGTGGTGAGAGCCGAAGAGATCGACAGTCCGTTCGCGGGTAAAACGGTGGTGCTGACCGGCTCACTGTCGCAGATGAACCGCGATGATGCCAAAGCGCAGCTGATCGCGCTGGGCGCAAAAGTCAGCGGCAGTGTCTCAAAGAAAACTGATTTGCTGATTGCCGGTGAAGCGGCTGGTTCAAAGCTGGCGAAAGCAGCGGAGCTTGGCATTGAAGTGATTGATGAAGCGGAAATGATCCGCCTGCTGGGAGCCTCAGATGGATGAACATCAGCTGGTGGCGATAGCCAATACGCCTATGCCGTTTGGCAAATATAAGGGGCGGATGCTGATCGATCTGCCTGAGCCTTATCTGCTGTGGTTTGCCCGCAGTGGGGACTTTCCGTCTGGTCTGCTGGGTGATCTCATGCAACTCACCCTGACAATAAAAATTGAGGGTCTGGAAGGGTTAGTTAAACCGCTTCAGACCCGTAAGTAACGCTGCCCGCACTGGCGGGCAGCCGATCTATTTCTGAGACTCCATTACCGAATCCTTGACCTGCACAGCCTGCTGCTGCTTCTCATTGGTCTTCTTATAACGTCCGGCAATAAATGAGCAGACCATCAGCTGTACCTGATGGAAAATCATCAGCGGCAGCACAATAATCCCCACGGTACTGGCCGGGAACAGGATATTCGCCATCGGCACGCCATTCGCCAGACTCTTCTTCGAACCACAAAACAGCACCACAATCTCATCGGCGCGTTTAAAGCGGAACAGACGCGAGGCCAGCAGGTTGATAATCAGCACGGCGGTCAGCAGGATGATTGAGCCTGCCACAATCCACAGCAGCGTAATCAACCCAACGCGATGCCAGATGCCGTTAACCACCGCTTCACTGAAGGCGGAGTAGACCACCAGCAGAATGGAGGTCTGGTCGGTTTTGCCAATCAGGCTGCGGTGCTTCTCAACCCAGCCCCCGATCCAGCGCCGTGAGAGGTGTCCCAGCACGAAAGGCACCATCAGTTGCAGCATAATCTTCCCGATCTGCTCCAGTCCATCACTGGGCGCGCTGCTGTGAATATCCATCACCAGGTTCACCAGCAACGGCGAAATAAACACACCCAGCAGGCTTGATGCAGAGGCGCTGCATACCGCTGCCGCAACGTTACCGCCCGCCATGGAGGTAAACGCGATAGCGGATTGCACGGTCGCAGGCAGGATACAGAGGTAGATAAAGCCGGTATAAATTTCCGGGCCGACATTAACCGGATGCCACCAGACCAGCAACAGACCCAGCACCGGAAACAGCACAAAGGTGCTGAACATAATCCACAGATGCAACCGCCAGTGACTGCTGCCTGAGATGATCTTTTCACGCGACAGCTTGGCACCATGCATAAAGAACAGCAGTGCTATCGCTGCCGTCGCGAGATAGCTGAATATATCAACGTAGATCCCTCTGGCTGGCAGGAAAGAGGCCAGTAGCACAGTGATGATGAGTTTAACCATCATCGGATCGAGTTTTAAAAATCCCATTGTTAAATTCCGGTAAATTTTTCAATAGCGCGATTGTGCGTGAAACCTGTTTAGAAATAAAATTGATTTATTGAATTAATCTATGAGCGGAATCGATGAATTACACCCTGCGTCAGCTACGAACCTTTATTGCGGTGGCTCACTATGGCGGATTCAGCCAGGCGGGGCAGGCGATAGGTCTGAGTCAGTCGGCGGTCAGCCACAGTATTAAAGAGCTGGAAGCGGAAACCGGCGTGCGATTGCTGGATCGAACCACCCGGGAGGTGATGCTGACTGAAGCGGGAAAACAGCTGGCGTCACGCATGGAGCGCCTGCTGGAGGAGATTCATACCACGCTGCTGGATATCCGCAGTTTTGGCGAACAGCGCAGTGGTACCGTCAGGGTGGCAGCCAGCCAGACCATTTCCGCTCATCTGATGCCGCAATGTCTGGCCGCCAGCCAGCAACACTTTCCTGACATCAAAGTGATACTGCACGATCGCGCCCAGCAGTGGGTGCTGCAAAGTGTGCGTAACGCCGAAGTCGATTTCGGGATTGTGATTGGGCCACTCAGCGACAGCGATTTTGACAGCATCGCGATTCTGGATGAGCCTTTCCTGCTGCTATGCCGTGATGATGATCCGCTGGCGCAGGTGGAAAGGGCAGAATGGTCAATGCTGGATGGCCGCACCATGGTGCTTCAGGACTACGCTTCGGGCAGTCGGGTCCTCATTGATGCGGCGATGCAGCAGCAGAATATCAGGGCTGAAGTCGTTCAGGAGATTGGTCATCCCGCTACGCTGTTTCCGATGGTACAGGTGGGGATCGGCATCAGTATTCTGCCCGCGCTGGCGTTACCGTTACCGGCGGATCGCGCATTAACGGTGCGGCGTCTATATCCTGAAATCAATCGCAGCCTCACGCTGATCAAGCGTAAAAACCGTTCGCTGACGCCTGCTGCCGAAGCGATCTGGCAGGAGGTGCGCCAGCAGGCGACGCTGCTGGCGCAACAACGCGAGGCCAGGCCCGCATTTTAGATGTAGACATCAATTTTGTTGGTGTCGGTAGGGCGGTTAATCCCGTCTGCTTTGCTCTCACTGACGGACGAGCTGTCACTCTTTGGCTGATCCTGCTCGGCCTGCTTCTGTTCCAGCTGAGCAATCTGTGCCTGCAACATGGTGATTTGTGACTGATACATCTGCTGCATTTCAGACTTCTGTTCGTCAGTCAGTTCTTTGTTGTCGGCCAGCTCTTTGACTTGCGTTAAGACGTTCTGAATCTGTTTATTCAGCGCCGCGACCTGCGAGGCAACACTGCCGCCACCGCTGTCACCGCCACTGACTGCACTGCTTAGAATTCCGGAAATTGAAGACATCATTTTTCTCCCTGTAAGTTGTCAGATACGTTATCGGCACGCTGTGAAACGACTTGAGAGCTGAAATTGTTAAGGTTGCGAAAAGGCGAGAGCTTATCCAGTACCTTAGCAAAGGGCAGCTTCGCCCTTGCTCCCTGAGCCAGCACTTTGTTTAAAGTCTGAAATAGCTGGAAAAAGCAGTTTTACCCTGAAGCGCAGGAAATCTCTCAATAGCAGAAACGAATAAAGCGCCTTAAAGGCGCTTTATTCTGAATTGGTGGGTCGTGCAGGATAGCCTCGGCCCGTCGTGAGCCTCGCCCTGCGGGTGATGCTGTCGCATCAGCCTGAATCGCTCCCGGCGATTCAGGCGAACCTGCAGCAGGTTCTCATCCTGCACGGTAAAGTCCGTGCCGCGGAAACGAAAAAAGCGCCTTAAGGCGCTTTATTCTGAATTGGTGGGTCGTGCAGGATTCGAACCTGCGACCAATTGATTAAAAGTCAACTGCTCTACCAACTGAGCTAACGAC